>JBKHJB010000021.1:0-19344 GCA_046538345.1 Phycisphaerae bacterium
CCTCTGCCAGCCGGGTACGGAGCTTACCGTCAAGACAGGCCGCCGGCGCGACCTGCCGATGACCGTAGCCGAAAAGCCGCTCTATACCGAAGGAACCTGTCGCAAAAAGCTTCCATTGCAGGAGTCAAAGACATGACGAACGTACCGGACGAATTGCTCTACACGGAGCACCACGAGTGGGTGAAGGTTGAAGCAGAAGGCAAAACGTTGAACCTAAAGAAAGTAGGCGTCGTGAATTTGCACACGCACGGCTATGACTCTGTCGCTATTGGTATCACCGACCACGCGCAGGAGCAACTCGGCGACATAACGTTCGTCGAGCTGCCGGAAGTCGGCGACAAGCTTACAGCCGGCGGCGAGGCGTGCGCACTGGAGTCCACCAAGGCGGCCGCCAGCATATATGCGCCCGCCGACGGCGAGGTTACCGAGGTCAACGAGGCGTTGGAGGACGACCCTGCGGCGGTGAACTCCGACCCTTACGGGTCCGGCTGGATTTACAAGATGAAATGCTCGGACGCCTCGCAGCTTGAAAAGCTGATGAAGGCCGACGACTACAAGAAGATGCTGGAAAGCTCCGAGTAATGCCTTTTATCGCCAACACCGACGAGCAAAGGCGGCGGATGCTGGCGGAGATGGGGCTTTCCGCCGATGACCTTTTCGCCGATATCCCAGAGCGTCTGCGCAGCGGTCCGGTCAAAATTCCCGACGGGCTGTGCGAGCATGACGTCTTGCGGAGGATGAACGAGTTGGCCGGGGCGAACGGCCCCGAACCGGTAAGCTTTCTGGGGGGCGGCGCGTACGACCATTTCATACCCTCGGCCGTCGATGCGGTGCTCTCGCGGAGCGAGTTCTTTACGGCTTATACTCCGTACCAGCCGGAGTGCTCCCAGGGCACTCTCCAGGCGATGTATGAGTACCAGACGGGCATATGTCGGCTGACAGGCATGGAGGTGGCGAACGCGTCGCTGTACGACGGCGGAACGGCTATCTTCGAGGCGGTCATGATGGCGATGCGTCTGGTCCGCCGGCGCAACCGCATAGTCGTCAGCGAAGACGTCAACCCCATTTACCGCCGGATGCTGCACACCTACCTGGCGAACTTCGATGTGGAGATAGTCGAGATTCCGCCCAAAGGCGGACTTGCCGACCGCGACGCCATCGTCGAGGCGATGGGCGATACGACGGCGGCGGTCGTGGTGCAGACTCCGAACTTCTTCGGCCTGCTGGATGACTTCACCGATCTGGCGGAAAAGGTCCACGAGACCCGCGCGCTGCTGTGCGTATCGACGTATCCAATCGCACTGGGGCTTACCAAACCGCCGGGCGAGATGGGCGCGGACATAGTAACCGGCGACGGACAGTCGCTGGGACTGCCGCTGAGTTTCGGCGGACCTTACCTGGGCTTCATGGCCACCCGCGGCGGGAAGTTCATGCGGAAGATGCCCGGCCGGCTCGTCGGACGCACTGTGGACGTCGAGGGCAAGGAAGGTTTCGTGCTGACTCTCCAGCCGAGGGAGCAGCACATCCGCCGCGAGAAAGCGACCAGCAACATCTGCACCAACCAGGGGCTTTGCGCTTTGGCGGCGACTACGTATCTGAGCTTGATGGGCAAGACCGGCTTTGCGGAACTCGCGACGCTGATTGCCGACAAGACCGCCTACGCCCGCGAGCGCCTCGCGGAGGTGGATGGTGTGGACCTGGACTTCGCGGACACGCCGGTCTTCAACGAGTTCGTCGTCCGCCTTTCCGCCGACGCCGGCGAGGTGGCGGGCAAGCTGCTGGAAGGCGGGATAGCCGCCGGCCTGCCGCTGGGCAACTTCTACGACGACCTGAAGAACGCCCTGCTGGTGGCGGTAACCGAGAAACGCACGCGTGCGGAAATCGACCGCCTCGCCGACGCTTTGGAGGAGGCGATATGAAGCTTATCTACGACAGAAGCGTACCCAACCGTCGCGGCGCGACGCTGCCGCAAAAGGACGTTCCCACCAGCGCCAACATCCCGGAGCAACTGCGCCGTTCTCACCCGGCCGAGCTGCCGGAGGTCTCCGAACTGGACGTGATGCGCCACTTTACGGAGCTTTCCCAAAAGAACTTCGGCGTGGACAGCGGCTTCTATCCGCTCGGCTCGTGCACGATGAAGTACAACCCGCGCATGAACGAGCAGGTCGCCCGGGACGGACGCTTCGCTGCCCTGCATCCGCTTCTGCCGCGCATCGAAGGCGGTGAGGATCTTGTCCAGGGCGCGCTTGCCGTGCTGCACGAGACCGACCTGCTTTTGCGCGAGATTACCGGCATGGCCGAGTTCACCTCCCAGCCGATGGCCGGTGCGAACGGCGAGCTGACCGGCGTGTTGATAATGGCCGCCTATCACCGTTCCAAGGGCACCGACCGCAAGACCATCCTGATACCGGACAGCGCCCACGGCACGAACCCCGCCAGCGCCGCGATAGCGGGCTTCGAGGTTCGCACCATCGCCTCGGACGAGAACGGGCTGATGGGCGTGGACGCACTGAAAGAAGCCCTGGACGAAGACGTGGCCGGACTGATGCTTACTTCTCCGAACACGCTCGGGCTTTTCAACCCGCACGTGGACGAGATATGCCGTCTGGTGCACGAGATCGACGGTCTGGTTTATTACGACGGGGCTAATCTGAACGCACTTCTGGGTCGCGCGAGACCCGGCGATATGGGCTTTGATATAGTCCACCTGAACCTGCACAAGACGTTCTCCACGCCGCACGGCGGCGGTGGTCCCGGCGCCGGTCCGGTGGGTGTGATAGAGCGGCTGCGGCGCTTCCTGCCGACCCCCATAGCCGTCCGCGGCGAAGGCGGGAAGTATCATCTGGACTATGACCGGCCCGATTCGATCGGAGCCATCGCGCCGCACTACGGCAACTTCAACGTGTACCTCAAGGCGCTGGCGTATCTGTTGCTGCTGGGGCGCGACGGACTGCTGCGCGTCTCGGAGAACGCGGTACTCAACGCGAACTACCTCAAGGAGAAACTCCGCGAGCATTACGATCTGCCTTACGGGCAGCTCTGCAAGCACGAGTGCGTGTTCTCGGCCTCGCGGCAGAAGAAAAACGGCGTGGCGGCTGTGGACGTGGCCAAGGCGCTCATCGAGCGGGGCTTCCATCCGCCGACGGTCTATTTCCCGCTGATAGTGGATGAGGCGATGATGATCGAGCCGACCGAGACCGAGGGCGCCGAGACGCTGGACGCCTTCGTCGCGGCGATGGTCGAGATAGCCCAGCTTGCCGAGAGCGACCCGGACTCACTGCACGAATGTCCGACGAAAACACCGGTCCGCCGGCTCGACGAGACCCAGGCCGCCCGCGAACCGGACGTGGCGCTGTTGTAGGGCTGTGCCTGCCTGCCGGCAGGCAGGCCCGCCGGGAGCGGACATGGCGGATGAACATGCTCCCGCTGACGGCGCAGGAGCAGGTAGCCGGCGAACACGCCGCGGCACCATCATGATCAGGAGAAGCCATGAGCGAATATGACGTTGCCATACTCGGCGGCGGTCCCGGGGGCGGGGCGGCCGCCGCGCGTGCGGACGCCAAGGGCGCGTCGGTATGCCTTATAGAGCGGTCCGACCTCGGCGGGGTTTGCCTGAACTCCGGGTGCATGCCCACCAAGGCCATGCTCGCCGCCAGCGGTATCTATTACCGCGCCCGCAACGCCGAGCACATGGGAGTTTCGTTCAGCGGCGCCAAGGTGGACACCAGGGCGTTCATGAAGCGCGTTCTCGAGGTGGTCGCGGGCTTGCGCGAGGCGTCCGAAAAGGGCCATAACTCCCGGCGCAACGTAACGATCATCCGCGGGACGGGTCGGCTGACCGGACCGAACGAATTGGCCGTGGAGCGCGGCGGAAAGGCCCACGAGGTGAAGGCGAAGTCCATCATAATCGCCACGGGTGCCAGACCCGTTCAGCCGGACTTCCTGCCGTGGGACAGCGGCAAGCTTATGACCACCGAGGAGGCCACCCGCGCCGAGGACCTGCCCGAAAGCGTTGTGGTCATGGGCGGCGGCGTCATAGGCACGGAATTCGCCTGCGCCTACGGCGAGCTGGGCATAGAGACCCATGTTCTCGAGATGACCGACCAGTTGATACCGGGCATGGATTCCGACGCCGCAAAAGCGGTCGAGGAACTGCTCACCGCCCGCGGAGTTGACGTGCAGACCGGTTCCAAGGTCTTGTCCATGAACGCGAGCGCCGACGGCGTAACCGCCGAGCTGGAAAACGGCCGGAACGTCAGCGCCGCCTGCGCGCTGATAGCGGTCGGCCGACGTCCCAATGTCGAGGATATCGGGCTTGAGGATGCCGGCGTTGAGCTGGCCGACGGTATTATCCCGGTGGACGCGAAATGCCGCACCAATGTGGAGAATATCTATGCCGTGGGCGACGTCGCCGAGAAGCAGCAGTTCGCCCACCTCGCCGAGCGGATGGGCAATATCGCCGGCGAGAACGCCACCGGCGGGGATATGTCCGACGACCGAAGCGTCATGCCCATCGGGCAGTACACCCATCCGGAGGTAGCGGTGGTCGGGCTTTCCGAGCAGCAGGCCCGCGAGAAGTACGACAAGGTGACCGTCGCTCGTTATTCCTACGCCAACAGTGGCACGGGCAAGGTTTACGACGAGACGGACGGGCAGGTCAAGATAGTCATCAACCCCGACGACGGGCGGATTTACGGCGCCGTGGTAATAGGCCCGCACGCCACCGACTATGCCCACGAGCTGGTGCTGGCGATGCGTCACGGCATCACGCTGGCGGGCATACTCGAAACCATCCACATGCACCCGACGTTCGCCGAGGGAATAATGGCGGCCGCCGAGGGCTGGGAGATGCGCCGCATTCGCAAGCAGGCCCGCAAGGCCGGCAAGTAGTCACCATGCCTAAACCCGCCGAGACGCCGAAGCTGGAAATTGTGGACCTCGGTCGGCGTGCATATCGGCCCGTGCTGGAGTTTCAGAAGCGGCTGGTCCGGCAGGTGCGCGAGGAACCCAGGCGGGCGGTCGTGCTCACCGTCGAGCACGACCCGCCGGTTATCACTCTGGGCCTACGCGGCGGCGAGGGCGACCTGCTCGCATCGGCTGACGCGCTTCGGGCCGCGAACGTCGAAGTGCATGAAACTCGTCGCGGCGGGCAGGTGACCTGGCACGGTCCCGGGCAATTGGTGGCCTACCTTATCTGCCGCCTGGACAAGCGCCGCCTGACGCTCCGCGACTACGTCAACCGCCTGGAAGAGGCGATTATACGCACGCTTGCGACATTCGACATATCGGCCGGGAGGCGCGACGGGTTTCCCGGCGTCTGGGTCGGAGGGCGGAAAATAGCAGCCGTCGGCGTCGCCGTCGAACGATGGGTGACCTACCACGGACTTGCGTTGAACGTGGATTGCGACCTGGCGAATTACGAGTCGATTGTCCCGTGCGGACTGAGCGCTTCGGACGTAACCAGCATGAAGCAGCTCGGCCGACCAATAAGCGTAGAGGACGTAAAGCCCGCGCTGGTAGAGTGTATATGCGAGTCTTTCGGCTTCGATCGCGGCGAAACCCGCCCGGCCGATGCAACTATGCCGGAGGGCGCAAACACACTGTGAATACGGATACCGAAAATAAACCCACCCGGCGATTGCCGAAGTGGATGAAGCGTCCCATCGCCGCCGGCGGGACGTCGGCGGGTGTCGCCAGGATGCTGCGAGACCTGGGCCTGAACACCGTCTGCGCCTCGGCGCAGTGCCCCAATCTGCCGGAATGCTTCAGCCGGCGGACTGCGACTTTCATGATTCTCGGCGGCAGATGTACGCGCAACTGCCGCTTCTGCGCCGTGCCGGGACCGCCGGGCGAGCCGCTCGAAGCCGAGGAACCGGCGAACGTCGCCGCCGCAGCCAAGCGGTTGGGACTGAAACACGTGGTGATTACCTCGGTCACGCGCGACGACCTGGCCGACGGCGGCGCCGAGCACTTTGCCCTCACCGTCCGGGCGGTGCGCGAGGCGCTTCCGGAAAGCACCGTCGAGGTGCTCATACCGGACTTCCTCGGCGACGAGGCAGCACTGCGAAAGGTACTTCGCGCCCGGCCCGACGTGCTGAACCACAACGTCGAGACTGTGCCGCGCCTCTACGGTGACGTCCGCCCGGAGGCCGACTACCGCCGCTCGCTGGAGTTGTTGGAGCGGGCGAAGGGGTTCGTGATGAGCACCGGCGGACAAATGTTTACCAAGAGCGGGCTGATGGTCGGTTTAGGCGAAAGTCGCGATGAGATTTCCGCGGTCCTGAGCGATTTGCGGTCGGTCGGATGCGACGTGCTGACGGTCGGGCAATATCTTGCTCCCTCTGCGCGGCACGCGCCGGTGGAGCGTTTCGTGCCGCCGGAGGAATTCGACGCCGTCGCAGACGAGGGCCGTGGTATGGGGTTCGTCTCGGTAGCCGCGGGTCCACTGGTGCGTAGCAGCTACCGTGCGGAAAGCGTGTTCGACGACGCCGCAACACCCAACGGAGAAGGCCATGAACGAGCAAAATGATCGTCAGCGGATTTTGGAGATGTACGCCGGGTTGCGTCTTACCGACGTTTGCGACGGGATGGACGCGATAGGGCTTCAGGACGTGGGGCTTCTGGATGCGGACATCCGCCCGCTGTGGCGGGATACCGACGAGTTCGCCCATCGCATTGTGGGTTTTGCACACACGGTGCGATTTGTGCCGACTGGCCGACGCGCTCCGGTGTTCGAGGACGTCGAAGCCCACATGAAGTGGAAGGGCGACTGGTACGGCCGACTTGCGAAGGGGCCCATCGACGACGAGATCCGCCCCGGCGACGTCATCGTGATAGACGCTTCCGGCGTTAAGGAGTGCGGATTCATCGGCTCGAACAACTCGATGGGCTGGTTGGCCGCCGGCGCCGTCGGGGCGGTGACCAACGGCGGAGCGCGCGATACCGACGAGCTTATCAAGCAGCGCGTGCCGGTCTATTCCCACGGTATCGCGCGGGGCATCCGCCCGGGCCGGCTGGAGCTGGAGTCCACCAATCAGCCGGTTACCGTCGGCGGGGTGTTCGTCCATCCCGGCGACGTAATAGTCGCCGACGGCGACGGCGTTATAGCCGTACCCGCGGACCGGGCGGAGAAGGTCGCCGAGATTGCCACGCGGGTGCAGGAAGGCGATAAATCCGGGCGCCGCAAGCTTTACGAAAAGCTGGGGCTTCAAGAGGACTTCACCACACGCCCGCGGGACGAGTAGGCACAACCGGTGGGCAAGCTACCGTCATCGTCTGCCAAAGCGGCTTCCGGGGCGGTTGGTGACGGTCGTTCTGGCATATCGTCGCCGGAGGCGATGCAGGTAAGTCCTGTATTATCAAGCCCCTGGCATGTTGGCACGGGGGTTGCTGGCTTCTCGGCGGGAAGTTCGCGCGTAGAATACGCGCTGGTTGCGCGAGAGAAACGTTAAGTCAACTGTCAGATAATCGGAAGGCGACGCGATATGGCTTCGAACAAAGTTATCGGAATCGACCTGGGAACGACAAATAGCTGTGTAGCCGTCATGGAGGGTAGTGAGCCGAAGGTGCTTATCAACCAGCAGGGCAGCCGGGTGACGCCTTCGGTGGTGGCCTTTACCGACAAGGGCGAGCGACTGGTAGGCCAGCCCGCCAAGCACCAGCAGGTCACCAACCCCAACAATACGGTCTTCTCCATCAAGCGCTTCATGGGTAGGCGCCACAACGAGGTCAAGGAAGAAGAGAAGCAGGTCCCCTACGAGGTGGTAGGCGGTCCTGAAGAGCTGGTCCGTGTTAAGGTTCGCGACAAGGAGTATACGCCGCAGGAAGTCAGTGCGATGGTGCTGCAGAACCTCAAGCAGACAGCCGAGGACTATCTCGGCGACGAGGTGCAGCGCGCCGTCATCACAGTACCGGCGTACTTCAACGACTCGCAGCGGACCGCCACCAAGGAGGCCGGTGAAATCGCGGGCCTGAAGGTGGAGCGGATAATCAACGAGCCGACCGCCGCCGCTCTTGCCTATGGCTGCGAGAAGGGCAAGAGCCAGAAGGTCGCCGTGTTCGACTTCGGAGGCGGTACGTTTGATATATCCATCCTGGATATCGGCGAGAACGTGTATGAAGTCATCTCGACCCACGGCGACACGCACCTCGGCGGTGACGACCTGGACGAGATTCTTATCAACCACATCGCCGACGAGTTCAAGCAGCAGGAAGGCATCGACCTGCGGCAGGACGCCATGGCGCTGCAGCGGCTCAAAGAGGCCGCCGAAAAAGCCAAGTGCGAGCTGTCCACCGCCCGCGAGGCCAATATCAATCTGCCGTTCATCACGGCTACGCAGGAAGGCCCCAAGCACCTTCAGACCACGCTGACAAGGGCGAAGTTCGAGCAGCTCTGCGAACCGGTGCTCAACCGTCTGGTGGACCCGTGCAAGCAGGCGATGTCCGACGCGAAGCTCTCCGCCGGTGACATAGACGAGGTGCTGCTGGTCGGCGGCTCCACGCGCATTCCGAAGGTCCGCGAGGTTACCAAGGAGATATTCGGCAAGGAGCCGAACAAGACCATCAACCCCGACGAAGCGGTCGCACTCGGCGCCGCTATCCAGGGCGGTATCCTCGGCGGCGACATAGAGGAAGAGATGGTCCTGCTGGACGTCACGCCTCTTTCGCTGGGCGTCGAGACGCTCGGCGGCGTTATGACCAAGCTGATTGAGCGGAATACGACCATCCCCTGCGAGAAGAAGGAAGTCTTCTCCACGGCGGCGGACAACCAGACCGAGGTGACCATTCACGTCCTCCAGGGCGAGCGTGAGTTCGCCAAGGACAACCGCACCCTCGGTAGGTTCAACCTTACCGGCATACCGCCGGCGCCGCGCGGGGTGCCGCAGATCGAGGTTACGTTCAAGATCGACGCCAACGGCATCCTCAACGTCTCTGCCAAGGACACCGCCACAGGCAAGGAGCAGAGCATCGAGATCAAGGGCACCAGCGGTTTGAGCGAGGACGACGTTGAGAAGATGCGCAAGGACGCCGAGGAGCACGCCGAAGAGGACCGCAAGCGCCGCGAGCTGGTGGACGTCAAGAACCAGGGCGACGCGATGGTCTATCAGATGGAGAAGATGCTCAACGAGCAAGGCGAGAATATCTCCTCGGACGACCGCAGCAACATCGAAAACGCCCTGAGCAACCTGAAGGAAGCCATGAAGGGCGAAGACGCTGACGCTATCAAGCGAGCCATGAGTAACGTCGAGCAGGCGTCTCACAAGGTCACTCAGGAGATGTACCAGCAGGCGGCCGGCGCCGCCGGACAGCAGCAGGCGCCGGGCGGAGAGCCCGGTGGCCAGCAGCAGGAGCAGCAGGGCGAACAGCAGAAGAAAGGCGGCGACGACGACGACGTCATAGACGCCGAATACGAAGTTAAAGAGTAGTCCATGTTGCACTGCTGAAGTGCCGAAGAGTATTGTTGGAGGCGGCAGTCGTCGTGCGGCGGCTGCCGCCTTTGACTTGGACAGAGCGGCGGGTCTATGAAGGAAGAGGATATGGTTTCGCGGAGCATCGCAAGAACCAAGGCAAGCGCTGTGCTGTTTGTGACTGTGCTGGTCGCGATGCTGTCGGGCTGCGGTCCGAGCCAACCCTACGTAACCTCCAGCCGCCTCGAGCGGGGACTGGTGATCGTCCTTCCGGGTATCGAGGGCCGAAGCGTCCTGAACGAAGCCATCTGCAAGGGTCTCGATGACGGCGGCGTCAATGCCGCGATAGAGTTGCACGACTGGACCGCTCCGCTGGGACCGCTCTACAATCTCCGCGCCGAACGGCGTAATCGCAAGGCCGCCGAAGAAATCGCACAGCGGATAGTCCGCTACCAGATGAGTTATCCGCACAGGCCGGTGCTTCTGGTCGGTCAGAGCGGAGGCGGGGCGATGGCCGTCTGGACGATAGAGGCCCTGCCGCCGGGTACCCGGATCGAGGCGGCGGTGCTGCTGTCGGCGTCGCTGTCGCCGAAGTATATGCTCGATACGGCCTTGGAGCGAAGCAGGCGCGGCATGGTGAACTTTTACTCGCACCGCGACTGGTTCCTGCTGGGTGTCGGAACCACCCTGACGGGTACGATGGACGGCGAGCACACTTCATCGGCGGGTCGGACCGGCTTCGAGGTCCCGGGCATGCTCTCCCGGCCCGCGTGCTATCGCAAGCTCTACCAGGTGCCGTGGGAGGAACAGATGGCCGAGACCGGACACACCGGCGGACATCTGACCGTCAGCGCGGCCCGGTTTATCGCCACCTACGTGGCGCCTTTCATTAACAAGAGCAACTGGAGCGAGGAGTTCGTCGAGGAGGTCCTTTCGCGCGAGCCGCTTGGGGCGGGGCGTCTGGGCGGAAGCCCGTATAGTCCGCCGGTCCAGCCGATGCCGCAGACTGCGCCGGCGACTGCTCCGTCCGACGACGACCAAAACAGCGCGGACTAAAGCTTTTCCGTCCACCGGGCCGATAGGGGTTGTGAAAGATGCCTTCCAAAGACGACAGTCAATATCCTGCGGCCCCCGAGCTATCGCGCTGTCCCCACACGGGGCAGGTTCTGAATGTAGCCAGTGGTCCGGCCGGGGCTTACCTCGCGACGGAACTGGCGACGGCTCCCCCGCCGCGTCTTCGCCGTATGCTGGTGGACGCCGCGGTGTCATGTTGTCGCGAGACCGTAGATGCGCTCGACGCAGGCGACGCGGAAACCGCAAGACTGCAGTTACAGCGCGCCCGGCGAGTGCTCCGACAGCTTCGCGATACGTTTGGCGGTCCTGCGGACGAGCATACCCGTCGGGCATTCGAGCTGTACACGCGGGCCGACAGTATGCTAACCGAAGCGGGACACTACACCCGCCGCCGAACCGTGCTCGAAACGCTGGATTTGCTGGTTTCGCGGCGATCGGTGCTCACCACGCCCTCGAGCCCAACGCACGCGCGGTCTTCGAGCTGGCTGGCGTAGTTCATCTCACGTCACGACCGAGTGCATCAGCTCGATGTGCTCCAGTATCCAGTCCACCTTGCGCTGAATCATCTGAAGAAAGGCGAAGCCGCTTATCCTCCCGAAGCTTCCCGTCGCGGCGATAGGCAGAACCGCCTCGGCTATCATAGCCTCGCACATCAGGTAGGGAACCGCTTTCAGCTCCGCGGTGGTCACCACGTTCGCGGCGTCGTAGCCGCGAAGGAACTGTTCCAGTCGCGGACGGTCCACGTGTGCGGGCCATTGAAGGGGGTCCTCCGAGCCGCCGATAATCGAGAACTGCAGACAGCCGTTCGCCAGGTCGATTATCCTCGGATGCAGCCGGGCCGCGTCGTAGTCGATCACGGCCACAACTTTTCGGTCTCTAAAGAGCATATTGCCCGGATGCCAGTCGCCGTGGACTATCTGTTGCTTCCAGTCATTTACGCCCAGGGCGTTGGCTTGCTCGGCACAGTGGCGGTACGACCTGCTGAGCGCCGTTACCGTCTCGGTGAGCTGATCCCGCGGCGGGCGGGTGTCTATGGGCAGCGAGCCGATGGTGTTGCGGATGGACTGGGCGATGGTCTGGGCGTCGTGGTAGCTTCCGGCCGGGGGCGTGTACTGCCCTGAAAAATCCTCCAGCAGCTTGTGATACAAGCCCTGGATTTTCCCGGCGCTGTAGGTGGCGTCGGTGGAGCCGTCGTACCCTTCGCCGGAAACATACTCGAACATCTCGTAGATGTTGGAGTCCAGCACGAGCATGGAGTTGTTGTCCTCGTGTGTTCCGACCAGGTGCGGCAGGGGGAAGTTCTGGCTCGCCAGGTGCAGTTGTATCTCATGTGCGAAGGCGACCTTGGTGAGGTCGTCCTTGCCTTTGGCCCGCCGCTTGAAGAGGAACTTGCCCTTGTCGGACTCGATTATGACCTTCGGGCTACGTCGCGAGCCCCGTGAAAATTCATGTATCGCGTGTATCTTGCCCAGGTCGTAGTGGCGCAGACACTCCGTCAGCTCCTGGCGGGAAAATGTCTCACGGTTGTGCTTCATGGAAATTGTTGTTCTTCCGCCATCCGGGAATCGATACGGCGACTGAAAAGGGAATCATAGCGTTACCGGCGTTTTTTGCAAACTCTCCGCCCGGTCGCCATGCTGGACCGTTCGGCTCGGATGCGCGTATAATCACCCGCTGATGGTCAAGATCGTCGTCACCGCGGACCTGCATTACAACATTTCCCGCTCGCGCGAGCCGGCGCGACGACTGGCGGCCGACGCCTGCGCCGCCGGCGGCGACGCGCTGGTGCTGGTCGGCGACACCGCAGGCGCGGATACGAAGCCCTTCCTCGACTGTCTCCGTCTGTTCGACAACTTCGAAGGCACAAAGCTGCTCGTTCCGGGGAATCACTGCCTCTGGTGTCGCGGGGGCGAGGACTCGCTGACGCGTTATGAACGCCTGCTGCCGGATATCGCGGAACAGGCGGGTTTTCGCGTGCTGGATCACCAGCCGATTGTGATACGCGATATCGCCCTGGTTGGTTCCATCGGCTGGTACGACTATTCCTTCGCCGACGAGTCGTTGGGCATACCCGAGCCGTTCTACCGCGCGAAGGTCGCGCCCGGAGCGGCACAGATGCTCGCCGAGCACCGCCCGCTGTTGGAGGACCACCGCGGACAGCTCCGTGAGAGGCACATGTCATTGGCGGCGAGGTGGATGGACGGCAGGTACGTTCAACTCCCGATGGGCGACGAGGAGTTTGTGGACCTGCTCTGCGAGAAGCTCTCCGGACACTTGCGACAGGTCGCCGAACGGGCCGAGCGAATCGTGGCGTTCACACATCACCTGCCGTTTGAGCAACTGGTTCCGCGGAACCGTCCTGACAGGTTCGCATTCGCGGCCGCCTACATGGGGTCGCCCCGGCTGGGACAGGTGCTTCTGGCGGAGCCGAAGGTCTCCCACGTGTTCTGCGGACATTCGCACTGGCCCGGACGTTGGGAGATAGACGGCGTGAACGTGGTTAACGTCGGCAGCACGTACGGACGAAAGCGACTGGAGATATTGGAGCTGTAGGGCTATGCGCAAAACGATACTGTCTGTTGTGCTGGCATTGGCGGCGCCCGCGGTGGGGCAGACCGGCGCCAACGTGCCGTCGGACGATCCTCGCGTCACGCCTGTGGTGCGGGCGTATCGCCGGGTCCGACCGGCCGTGGTGAACATATCCACCGAGAAGGTGGTGACCACGCGGCGGGGGTTCGGGCAGGACCCCTTCGAGGATATCTTCCCCAGTCCGTTCACGCGCCGCGTTCCGGTACAGTCGCTGGGAAGCGGCGTGCTCATCGATGGCGGGGGCTACGTGGTGACCAACGCCCACGTGGTCCGCCGGGCGAGGTCCGTCAGCGTCTCGCTGCAGGACGGCACTCAGTTCGACGGCCGCGTCATAAGCGCCGCGCCGGAGCACGACCTGGCCGTTTTGAAAATTGACCCGGGCGACGAGGACCTGCCACATCTGCCGCCCGGGCGGAGCGACGATTTGATGGTCGGCGAGCCGGTGATCGCGATCGGCAACCCGCTGGGGTACGCCAATTCGCTGACTACCGGCGTCGTCAGCGCCGTTGACCGTACGCTGGAGTTTCGCGGCGGGGTGCGCTACGAGGGGCTTATCCAGACCGACGCGCCCATCAACCCCGGCAACAGCGGCGGTCCGCTGCTGAACATCAAGGGCGAGCTTATCGGGATCAACACGGCCATCCGCGCCGACGCCCAGAACATCGGTTTCGCCATTCCCATCGGCACGGTCATCGAGGAGTTGCCGGACATGCTGGACTTCGAGCGGATCAACCGCGTCGAGTTCGGCGCGAAGGTGGTCCAGCGCTGCGCCGCCGACCGACGGGAGGTCGTGGTCGCCGAGGTGCGGCAGGACACACCGGCCGACGGCAAGCTGACCGTCGGCGACCGTGTGGTCGGCGTCAATGGCTCGGACGTGGAGCATATCACCGATTTCACCTGCGAGATGCTATCGATTGGTTCGGACGAGCCGGTGGAGATCCGCGTTCTCCGCGACGGCCGGGAGGTGACGGCGACCGTACGGCTGCGGAGCAGGCCCATACCCGACGGACGATTGCTTGCCGAACGCATCTTCGGGCTTACGTTGCGGGATATCGACGCCGAAGCGGCTCGGGAGCTGCGCCTGCCCACCGACCGGGGTCTTCTGGTGGTGGGTGTCGAGCAGGGCTCCGTCGCCGACCGTGTGGGAATCCGTCTGAAAGACATTCTCTTCCAGGTCAACCGCTACTACGTTGACGACACCGCGACGCTGGGTGAGATTCTCGAGAACGTTCAGCCCGGCGAGGTGGTCCGCGCGGGCATACTCCGCGGGAACGTAGCCGTCTGGACAAACATCCGCGCAGAAGCCGGCGAAGAAAGGCAAGGGATATGAAGGTCGTCATAGCGCCTGACTCTTTCAAGGAATCGCTGCCGGCGTCGGAGGTCGCGGCGGCTATGGGGCAGGGCGTTCTGGACGTCTGCTCCAACGCGGTAGTGGACCTGTGCCCCCTCGCGGACGGCGGCGAGGGCACGGTCACCGCGCTGACGGCCGCCACCGGCGGACAACTGCTGACAGCCGATGTGTTTGACCCGCTGGGACGACCCATCCGCGCCCGTCTGGGGCTGCTGGGGGGCTCCTCCGGTCCGGGCTTGCCGGGCGAGTTGGGCTTTTCGGCAGCGGTCGCCCAGCCGGAGGACGAAAGCCCACCCACACGCAGAGCCGTAGTGGAGATGTCGTCTGCGTCGGGTCTGATGCTGGTTCCGCCGGAGCATCGCGACCCTTTGCGGACGACCAGCTATGGGACCGGTCAGCTCATCACCGAAGCCCTGAACGCCGGGGCCGAGGAAATCGTCGTCGGAATCGGCGGTTCGGCGACCTGCGACGGCGGCAGCGGCGCGGCCCAGGCGTTGGGTGTGCGCTTTCTCGACGCCGACGGGCAAGAGATGGTCTGTGGGCTTTCCGGCGGGGGGCTTGGAGAGCTGTCGGACATTGACATCTGCCAGCGAGACGAGCGGCTTCAGCGGGTCAGCATCAGAGTGGCCTGCGACGTGACCAACCCGTTAACAGGCCCGGAAGGCGCCGCTCGCGTGTACGCTCCGCAGAAGGGCGCGACACCGGAGGGTGTTGAGACGCTGGAGCGTAACCTGTCCCATCTGGCTGAGGTCATCCGGCGGTCTCTGGGCGTGGATGTCGCGCGTCTCGCCGGAGCGGGGGCGGCCGGCGGACTTGGTGCGGGGCTGGTCGCCTTCGCCGACGCCACGTTGGAAGCGGGCGTGGACCTCATATCAGAGGTGGTCCATCTGCGCCGCCGCCTGACAGGGGCCGATTTGCTTCTGACCGGCGAGGGACGCCTGGATTCCTCCAGCGGGTTCGGCAAGGCGGCGGTCGGCGCCGCCCGCATCGCCGGCGATTGCGGCGTACCGGCGGTCTGCATACCGGGCCAGTTCGACGGGGACACCGGTATCGAGCGACTGTTCCGGTCGGTCCGCCCGCTGGTGCGTACGGAATCGGCAGTTGAGCAGGCGATGCGCGACCCTGCGCCACTGCTGCGTCAGGCCGCCGCCGACACGATCCGAGATTTCCTGCGAGCCACGTGAGAACACCTTGTCGATGACCTTCGGGCCGGGTAAGTTGATCGCCCGACGCCGCGACACAAGGAGGAATAATGGATTACTTCGAATATAAAAACGGCGCCCTGCATTGCGAAGACGTGCCCGTGGCGGATATCGTCGAGCACGTCGGAACGCCGACATACATCTACTCGGCCGCGACGCTGCTGGGTCACTATCGCCGCGTCGCCGAGGCGTTCGCCGAGCTTGAACCGACGGTGTGTTTCTCGGTGAAGTCGCTGGGCAACGTTCACGTGTTGCGGCTGCTGGCCGATGCCGGCAGCGGCTTCGACGTGGTCAGCGGCGGCGAGCTGGCTCGTGTCCAAGCGGCCGGCGGAGACCCGCGAAAGGTCGCTTTCGCCGGAGTCGGCAAGACCGACCGCGAAATCCGCGAAGCCATTGACGCCGACATCATGGTCTTCAACGTCGAGAGCGAGCAGGAGTTCGAAAACCTCTCGCGCCTCGCCGCCGAGAGCGGTCGGAAGGTTCGCGCGGCTCTGCGCATCAACCCCGACGTGTACGACCCCGCCACTCACCAGTACACCACCACCGGCAAAAAGGCCACCAAGTTCGGCGTCGATATCGACCGCGCCGAACCGTTTTTCGACGCCTACGGCCGCGACGATAACGTCCTGCTGGACGGCGTGGACATGCACCTCGGTTCGCCCATCTACTCGGCCGAGCCGTACGTCCGCGCCATCCACCGCTTGCTGGAGCTGATAGATCGCCTGCGGGGCAAGGGACTGGAGATATCGCTGCTGGACCTCGGCGGGGGCTTCGCCGCGGACTACGAGGAAGGCACGTCGCCACTGGCGGCCGATTATGCAGAGCGGATTCTGCCGCTTCTGCGCGGGCGGGATTTGCAGTTGGTTCTGGAGCCGGGCCGACAGATTGCCTGCAACGCCGGCGTGCTTATCACGACGGTGCAGTACGTCAAGCAGGGCGGCGACAAGCGATTCGTAATCTGTGACGCTGCCATGAACGACCTGCTCCGGCCCGCTCTTTACGACGCCGGGCACTTCGCGTACCCGGTCCGGCTGCGGGAAGGCGAGCGTCCGCCGCATCGCAGTCCGAGCTATACGCCGGAGGGCGGCGTGAAGGTTGATCTCGTCGGCGGCGTCTGCGAGACGTCGGACTTCCTCGCCAAAGACCGCGTGCTGCCGCCGCTGGAAAGGGGCGACCTGGTGTCCGTCTTTTCCGCCGGCGCATACGGGTTCGTCATGTCCAGCCAGTACAACGCCCGCCCGCGTGCCGCTGAGGTGCTGGTCCGCGGCGATTGGTGGCGGATTATCCGTCCTCGCGAAACCTACGACGACCTGCTGGCGCCCGAAATAATGGATTCGCCGTAAGACCACCTGCGCTAGTCTGTCCCGGCGTGGTACGGGGATTCCTCGCATTCCGTCAGCGGCCCTGTTTGTCGCCCCGACTGCCCGGATCGTCAGGAAATTATTTCCAGTACGATCCACGGCACGACGTTCGCGACCAGCACCAGGGTCTTCATAAACCCGATCAGCCCGTAGATAACCACATTGAAGCTTTCCCGGCCCATGGGGAACCAGCGGCTGTGCATCCGGTACACCCATCCGCCGCCGGCAATCGCGGTTATCGCGAACGATACCAGCAGCAGCCCGGCGTTGATGATCGAGCACCACATGAAGAACAGCCGCAACGATTCGATATCCATTGTCCCGCTCCTTTCTCGCGACAGGGGCTTTCTTGCGGTGGCATTATATGTTTTCAGGCACGCCGGGAGGATAAAGACTGTCGCGCGTTATTGAGACGGCCTCAAGATCCGGCATAATGATGGTGTCTTGCTTTTGCCCTAGGAAAGGACGTGATTCCATGGCTCAGGGTCGTCGCTCAAATCTGCTGTTTCTGTACACCGACGAGCAACGCTTCGACACGTTGGCGTGCTACGGCAACGAAGTCATTCCAATGCCGAACCTGAACCGGTTCGCCGCCTCGGCCACCGTCTTCGAGAAAGCGTACGTCACCCAGCCGGTGTGCACGCCCTCGCGCGGCTCGCTGCTGACGGGTCTGTATCCGCATACCCACACCTGCACGAGGAACAACATACCGCTGCCGCAGGATGTCCCCTGCCTTCCGGAGATGCTCAGCGGAGATTACTGCTGCGCCCATCATGGCAAGTGGCACCTGGGAGACGAGATTTACGCCCAGCACGGTTTCCGCGAGTGGATGGGTACAGAGGACACCTATCATCGCTACTACTCCTCCGAACACGATGAATACGCCGATCGCTCGTCGTACCATCACTGGCTCAAAAGCAGGGGAGTCGAGCCGTGGCAGCCCCGCCCGGACGCGGGAGTCGATTTGGAAGTCGTCCGCGACCGTTTCTTCCGCAAGCAGATTCACCAGCTACCCGAAGAGCACTGCCGCCCGACCTTCCTTGCCGAGTCGGCTTGCCACTTCCTGCGAGGGCATATGGACACGCCCTTCGCGCTGTACGTGAACTTCCTCGAGCCGCACATGCCCTTCCACAGTTGCCGGGACGGGCGGATTTGCCCCGAGGATGTGCTGCTGCCCGCCGACGCCATGGACATGCCCGACGAGAATGCCCCGCTGCGCCTTCGGCTGATGGCGGAGAAGTACCGCCGCCACGGCTACGATGATCAGTCCAAGCTCGCCGACGAGCACGACTGGCGGGACCTGACAGCACGATACTGGGGCATGTGCTCACTGGTGGACACGGCCGTCGGGCGGATTCTGGATACGCTTGAACGCACGGGACTCGCGGAGAACACCATCGTCGTGTTCACCAGCGACCATGGCGATATGATGTCCAGTCATAACATGCTGGGCAAGGGCGTGATGTACGAGGAGTCGGCCCGCGTACCGATGCTCATCCGCACACCGGGCCAACAGGAGCAGCGGCGGGTCGCCACGCCCGTCAGCCAGGTGGATGTGGTTCCGACGCTGCTGGATTTGATGGACCAGCCGCGGCCTGGGCATCTGGAGGGTGAGTCGCTTCGACCGGCTCTGGAAGGCGACGAGAAAAGCTGTGTCCGAGACGTATTCATCGAATGGCATAATGATACGCCACCCGAGAAGGCGGACGTGCCGGACTATGCCGGTGAATTCGCACCCGCCGAGCGGTGCGCCGAGTCCCTGACGGCCGACGTGCGGACGCTGGTCAGTCCCGACGGCTGGAAGCTGAACATCTGGACCAGCGGCGAGCACGAGCTGTACGACCTCAACACCGATCCGCGGGAGCGGACCAACCGCATCGGCGACGGCGAGAAGGCAGGGCGGGTCGGCGATATGTTTGCCCGCATCCGCGAGCGACAGGAAAGCACCGGTGATTCGCTGGAGCTGCCCGTACCGGCCCAGCGCGGGTAACCACGCCCGCACTTGCACGGGTGCAATGACCAAGCGGCCGCGATTGGGAGCATGAGACGAGCAGAACGTGATCAGTCAGCGTTCGGCTGCGTAGCCCGTGTGGCAGGAGGTCCCCAATTGGCCGGTGCGATCCGCTGAAGCGGAATTCGGGCAGCCGGGGGATAGTCGTTCTCCAACTGCGATGCGGCAGGTAGAATCGTCAAGGTCAATCCATCCGCTTGCGTTTCCTCCACTATGCCGATTACCGCTGATCCCCGCCGGCCGGTCGCTCTCGTAACATAGTCCAGTCTCAATGCCACAGTACCGCTATCGGGCTGGTCCACCAGTTTCAGGTCAGCGACAATGGTTGCTCTGGGAACTTCAATGCGCC
>JBKHJB010000190.1:0-4333 GCA_046538345.1 Phycisphaerae bacterium
CGAAATCCGAAACAAGCACGAAACAGCTAAATCCGAATGCTCCAAACAGCGCGGTCGCTCCCCACTGTTTAGAACCTTCGCATTTTGGATTTGATATGTGTTGCGGATTTTGAGCTTCAGCCACCGGCGCCGGACAGGCGCGACAGATGTTCGCCGGCTCACCAGCCGGCGACCCGGCCTTCCTCTTCCAGCGACTTGCCCCAGCTAGACGGGTCGCGGAAGTAGTTCCCCAGCTCCAGTGCAGCCACTACCCCGTCGGCGCAGGCGGTGACCAACTGCATCGCGGCCTGGCGGCGGCAGTCACCGGCGACGAATATGCCCGGCAGCGACGTCTTCATCGTGGTGCAGTCGCAATAAATGTATCCGTTGTCATCCATCTCCACGACGCCGCGGAGGAAACCGGTATTCGGGACCATTCCGACGAAGACGAAAACACCGTCCACCTCCAGCTTCTCGGTCTCGTCCGTCTCGACGTTGCGGATCACCACATGGTCGATGTCGGTGTTGTCCTCGTTGCCGACGATGCGGTCCAGCACGTAAGGCAGCTTGATGTCGATGTCCTCGTCTTCCGCGGCGGAGTAAAGCTCGTCCACCAGCACCTTCTGGGCGCGGAACTCCTTGCGGCGGTGAATGAGCGTCGTCTTGCGAGCGAACCGCTTCGCCAGGTAAATGGTATCCTCGACGGCTGTGTTCCCGCCACCGACGCACAGGACGTGCTTGTCCTTGTAGAACGCGCCGTCGCAGGTCGCACAGTAGCTGACCTTGGTCGCCTGGCGCATCTCATTTTCGCCCGGTACGCCGAGTGTGCGATAGTCGCTTCCCGGCGAGGCGATGACGGCGCGGGTCAGCATGGTCTTCTCGCCGTCGTTGATGTCCAGCTCGATGAGGTCGTCGTCCCTGCGGCGCACGGACGAAACGCCGTGATTGGTCAGTATCTCTCCGCCGAAGTTCCTGACCTGGCTGGTCATGTGCTCGATAAGGTCAGGCCCGGAGACCTGTTCCCAGCCGGGGTAGTTCTCCACTCGCTCAGTGAGCAGAATCTGCCCACCGGCAAGACCGTTTTTCTCCAGTACAGCTCCTTTGTAGCGGTCGCGGGCGGCATACAGGGCGGCGGCGAGACCAGCCGGTCCCCCGCCGACAATCAAGACGTCGTAAATGTTGTCACTGCTGTCACCCATCGAGTACTCCGTTCTCTGGAGGCATGCAACGAAACCTTGGAAGTTACGCCGCCCGCACGATCAATCCTGCATTTTCCGGACCATCGAGCGGGCCTGGGGGAATTGCCTGGTGACCTTCGCGTCGGAGGACAGTTCCATCACCAGTCCCTCGGCGGTTGTCATTCGAAGGAGATTACCGTCCTCATCAAGCAACAGTTCCGTCGCTTCGGCGTCCATCGAGGGTTGGTCGGCAGCGACGACCGCCTCGACGGACTTTCCCGAGATGGTCACGTCCTGCGAGTCTTTGACGGTGAACTGTCGCATCTCGAAGGTGTTAGACCTGGCGTCGTAACGGGCGAAACCGTAGGTGGTGGGCTGCGAAAGGTCCGGGAAACGCGGAAGCATGGCCCCTATCGCTTCGGGCAGGTATATCCCCTCGACGTGCGCGGGAATCTCCCTGTCGTGCGACTGCCGCTGCTCGCCGTTGCGAAGGGTCGTCACCAATTGGCTATCATGCTTCAGGCCCTGCTCGACGACGGTAAAAGACTGTTCATCGCCGCCGAATTCAAGCCGTTGCCGCCAGTGCTCTTCACCGCGGTCACTGCTGACAAACATCCGCCGCCACATACGGCGCGTCTGATCGTCCGGAAGCCGTATCAGCAGGACGTTGTGGACCACATAGCCCTCTGTGTCCTCCCACTTTCCGGCCGATGCTTTCTGCCACATGAAACCTACGGTCCGGTCCTGCATTCTCACGAGGTACCATCTCGGTTCAACGTCACCGAGCGCCTGCTTGAGCTTCTCGGGCGTGATGGAGTCCAGAAGCTTTTCCCCCCGTTGCAGCGATTTTCGGCGCCGCTGAATGGCCTCGGAAGGGTCTTCCACCCGCAAGGTCTTCAGCACGGCATCCGTCAGGTCGTCTAGATGGTCCTTCTTTGTCTCGGGGCCGCTGACCACGAACACCAGGAACCTGTCCGGCTGGACCTGGACCCACACCTGCCGCTGCCACAGACGCAAGCCACCGGTGGTGATGCCCTTGAGGTGGATCGCCGGTCTGTCCGCGACTGAACCGATCCTGCTGGAATCCACCTTGAATCGCTGCTGGGCTTTCAGCTTTTCCTGCAGTTGCCGGGAGTACCGGTTCAAGTCCTGCGGCTCGCTCTCTTCGGCGGCTTCGGCTATGCCGAGTGTCCAGGCGATGGCGCCGGTTCCGGGGTCTCGCTTCTGCCAGCTTACCAGAAGACCCGGCGCGCTTTGGCGGACACGCTCGGTTTCGGCAGGGGGACGGAGCGAAAAGCCGTGAATGGGATCGGTGTATCTCTGGCCCAGCTCGGTATCCTCGGCGACGGCGGGGGTTGCCAGGCATATCGCCGACAGACAGACCGCCAAAACCGCACGTATCGTGTTGAAGGTCGTGGTCGTCATGGCTCGCCGTATTATAGGACTCGGCAATCGGAGGTCCAAACTTCACTCCGCACAGATCCCTACCGGTTATGCCTCGCAGGCCGGCTTGACCGGCGCGCCGGACTCGCTGGAAAGCCCCGCCGTTTCCAGCACGCCGATGACCCGTCGGGCTTGTTCGGGCTTGACTACAAGCTCGTCGCCGCGAAGCAGATGATCGGCAACATTGTTGTAGAATTCCGGCCAGCGGCTCTGGTCGTACTTCACCTCGCTGAGGACTACCCCGCCGTCGCGGTAGGTGTAAAGCTTGCAGCCACGCTCGACGGTGCGGTCGTCCACGATGGCCCCGCGCGTGCCGAGAATGCGCCACCTCGGTCTCGGCGCGGCCGACATGGAGGAGATAACCACGTCCGCCAGCTTGCCGCCGGCGAAGCGGATAAGCGCCTGGGTGTGGTCCTCGTTGGTAACGTGCATCCAGACCTTTTTGTGGAAGAAGCCCTGCACCCACTCGACTTTGTCCGGGATAAGCCCGAGGACCCAGTCCACAAAGTGGGCGCCCCAGTCGTAGAAGTTTCCGCCGGAAACCGCCTTGTCGCTGCGCCACCAGTCGCCGGGGCGCTTATAGCCGGCCATCCCGCAGCTCAGCTCGAACACCTCTCCGATATCGCCTTGTTCTATGAGCCGGCGAATAGTCATGTAGTCGCCGTCCCAGCGGCGGTTGTGGTAGCAGGTGAGCATCACGCCGGCATCGCGGGCTGCGGAGAGCATCTCGTCGGCCTCGGTGAGCGTTACGCAGAAGGGCTTTTCCAGCACCACGTGCTTACCGGCGCGCAGACATCTCAAGGCGGCTTCGGCGTGCTGGTCGTGCGGGAGGATGATAACCACAAGCTCAACCGCGTCGTCGGCGAGCATCTTCTCCAGCGAACCGTACGTCTTTATGCCGGGCAGCTCCTGCTTGGCCACCTTGAGGCGCCCGGCGTCAAGGTCGCACGCGGCGACGGTCTTCAGCCCCGGCGTCTCGTTGATGCACGAACCGTGCGTTCGTCCCATGTTGAACGCGCCACCATAGCCCAGCAGTCCGCAGCCGATTTCCTTTTTCGCCGGCTCGACGCCGCAGGCCCAGTCCACGCCGCGGAGCAGCAGCTTGCGCAGTTGCTCGTGGCGGAACTGTTTCTCGCTGTGTCCCAGCGAGCAGTAGAACACACGCCCGTCGCCTTCGCCGCGGGTGTAGGCCACCGGCAGGGGCTTGCCCTGGTAGCGAGTCTCGGCGAGGACGTTCACGTCGTCGGCTATGTTCTTGAGAACATACAGCTCGTCGTGGATGAGGAAATCGCCGACGCGGGTGGTGACAGGATGCTCGGCGTCGGTGATCTCTACCAGCACGTCCTGATGCTCGGCGGGGTGATGGTCGAACGCCGAGCCGAGCAGCTTCACGAACGCAGGGGAGTTGACAAAAGCGGTATTGGCCGAGTGCAGTCCGATAAGCGCTCCGCCGGCGCGGACGAACTGAAGCACGTGCTTTTCCTGCTGCTCGGACATCTCGCCGCCCTGGCAGTACATCGCCAGTGCGTCGTACTTGTCCAGTCCGCCGGTGAGAACCGAGCGGTCCTCCGTGACGGTCACGGCATAGCGGCCGCTGCGTTCGAGCAGGTCCTTGATAATCTCCGCGCAGCTCTGCCACGCGTGGTATTTCCCCCCGATAAGTAGCAGAACTTTCCTGACATTCTCGGCGCCGGTGGACCCGGCGGACTTTGCTGCCATCGGTGAACCTCCTG
>JBKHJB010000191.1:0-4303 GCA_046538345.1 Phycisphaerae bacterium
GGGCGTGGTACGGAGTATTGAAGACCTTGCGGCGCTTACGGTGTTCCTCGGGCGTCGTTGCCATGTCTCCATTGAACCCGCAGCAGGTGTCGGTACAAGCCGACCTGTCGGCAGAAGCATGCCTGCGGAGCAGGCATGCCACCCTCGTGTTCACCATACCACCCGCCCGTAGAACGTGAACTGCTCTAATTATCTTTCGGCCGTTCGATGGTGCAACGGATCTCGCCGCTGCGCTCACCGGCGATGCCCCAGGTGATGCTCCAATCGCCTCGCACCGGGTGGATGCCCTCATCGTCCGGTTCGCCGAAGCGCAGGTCCAGCGTCAGTTCGCCCAGTAAACTGCCGCCGTTGCGCATGTCGCCCGGCACCCATTGGTCACTGTTGAGTATGATACGGGCGGTCCCGCTGATGCCGTCTTCGTCCACCTCCAGCCCGCGGGCGTCGATCTCATGGTAGGCCTGGTTGAACGAGAATCCGCCGCCTACGCCGCCGATCACGCGCTCACCGTCGTGGTCCAGCGACAGCGTGAGATTCCGTGGTCCTTCCTCACGCGGAAGGGCGTCGTACATCTGCAAAAACACCCGCTCCGCACCGTCGGGTAGATCGCTGAAGAAGGTGACCGGCTGATGCTCCAGCCAGCCGGTGGGCCAGCCGCGGCGCGTGTAGCCGCCTTCGCTGTGCTCGTCCAGCTTGCCCGAAAGCTCAACCGTCTCGTCCCAACCCTCGAAGCGGCGCGTCCATGTCCCGCGCCACATGCCATCTTCGGCCGTCTCCATAGTAATGTTGGCTTCCCAACTGAACGGGCCGAAGTCAAAGGTCTCCGTGGTGTCAACGGCCTCGCCTAATGCGACCTCACCGTCAAAAGTAAGCAGACTCCAGATATCCTTACGCCGGGCTGTGGTTGCTACGATGCCCAGCTCACGGCGGGGCGGCGTCTCCATACGTCCGGTCGCAATTGTCCCGTCGGCGTCGGCGAACAGATAGGCCTCCAGCGGACGGTGAAAGCCGGCCCAGACATCATGAAGCTCGACTTTTGCCCAGGAGTGTTGAGGCGGCCGCAAATCTATGGCCGCGATGCCATCGTGCCCCCGCAGATAGAGCATGCCGTTGGCGTAGGGCCATTCGATGGGGTACTCGTAATCGCTGATCATCTTTACGTCCAGCCCCTGGTACATGACTTCGCCGGCACCGGCAAGCTCGCCTTTCCCGTCCAGGTGGAACATGATCAGCCCCGCGCCTGAGCCGCTGTGGCTGGAGTCGCGCTGCCAGTAGAGCATGTCTTCTAGCACGACCGGCAGACCCGCGTTGCTGCGGAAGGAGTGGTCGGTGGAATCCAGCTCGCGGCCGTCATCCAGCGCGAAGCTCCGCACCAGGCGGGGTTTGTCGCCTACTCCCAGCGCCGCGTAAACCACGCCGTCGCGGATAACCGCGCGACGCTCGGCGCCGCGGTCGGGTCGGACGGAGAAGCGGTAGCCGTCGCCCTCGGGCATGCTCCATTTTTCCTCCAGTCCGTCGGGTGTAATGCGATAGCACGTCCAGCGGGCCGGCTCACGCGAGTTGGTCTCGGTGTTGAGAAGGATATGCCCTTCGCCCATGTGCAACTGTCCGGGGTTGAGGCCGGTGTCGTGGCTCCACGCCTTCTCGCCTGTGCGCGGGTCGAGCATGTGCACCTTGCCGCTGCCGTGGCGGCTGGCGTCATTGAAGATAAGCCAGGTTTTCCCGGCGTCGTCGGTCCATTTTCGGGGCGTTGCCTGGTCGTGGAGCACGTTGGACGCTTCCCAGCGGCGCTGGCCGCCGGCGAGGTCGAATCCGACAACTCCGCCGCGCAGGTCGGGCACCACCGCGATGTCGCCTACTACGATCGCCCCGGACCTTTTGTAGCCGAACATGCCGTCGGTGATGCCCGGCATGCGGCGCTCGGCGATCGCCTCGTCCTTGAACGCCTGTGCGGCCTCGTGCCAGTCAGGCAATGTCGCGTGCCAGAGCTGCTCCCCGCCGGCGATATCGTAGGCGAAGACGTGCCCGAGCAGCGAGACGGTAACATACACGCCATCGCCGGCGGCGCCATTGATACCATTGTGGCCGCGCTTGCTGCTCTGGAAGTTCATGGCGGCCGACGGCTCCACCTGACGCCAAAGCTCCTCGCCGGTGCGGGCGTCCAGGGCGACGGTTACCCAGTCGGCGTCGATGCGCATGTAGGTGTCGCGCACGCGCGGGTCCTCCAGACGTGCGTCTTCCTTGAAGTAGCGATCCGTGAACGACTCGGGTCTCGCGGTCACCTCGCCGCTGCTTTGAGCCCAGGAGACCAGCAGCACTTCGTCGGACACCACGGGACCGGCGGTGTTGCCTATGGTCGGTTCGAAGCCGGCTTCGATGGCATCCATCACGCTTCCCAGCCCGCCTTTACCGAATCCGGTATGCATCGGCGTGAACCACGCCAGGCGAACGATCTGCGGATCGTCGGTCAGATCGGTCCCCGTCGGCGGCGGGGCGAAGTCGTACGAGACGCTGTTCGGCCAGCCGGGCCCGGCCGGCGCTTCGGCCAAGGCGGTCGCAGCACAGGCCAGCATAAGGATCAGAACGCAAACGAAACCGCTACGTGAGATAGGTGACGACACGATGTTACTCCTTGCTTGAGTAGTCCGGGTTACGCGGTGAGCTTCGGCCGCTCGGACAGCTCGGAGAAGCGACGAACACGAGCCGGTCGCTCGCCGCCCCGGGCGATTTTGAGCATCGAAAACCATCTGCCACAACCCTTCGGATCAGTTTGCGGCCCGCGAAGACGCACCGCAATGCATTAAACACCGGTACGATGGCCGGGTTCCGCCGCTGGTCGCCGTCGGTTCGGCGACCGGATGCGCCCGCTGCCTGCGCTTCGCTTCGGCGTCGAACCGCCGACGTGGCCACGCCTTTGGCGAATCCACCGGTTTCTGATCCGCAACACCCGCGCCCGTCATGGAAGGGTCGCCGTCGAGATGTTATCTTGTAGTCATGACTTCCAGGCAGTCCATGCATCTCAAGCTGGCCGCTATCGTGGCGGGCATTGTCGTGCTGATACTGACGCCGTACTTCTTGTGGCACGAGCCGATGGATGCCTATTTCGAGTCACCTGAATTCGCCGCCTGGATCATCTCCGCGAAACCCTACGCCTGGGCCGTCGCGATAGCTCTGCTGGTTGGCGACCTGTTTCTGCCGATCCCGGCCGCTCCGGTGGTGGCGACCGCGGGAGTCATCTACGGCGGCTTCTGGGGCGGCGTAATCGGAGCGTTCGGCTCGTTTCTCGCCGGTCTGGTGGCTTACGCGCTGGCGCGTCTGGCCGGTCGCAAGGCCGCCCGGTTCCTGGCCGACGACGAGGAGATGGCCGACTTCCAGCAATTCTTCGACACCTGGGGCGTTGCCGGAATTATCGCCTCGCGCGCCATGCCGGTGGTGCCGGAAGCTCTGACCTTCCTGGCCGGTCTGGCAAGGATGCACCTCAAACGCTTCATGTCGGCTCTTGCCATCGGAGCGATTCCCATGGGCTTCCTTCTGGCATGGGCAGGCAGCGCGACCGGCACATCATCGACCTTGCTGCTGGTCCTGACGCTGATACCGGCCGGGCTGTGGTGTATCTACCTGCTCTGGGCTCAGAGGTTGCGGGCGCGACGCCTTCAACCGGCTGTGATGAAGGACCAGCTCGAAGAAAATTCCGCCGCCCGGCAAAGCTAGCCCGGCATATAAACAGCGTCTTCGTGAACAAGCTGGGCGAAAACCGCCTCGGTCGGCAGGTGGCGACTGGTTACGCCCCGAAGTCGTCCAGCGCCTTGACCACCTCGCTGGAGTACATAAGCGCCGGTCCGCCGCCCATCGTCACCGAGATCGACACCACCTGCATGATCTCTTCCCGCGTCGCGCCGGCGTCGATTGCGTTGGCGACGTGGAACGCGATGCAGTAGGTGCACTGCTGGACGATAGCGTGGCCGACGGCGACCAGCTCGACGGTCTTGCGGTCCAGCGGGCCTTCGTCGGCCGCGGTGTGAAGCGCCTGGAAGCCCTTCATCATCTCCGGGCAGTCTTTGGATATCCGCCCCAGCAGCCCCTTGGTGTCCTTGTGCAACTGCTTCATGTCTGTCGCTGCCATGCTGTGCTCCTCAGCTCAAAATGGCGTGGTTATGGAGACGGCCTCACGCGAGACCGACTATTACGACCATCATAGGCACCGCGCGGATAGGCGCACAACTGGTTTGTTCGTAACGGCCGGGTGGCGTGGTTAAAGTTGGTTTCGTTGGGTGGCGGGTGGAGTCGTTAAAGCCCGTTGGGGTGG
>JBKHJB010000022.1:0-19094 GCA_046538345.1 Phycisphaerae bacterium
GGAACGATCGACGACCGCATCTATCACCGCCTCTATGGGAAACTCGACCTCTGCCGCCATGCTTTGGGTGACTTCGAGGCTGTGCTTGGTGATGAGATCCGAAAGCTGACTACCGACCTGCTGTCTGGCCACCTGAACCCCGGCCAACAAGAGGCCAGGATCGACCAAACCGCTCAGGCGCTGGCTAACTTGAAGCGGGACCAAGAGCATCTTGAGGGGGAGGCTTCCGCGCTCGTGGCCTACGGCGACTACATCCTGAACCAGATCCAGGCGGCAAGGGATCTGAACCGGTGGATCACCGGTGAAGATCTTCGCGCTTATGTCACCGACTTCTTCAACACCCATTATCCCGGCTGTTCGTTCCGGCAGCTGGCGGAGGGATCAGCGGACTACGAGGTTCGTCTAAGCCCCGAAGCAGCGCAGCACCTCGACGAATACGTTCGAAAGGCCAGGATCGCTAGCGACACAAGCCTGGTACGTGCTGGGACGCGCCCTGTCCGTTGCAGGTTTGAGAACCGCACGACCGCCAGCGGAGCTGATCATGTCGAGCTCATGTCGCAGTTCCACCCTCTTGTTCGCTTCGTCAGCAATAAGATTACCGAGCGTGAGGAACAGCTGACGCCTGCTGTAGCGGTGCAGCTGCGGCGGTCCGATGTGCCAGACAAGGCGCCGGCTCTCGGGCGCTACGCGCTTGCTGGAGTGCGCTGGTCCGTCCAGGGGCTGCAGGCCGTGGAGAAGCTAGTGTTCGCGGCAATCCATCTGGACGGCCAGAAGAAGCTTCTTTCGCGGATGGAAGCGGAACAGCTAGCCAACCATTGCGCCCGACCTGGTCGGGACTGGTTCGAGGCTGCAAGTGGCTTGGACCTGAAGTCTGTGTCCCGGTTGGCTGATGACGCGCTGTTTGGCGAGCTCGATGAGGAGTACGAAGAGTTCGTCGAGGACATCCGGCGCCGCAATGAGGACAGAGCCGACCTGCAGATCCGCAATCTGCAGCGGCACCTCGACAGACAGCGAAGGAAGCTGAACGAAATCCGCGAGCGTCACCTTGCCTTCGGGCGCGAGTCCCTTGCGAAGGCCACTCAGGGCCGACTGGACGCCTTAGAGGGGCGTATCGATCAGCAACGTATCAGGATCGAGAGAAGCAGAGAAATTGCCCATAAGAGGGATGAGGTCATTGTCGCCGTCATCGAGGTTCACGATTAGCCAGAAGGGGACCCACATGAAACCAAGGCACAAGAGTTACAGCAGCGGCGACAAGGGCGGCCGAGCTGCCGGCGGTCTCCTTCACCGCGTGCTTGGCAATCGAGGCGGATCTCACCGACCATTGCAGGGCTGCACAACGCAGTTCTCCGGCAGACATCCCGGGAAGAAGTGCGACATCGTGGTCGGCCTCGACTTCGGGACCTCCTGCACGAAGATTATCCTTCGCTCGCCGTATCAGTACGGTGGCCGGGCCTACGCAGTTCCCTTTGCTGAGGCCGCCCACGATTCGAGCCCGCATCTTCTGCCCTCCGTTTTGCGACTTAACCAGGGCCATGAGTTCGTCATTGGTAACGGCGGAGAGGGCAGCCTGTACCGCGATATCAAACTGCATCTTGTGCGAGCCAAAACTGTGCCACCGGTGGACGGCCAAGGCGACGAAATCGCAGCCGACGTTTTAGCTGTCGCATTTCTCGCCCTGGGGCTCAGGCGAGCCCGGGACTGGTTCCTCCGCAAGCAGAAGAAGCTGTATGACCGCTTCCGCTTGGTCTGGCACCTCAATGTCGGCCTCCCGTCTGCAGACTATGCGGATGAGAACCTGACGAAGGCCTACCGCGCCGTCTCGGAGGCGGCATGGCTTCTTTCGATCGCCAACCTTGCGGTCACCGTCCAGACCGCAACGACAGTACTCAGACAAGTAAGATCGGGGCGCTCGCCTGGGACCGGCGATGTCGCGGTGGAGGTAGTGCCGGAGGTGGCTGCAGAGGCGACGGGGTACGCACGGTCACAGCGACGCAACGAGGGGCTACATCTGCTCGTTGATGTCGGAGCCAGCACGCTCGACATATGCACCTTTATCCTGCGCGAAGCCAAGGGCGATGACTGCTACGAGATGCTTACTGCCGATGTCCAGAGGCTGGGAACGATGGCTCTCTACCGGGGCCGGGTAGACGGGGTGCATGAGGCAGTTAGCGCCCACGTTATAGACCTTTGGAGCAAGTGCGACCCCGTGAAGCCCATTCCTGAATCACCCGAGGATTATCTTCCGGAGTCCAAGGCCTTGGCGCAGCACGTGGTGAAGGCAGGAGAGGAGTATGCCAGGAACTGCAGGCAGACGCTCTGGCGGACGATCATCGACCTGAAGAGGCGACGTGATCCCAACTCCCCCAGATGGAAGGATGGGCTGCCAACGTTCCTCTGCGGCGGCGGCAGTGCCATGGGCCTCTATGATGACGTCATTTCCCGGCTTTCGTCCGAGCTACGGCGCTTCTACGCGGGCACTGCGGGGCTGGACCGGTACGCGCTACCAAAGCCGGACGAACTTGAGGCGACCGTCGATGAAGCCAGCTACCACAGGCTCGCGGTTGCGTGGGGGCTTAGCTATCCCGAGTACGAGATCGGCAGCATCACCCGGCCGTGTGATATAGACGACGTACCTCTCCCCAAGGAGACCGTGAAGCCGGAGATCCCTTGGGAACGGTGACTCAGTCCTTCAGAGACTGTGCGCCTCGCCCCAAGTCCTATGAGACGAGGCGGCTTTCTCCGTCAGCAGAGGCAGGAGAAGAGCGATGGCTGCAAGACAACGCATGCTGAATTACAGCTCCGACGTGAGATGCTAACAGGGAATTCGTGGACGCCATAGAAGACCACCTTCCCGTCTCCAGCCGGTCGAAGGAGGAGACTGTAATGTTCGCAAGCATCCTTGCACAGCATGGGATTGCCGGCTACCTCCAAGGCCCCTCCGAAGGCGCATACATTGCAGTAAACGTGGGAAGAGATCATTCGGCGTCACCCGCGATTGCCGTCGTCCTGATTCGTAAGCTTGTCTCCTCTGCAGCCAGTTATCCGCGGTACAAGCGTAATCCACTCAGGTCTGCGGAGTTTCCTCGGATAGCCGATTGCCTTGATAGGCTTGACATCAACATGAAGCGACGACTCAAAGAAATCCAGCAGCTGGACGCAACGGTACCAGAGATCCGGGTACCGCTAGGAGAGTTTATCCGACGACACAAATCGCACCTTTTGTCTGACTATATCTCCTCCGAACCATGCTTGCCATCTGCAGACAGAGTCTCTGGGATAAACTCGGCCAATCCGGGTTTCCGAAGGTTGTTGCCAACTCCTTGGATGATGCCGGGCCGCGTCCGGCAGCCGTGGGCACATTCTGGGTAGCGCGCCCGACACAAAATGACTCAGGCACACTCGCCGTCGCTCAAGGGTCGGAGGTTGTAAGATCCTTTATCCACGGCGCTTCGCTCTTACTCACTCGTGACCACTCTCGCTGACACAAGCTGTTGGAACCGATTTTAAGTCCCCAGCGTCTGCCGATTCCGCCACCGGGCCATACAGCGCGGCGATCGCGGCGGGCCTGCCTGCCCTGCCTACCGGCAGGCAGGCACAGCCCGCCCTGCTGCCAGCCGCGACCGGAAGGCAACGGCTAGCCGGCAGCATCAGGATACAGGATAACCCCGCGACTCCCCGCCGCCAATGGTTTGCGGGCTGTTGAGCCGACTACTCCTCGAAGACTAAGGAGTCGGGTTTTGCGCCGAGGTCTTTCAGGGCGTCGTTGATGTCGGCGACGAATGGGTCCGGTCCGCAGACGTAGAAGTTCTGCGAGAAGTCGTCCACGTGCTTCTTGAGGAAGTCCGCGTCTATGCGTCGGTGCAGGTGGCCCGGGACGTCCTCGCGCGTCAGCGTTGAGACGAAATCGTCGCCCAGCATCGCGCGGAATTCCTTCTCGCAGATGACGTCGGCCGCGGTGTGGTTGGAGAACAACAGTCGATGCCCGTCGGCGTTGCCGTCGTCGCGGAGCCGGCGGAGTATCGCGATAAACGGCGTCACCCCCGCACCGCCGGCGATGAAAACGCCTGGCCCGCGGTGGGTAATGGCGCCCCAGGAGTCACCGATGAGCACCTTATCGCCGGGGCCTTTGGCGTGCAGTTTCTTCGTCATTCCGTCGTGGTCGTAGTAGCCCTTGATGGTGAACTCCAGCACCTTGTCGTCGGTCAGCGAGGTAAAGGTGAAGGGGTGCCCGTCGTCGGGCGTTTCGGGTAGCGCCATCTCGGTGGCCTGTCCGGGTGTGAAGTCGTACCCGTCGGGCCGTTCGACGACGAAGCGTTTGACGTTGTGCGTTACGAACCCGGTCATGAGGATTTTTGCGGTATGTTGCTGCTCGGTCATGGGAAGTCCTTTCCGAAAGCGCAGTTGGCTGCGGTTTTTCGTGGACATTATAGCGCTGCGACGAACGCGGCCGCTATGACAGGCCTGCTAAGCGCGTCAATAAACTTTGCCGAAGATGCCTTCGTGTTCGGCGTCGCTGAAGAACGCGTGAGCGGCTATGAACTGCTGCTCGCAGGAGTCGAACGCGGCGACGACCTCCGGATCGAAGTGCCCGCCGCTTGCCTCGTGTATGTAGTTGCGAGCCACCGGATGCGCGTAAGCGGGCTTATAGACCCGTCGGCTGATGAGCGCATCGTACACGTCCGCCAGCGCGAAGATGCGGGCGGCTAAGGGAATGGCCCGCCCGGACAGACCGTCCGGATAGCCCGTACCGTCGAACCGCTCGTGGTGATGGGCGGCTATGTCGCGGGCCATCATCAGAAAGTCCGCCTCCTGAAACTGCTCGATGGCGCGGGAGAGCGTCTCCCGGCCTGAGACGGTGTGAGACTTCATGATTTCCCACTCGTCGGCGTCGAGCGGCCCGGGCTTGAGCAGAACACAGTCCGGTATGCCGACCTTTCCGATGTCGTGCAGAGGACTCGCGACGCGCAACATGTCGATGAACTCGTCGTCGATTTCCTCGAACCGCCCGCGGTCCTTCAAATCCATCGCCAGCGCGACCGCGTACTGCTGCACACGCTCGAGATGTCCGCCGGTTTCCGGATCGCGGCTTTCGGCGAGTTTCGCCAGGGCGAAGACGGTCATGTCGCGCAGGCGCCGGTCACGTTGGCACTGCCACTGGAGGACCTTGCGGTTGCTGACGACGTCCACCACGCGTCCGTCCGAAATGACCGGGACATGCCGTATGTGCCGCTCGCCCATCATTCGGGTAAGCTCACTCATATTCAGCTCGGCGCCAACGGTGGTGACCGCACGGGTCATGCAGTCGCCCACGGTCATCTCGCCCGGCTTCTTGCCCACCGCCACGCAGCGGGTGACCACGTCCCGCTCGCTGAGGATTCCGGCGACCTGCCCGGATTCGTCCAGCACGACCAGGCAGCCGATATCCCTGTCGCGCATGCGTCGGCAAGCGTCTGCCAGCGACTCCCCGGCGCGAGCGGCGACCACTTCCACCGGTGTCTCGGTGAGTATGCCCGCGGTAGTTGTCATAGCCCCCGTCCCTTTCTCCAGCGGTGCGGGTTCCGATTACGCCCCGTGCATCTATCATCGGATTTTGGAAGGGCTTGCTTAAGCGCCCGGCGTATATTATCGGTCGGGCAATCGCCGTCCAGCGGGCAGTCCGTAGGCCCCCGCCAGCAGCTTGACGGGGTGGATGGTGGGCTTGCCTGTCGCGAAGGACATCTGCATGCCGCATGCGCTGCACTCTGTAAGCCCCGCGGACGCGTCGGATTCCCTCAGCGCCTGGAGCATCCGTTCGCCGACCGTCAGCGACAGCTCGAAGTGCCGCTTCTGGAAGCCGAATGTCCCGGCGAGTCCGCAGCAGCCGGCGTTCAGCGGCTCGACACTGACACCGGGGACCGCCCGCGCAAGCTCCAGTCCGCCTCGCGCCGGGGCGAGAACCTTCAGATGGCACGGAGCGTGGTAGCTCAGGTGCAGGTCCACCGGGCGGAAGTCGTCCCGCAGCTCTCCGCGTTCGCGCAGCGAAAGCAGGTAGCCGGTCAGCTCCCAGGTGGCGTCGGCGATTTGCTCGGCCTCAGCGGTGCCCATAACGTCGGGCCATTCCCGACGCAAAGCCACAGCCGCCGACGGCTCGGAGCAGACAACCTTGTAACCGTCGCGGACGTAAGGCAGCAGCGACTCGATGTTGCGGCGGATCGTCTTCCGCGCCCTTACGACGTCGCCGTAGCTGATTCGCGGAAGAGCTGCAGACCTCTGCGGCGGAACCACCACCTCCACGCGGTTGTGCCTCAGCACCTCCACAGCAGCGGCGGACAGCTCATGGTCGTTGAACGTCGCGAACAGGTCCGCGAAATAGACGACCTTGTCCACCGGCTCGGCCACTGGCCCGGCGCGGCGGAGCTTTCGTCGCAGACGGCGGACTCCGCTGCCGAAGGCGAACGGCGGCATACACCGGCGGCGGTCTATACCGGTGAGCTTCTCCATCGCCCACCGTGCCGGCCGCAGGCGCAGCACGAGGTTGGCCATCGGCGCGAAGGTGGAACCCAGCCGACTCATCCCCTCGCCGCCGGCGAGCGTCCGCTCCGAGGCCCGCAGACCTTCCAGGCGAACCGCGCGTGCCTTCAGTTCCAGCATCAATTTGGCCACCTGCACGCCGGCGGGGCAGTCCAGCAGGCACATCTTGCAGTTGAAGCAGTTGTCGGCGACTCTCCGCAGCTCTCCGTTGCCGGCGTGGGGCGCCTCCAGCAGTCGGGCGATGAGCTTGCGCATCAGGTTGACCTTGGCTCGCGGCGTGACGCTCTCCAGCCCATTCGCCCGGAAGATGGGGCACATCCCCTGCTCCGGCTCGAGCGAGCGGCACACGGCACAGCCGGTGCACGCCTCCAGTTCCGCCTCCAGCTCACCCGGCGCCCAGCACAGCACGGAGTTCTCCGCGGCGCCGTCGGGTATATCGCGACCGCGCATGGACCGCAGCATAAGATTCCCGCCGGCGTCGGTGACGACCTTGCCGGGGTTCAACACCCCCGCCGGGTCGAACAGCCGCTTCAGCTCCCGCATGGGTTCGTACAGCTCGCCGTACTGGCGGGCGAGAAAGCCGCTCCGCAGATACCCGCAGCCATGCTCGCCGCTTATCGAGCCGCCCAGCGACCACGCCAGCTCGAACGCCCTGCCCGCCAGCCGAAGCAGCGTGTGACGGTCCGCATCGTCGTAAAGATCCAGGTACGGACGCACATGCGGCTGGCCGTGACCGACGTGTCCGTAGAACACCAGTTCCACGCCTTCGGCCTCCGCGGCCCGGCGAAGCCCGCGAACGTACGTCGAAAGCCGCTCGGACGGTACGGAGACGTCCTCTATTCCGGGCACGGGTTTGCGGGCGGTGCGTGCGCGATGCAGCAGGGGGACGGCCTTGCGGCGAAGATCCAGGATCTGCTCAACGATCTGCGGCTCGCTGACACTGCGCGGCTCGGCGGTGAGTCCGTCGGCCGAACTCAGCGCCTCCAGCACGCGTCGCGAGCGGACGTCCACGTCATCGGAGTTGTCGCCTTCGATGGTAATGGTCAGCACGGCCTCGGCGTCCGGCAGCCGGTCGATGCGGTCCGGCCAGGCGTCCGCCGCCGCCTGCAACAGCCGACGGTCCGTCAACTCGCAGGTACTCACCCCGGCGGTCAGAACGTCCGGTAGCGCGTCGCACATACGCGCGATGTCGTCGAAACCCGCCTGCACAAGTACGCGGGCTCTCGGGGCGGGCACGAGCCGGACCCTCGCCAGGGTGAATACCGCCAGCGTGCCTTCGCTTCCGGCGAGCAGTCGGGGCCAATTGACACTTGCCCCTTCCATCGCCCCTGCCAGCGAGTAGCCCGCACGGTTGCGCACACCCACGGGCCAGTGGGCGGCAATACGGTCGGACCATTCTTCCAGCAATCGCGGTACCTCTCGCTCGATGCGACCCAGCAATCCCGTCGGACCGGAGACGTGCTCAACCGATCCGTCCGCGCCGAAGCGCGCAACACAGCCGTCGGACAATACCGCCTCCACCCAGAGCAGATGTTCTCCGGTGTGCCCGTACTGGAGCGAACGGGCGCCGGTGGCGTTGTTGGCAATCACCCCGCCGATGGTGGCGCGATTGCCGCTGGAGGGGTCCGGCCCGAAGCGCAGCCCTTCGCCGGCGGCCGCCGCATTCAGCCGCGCGAGAACGCAGCCGGTCTGCACCTCGGCCTGCCGCGCATCGGCGTCCACGCAAAGTACGCGGTTCATGTGCCTGGAAAGGTCGATTGCTATACCGTCGGTCAGACACTCCCCCGCCACGCCGGAACCCGCTCCCCGCGCCGCCACAGACAAGCCCCGCTCGGCTGCGAAAGCAACCGTGGCCGAGACGTCGGCGGCGTCAGTGGGCACAACGACCAATTGCGGCATGCGCTGATAGGGACTTGCGTCGCGCGCGTAGGCGGCGTGGTCCAGCGCTTCGGAGAACACCTCTCCTTTGATGCGCCATGCCGGCGCCTGGGCCGGGTTCTCCGGGGCCGCCGTCTCTGAAGTGCGGGTCACTTTGGCTCCCTGACTGTCGATATCTGACGGATGTGACTGCCCAATGAGTATATCCCCGGGAGCCCAAAGCACCAATAGCCCACCGCCCGTCAGCTCCGGCCGGCTTGTCCGCGCTTCACCGCCGCCACCAGGCGCTTCCGGGCGGCCGAGAGGTGTTTCCGCCCGGCGGGGTTGTCGGCAGCGCGGTACACATCCCAACTCATCTCCGGTCCGCAGCGTGTGCAGTAGCAGTCGCGGCGGACGCTGCGCGCCATGAAGCTGTAACCGCACTCCCCGCAGACGTGCAGGTAAACGTACCTGCGCCGCCTCCGCCGCAGTGCCTTGGCGGCCGGCAGATCGTGTGTTGTTTCGGCGGGCAGACCAGCCGCCGCCATTAGTGTTCGGAATTCGCGGCCGTGAGGAGCGGCCGACGCACCGTAGCGCATGCGCACCGCAACGTGTGCCAATTCATGCACGAGCGTCGGGATGAGCTGGTCCGGGTGCTCACGCAGCAGGTGGATGTTCAGTTCCACGCGGCAATCATCCAACGACGCCCTGCCCAGCGTGGTCCGCAGCCGGGGGTTATACCCCACGCGAACGACCTGCCTGAGCTTCGGCAACTCCCACAGCTCACCGCAGCGGGCGACCACGAGACGCAATACCCGCCCGTCCGGCAGTGGACTTTCGGGCGTCCAGATATCGTCGGTTTGCAGCTTGCCGCTCACAGGTTCCGTCCAAAAATATAGAATTGCCGCTCCGTCCCGACGCACCGACAATACCTTCTCCGCAAGGTCCGCACAACCGCCTTGTGACCGGCGGCCCGACGGCGGAAAGGTTGACTTTTGACCGCCGGCGTGGCAGGTTCGCCCCGCAAGCCGAGGTCGCCGCAGCAGCCATTCCGCTCAATTTCGGGTTGCCCGTTGCATCGCTCCTTAGTGTTACACCCATGCGCGTAAATACCAACAACATCCCGTTCGCACCGGCGCGTTGGCCGTTTTTCTACGGCTGGTTCGTTCTGGCGCTTGGCACGCTGGGAGTGATTATGAGCGTGCCCGGTCAGACCATCGGAGTCTCGGCCTTTATCGAGCCGGTGATGGACGCGATGGGACTGACCAGGACGGCATTCTCGCTTTCCTACGGCATCGGGACCGCCGCCGGCGCGCTGTTCCTGACCTGGGGCGGGAAACTCTACGACCGCTACGGTGCGCGGATAGTGGGTTTCGTATCGGCCGTGGCGCTGGGCGTGGTGCTGCTGGGTCTAAGTCGCCTGGACGCAATCGCTTCAGGGCTTACCGGTCTGTTCGGCGAGTATGTCGTCGATACATTCTTCGGCGAGATCGCGGTGGTGACGTTCCTGGTGGCGACGACGGGATTTCTGCTGCTGCGGTTCACCGGTCAGGGCATGCTCACGGTCGTCTCGCGGAACATGATAATGAAGTGGTTCCACCACCGCCGCGGACTGGCCAACGGCATCATGAGCATGTTCGTTCCGATGATGTTCGCCCTGGCGCCGCTGACGCTCCACACACTCAACAAGACGCTGACGTGGCGGGGCACCTGGATGCTTCTGGGTGCGGTGCTGGCCGGCGGGTTCGGCCTGGTGGTGCTGGTGTTCTACCGCGACAACCCCGAGAACTGCGGTCTGGAGCCGGACGGCGGACTGCACGGCAGGCCCGACGATCCGCGCCACCATCCCAAACGGGACTTCACGCTTCCGGAAGCACGGCGGACCTACGCCTTCTGGGTGTTCAACCTGGCGCTGACGCTGCAGGCGCTATATGTAACGGCTGTGACGTTTCATGTGGAGTCGATATTCGATCAGGTCGGCATAGAGGAAGATGTTGCCTTCATGACCTTTCTACCGTCATCGGTGATGACGGTTCTCACGGCCATCTGCGGCGGCTGGATAAGCGACCATGTCAAACTGAAGCGCCTGCTGAAGGTCATGCTCGCCGCGATGGCGTTGTCGATGGTAGGCCTGCTACTGCTTCATAACCCCGCGGCCATGTGGATGTATATAATTTCCCGCGGAGTGGCCGGGGGGCTTTTCGGACTGCTGCTGGGACTGACCTGGCCGAGGTTGTTCGGCAAATCGCACCTCGGCGCTATCAGCGGCTTTCAGATGTCCTGGACGGTCGTGGGAAGCGCCGCGGGACCGGGACTCTTCGCGATCTCCCTGCAGCTGGCCGACAGCTACCGCTGGTCCATCGGCGTGTGCCTGGCGGTGGCGGTTACCCTGTTCGTGCTGGCTTTAAAGGCCGACCGTCCCGACCCGCCGGACGAGCGCCCCGCCGAGGTGCGGCCCGCTACGCCGGGCGAACAAGCTTGAAATCCGTCGCAACGGGCTTAGGATTCAGTTGCGGTCGGTTCTTACGCCAATCGGCGGCTTCGCGACGGAGATAAAGCGTCTTAAAGACGCAGACGCCTCAGATAAGAAACTCGTAAGCCATAGCATAAGGAGCTTGAAATCATGTCACAGACGGACACGAACACGCCGGCCAACGGCGCGGACATCGGGCTTATCGGTCTTGCCGTAATGGGCCAGAACCTCGTGTTGAACATGAACGACAAGGGCTTCACCGTCGCCGTGTTCAACCGAACCACCAGCAAGGTGGACGATTTTATCAACGGCGCCGCGGCCGGTCGGGACACAATCATCGGCACGCATTCCATCGAGGAGTTCCTCGGCGCGCTGAAGAGGCCCCGGCGGATCATGCTGATGGTCAAGAGCGGCGACCCGGTGGACAAGTTCATCGAGACGCTCTTGCCCCACCTGGAAGAAGGCGACATCGTCATCGACGGCGGTAACAGCAACTTCCACGACACCATCCGCCGCACGAAGTACCTCGAGGAGAAGGGGTTCCGCTACATCGGCACGGGGGTTTCCGGCGGCGAAGTCGGCGCCCGCTACGGTCCGAGCATGATGCCCGGCGGCTCGGACGACGCCTGGGAGCATGTGCAGGATATATTCCAGGCAGTCTCGGCAAAGGTCGAGGAGCCGGACGGCTCGGAAAGTCCGTGTGCGACATGGATGGGCTCCGACGGGGCCGGGCACTTCGTCAAGATGGTCCACAACGGCATCGAGTACGGCGACATGCAGCTCATCTGCGAGGCCTACCACCTCATGCAGGCCATCGGCATGACACCGCAGGAGATGTCAAAGGTCTTTGCAGAGTGGAACAGCGGCGACCTGGACAGCTACCTCATCGAGATTACCGCCGACATCCTCTCCAAGAAGGACGACGAGAGCGGCACGCCGATGGTGGATTTGATTCTCGATGCGGCCGGTCAGAAAGGCACGGGCAAGTGGACGGTCATCACCGCCTGCCAGCTCGGCATGCCGGTAACGCTCATCGGCGAGGCCGTCTTCGCACGGTGCCTCTCGTCGCTGAAGGAAGAACGCGTGGCGGCGTCCGAGAAGCTTCGCGGACCGAAAGCGAGCTTTCGCGGCGACAGGGAGAAATTCCTCGACGATGTCCGCCAGGCCCTTTACGCCAGCAAAATCGTCTCCTACGCACAGGGCTTTCAGATGATGTCCGCGGCGGCCCAGGAATACGGCTGGGATCTGAACTTCGGCGACATAGCAAGCATCTGGCGAGGCGGATGCATTATCCGCAGTCAGTTCCTCGGTCGGATCAAGGAGTCCTACTCCAAGCGCAAGAAGCCGGCGAACCTGCTGCTGGCGCCGTACTTCCGCTCGGCGGTACGCAAAGCCCAGGGTGCGTGGCGTCGCGTGGTGACCAAAGCGGTGCGACTCGGTGTGCCAGTCCCGGCGTTCTCCACGGCGTTGGCGTATTACGACGGCTACCGCTGCGGGCGACTGCCGCAGAACCTGCTCCAGGCACAGCGTGACTACTTCGGCGCGCACACTTACGAACGCGTGGACAAGCCCCGCGGAGAGTTCTTCCATACCGACTGGGCCGGTACCGGTGGAAGCGCCACGGCAAGCACATATACCGCCTAGCGAAACTGTCGGGCAATGCCGAAGGCACCCTTCCGGGAGTATGCCCGAACTACCGATCGGGCGGATACCCGCTTGCAGGTACCGCCCGGTCGATTACGCCCGGAAGCACCGGCAGAGAGGCGCCCAACGTACGGGAACGTATGGCCCGGTAATCAGGAACAACAATGATCGACAAACTGCGCAAAGCGACAGGACTGGAGATTTACGAGCAATCCGTCTACGAGACGGACGCCGCGACCTATTTTCTCGCCCGGCGGGACGGCGAGAAGTTCGTCGGCTGCGTGGGCGACGGCGGCATCGACGGTGAGAAAACCGGCGAGTTGGACGGCAAGCCCGTCATCGTCGGCGCTACCAGCCACGACAATGCCGAGGCGATTCGCGAAAAGCTGCCCTTTGCCGGGCCTATGTGTCTCGGGCTGCATACTTCGCTGGGCTTCGGCGACCGGTTGGGTCTGGCGACGCCCGGACATATCCGCGCGGTTCGCGGTACGCACATCTCCCCGGTTCTCGCCCAGCAGTCCATCCGCGAGATGAAGCGCACCGGGAGGAATCCCGAAGAGGTCATGGACGCCGCCACCTGGGGCGTGCTCCAGGAGGGTTACCGCGACACTTTCGGCTCCGACGCCGACCATCTCCAGCAGCCGCTGGACATCGACCGAACGGCCGAGGCGGGCTTTACGATGTTCACCATCGACCCCGGCGAGCACGTGGACAACGAAGCCGACGAGCGCGACCCGGCCGCTTTGGTGCGCAAGCTCGAAGAGTTGGACACCGAGCCGCTGGAGGCGACGGCCGACGACCTGCGGACACTCTATGTTGACAGGACCTTCCCCCTGGAAGGCGGCGGCGAGGTGAGCTTTGACGAGGAAACCTTTCTGCGATCAGCCGCCAAGTATGCCGGCGCCGTCGCCCATACGGTGCGTATGTACCGTCACCTGTGCGGCAAATGCGATGAGGGCGAATTCGAGTTGGAGGTCTCCGTGGATGAGACCGAAACCCCCACCTCGCCGGAGGAGCACTATTTCTTCGCCGCGGAGCTTAAGCGACTCGGAGTGGAGTGGGTGTCGCTGGCGCCGCGGTTCGTCGGGCGGTTCGAGAAAGGCGTGGACTACATCGGCGAGATCGACGAGTTCCGCCGCAGCTTCGCCCGGCACGCGGCCGTCATGCGCACGCTCGGACCCTACAAGATTTCCATCCACAGCGGGTCGGACAAGTTCAGCATATACCCGATAGTCGCGGAACTGACCGAGAGTCTGGTGCACGTCAAGACGGCCGGGACCAGCTACCTGGCCGCTTTGAAGGCGATCGCGCAGACCGACCCGGCGCTGTTCCGCGAGATAGTCGAGTTCGCGCGGCAGAGGTACGAAGACGACAAGGCGACGTACCACGTTTCGGCCGATATCTCCCGCGTGCCGGAAACGGGCGATCTGCCGGACGACGCGCTGGCGGAGTTGACCGATCATTTCGACGCACGGCAGATGCTGCACGTGACCTTCGGGTCGGTGCTGACCGAGGACGACGGCAGGCGCTTCGGCGGCCGGCTTTTCGAAGCACTGCGCGGCGACGAGGAAACCCACTACGAAGCCGTCCGCGGGCATCTGCGCCGCCACGTGGAACCGTTTCTCTACACCGACGAATAAGCTCTGCCGCCGAGACCTCAAAGAGCCACGGCAGGGATGAACGCTGATAAACGCGAATACGATGTGTGGTGATTGAAACGGGAACCGGCTGCCGCCCGAGGCGGCACGGAAGGTATTCGCTGCGAAAATCACATATAAGTCCGCGTTCATCGGCATTTATCACTGCCTGAATAAGGAACACAACGAACCCAGCGAGGAGTAATTATGAGTCAGGACAAGCTTTTTGACGTGGAAGGCAAGCGAGTCGCGGTAACCGGAGGCGCGGGCGTGCTCTGCGGCGCGATGGTGCGCTCTTTAGCGGCCCGCGGCGCGAAGGTGGCCGTCATCGACTTCAATCTCGACGGCGCCAAGAAGCTCTGCGACGAGATAAGCTCCGACGGCGGAACGGCTGCGCCCGTCGGCTGTGACGTGATGGACCGCGACGCCGTCGAGAAGTCACTCTCCGAGACGCTCGACTCGCTCGGCGGACTGGACGTGCTCATCAACGGCGCCGGCGGGAATAAAAAGCAGGCCACCTGCTCGCCACCGACTACGTTCTTCGAGCTGCCCGACGACGCCATCCGCTGGGTGCTGGACCTCAACCTGATAGGCACGGTCCTGCCCAGCCAGGTGTTCGGCCGACACCTCGCCGAACAGCAGGACGGTTGCATCGTGAATATCTCCTCGATGAACTCCTTCCGCCCGCTTACGAACATAGCGGCCTACTCGGCGGCCAAGGCGGCGGTGAGCAACTTCACCCAGTGGCTGGCTACGTACATGGCCCAGCGGCACTCCCCCAGCATCCGCGTAAACGCCATCGCGCCGGGGTTCTTCCTGACCGAGCAGAACCGCTTCCTGCTGACCGACGAATCCACCGGCGAGCTTACCCCGCGAGGCAAGCAGATTATCGACCACACGCCAATGGGACGCTTCGGCGACCCCGACGACCTCGTGGGAACGCTCATCTGGCTGCTCAGCGACGCGGCGCGTTTCGTCACCGGCATCGTCGTGCCTGTGGACGGCGGCTTCAGCGCCTACAGCGGAGTCTAGCAATTGCGGATTGCGTCCATGACCGACCATATTGCCCGTTTGCAGTCTTTCGAAAAATCCCGCGCCTTCTACGTCGGCATCGACTCCGACGGCTGTGCCTTCGACCCCATGGAGATAAAGCACAAGGAGTGCTTCATCCCCAACATTATCAATGTCTGGGACCTCCAGCCGGTCTCGAAGTTTGCCCGAGAGACGGCCGAGTTCGTAAACCTCTATAGTCGCTGTCGTGGCGTAAACCGTTTCCCCGGGCTCGTGATGGTCTTCGACATGCTCGCCGAGCGGCCCGAGGCGATCGAACGCGGCTATAAGGCGCCGCAGGTGGACTCGCTGCGACATTGGATAGAGAACGAAACCCGGCTGTCCAGTGCGACACTCAAGCGGACCGTCGAGTCCACCGACGACGAGGTGTTGAGAAAGGCGCAATTCTGGTCCGACGAGGTCAACGCCTCGGTCGCGAAGATCGTCCGCAACGTGCCGCCCTTCCCTCACGTCCGCGAGGTTCTGGAGGCATTGCAGGACAACGCCGACGTGATGGTCGTCTCCGCCACGCCGACAGAAGCCCTGAAGCGCGAGTGGGACGAGCACGATATCGCCAAATACGTCGGGATGATCTGCGGACAGGAGCTTGGCTCCAAGAAAGAGCATATCCAGTACGGCGCCGGCGATCGCTACGAGCCGGAAAAGACGCTCATGGTCGGCGACGCGCCCGGCGATATGAAATCGGCCAAGGCGAACAACGCCCTGTTCTACCCCATCAATCCCGGCGATGAGGCCGAGTCGTGGCGACGCCTGCTCCAGGAGGGTCTGGAGCGATTCTTCGCGGGGACCTACGCCGGCGATTACGAGCGGGAATTGATAGACGACTTCCTGGCTCACCTGCCCGAAACGCCGCCTTGGAAGAAACGATAACCCGCGCGGCAGAATCCGGTTCCAACGGTTATATGTCCGGGAAGTCTTCGCCTTGGCGACGTTCGGCGCGGATTGCCTCCACCGCCACGCCTGTCCACCACCGCATGTCCGCCGGAAACTCGCGGAGTCGGTAGCATAACCCGTCGCGGACGGCCAATCTGCACATCGGCCGCTTATCTGTTTCCTCCAGCAGGAAAACCGCGTGGACCAGTGACCGCGGTCTTTCCATCCGCACGTCCGCCCCCAGCCGGCGCAGACGCTTTGCAAGACGTTCGCCGTGGTCTTCCAATCCCGGCCGGTATATCACACTGACGCGAACCTGCCCCAAAGGCCAAGGCCAGCTTACCCCCGCCGATATCAGCAGCAGCGCCGACACCACCGTCATACCTGTCTGGACCATCCACCCCCACCGCAACAGCCAGGGCAGTTCCGCGGTCAGCAGCACGATAGCTACCGTCCCGAGCATAACCGCGGTCGTTGCGCGGACGGCCAACGCCGGACCCAACAGCAGCACCGTCGCGATCAGTAGCAGAGCCGCCAAGACGGTCGCCACAGCGGACGCTATCGCCTGCGCGTATCGCGCGGCGTACCGCGGGACCTCCAGCAACATCCGGCGCTCGTCCAGCAACCCCGATCCGAGCTGCCCGCGGATGTAATGCGGGTCATCCATGCTCCGGCAATACGCCGGGAGCTGCGAGACCAACTCTTCCGCCGTCAGCGCAGGCCGACGCGCCCAGAGGTCGGCCAGCAATGCGGCCAGCTTGGGAGCGGCCAGCGAAGTGCCCGATTCGGTACGGACGATTTCATGCACAATCAGCCCGTCGGGCGTCCAGCGACGGCGGACCTCAACGTGCATTAGCTGCTGCGGGCTGACGGCGACGTCCACGTGCGGACCGAAGTTGGAGTAGTCGGCCTTGCGTTCGCCCTCGGCGGCGGCCACGCAGAGAACGCCCTCGTATGCCGACGGATAGTACGGCGTGTCGGTGCTTTCGTTGCCCGCCGAAGCCACAACCACAGCGCCAAGCTCGGTGAGCCGGTCAAACAGTTCCCGCTCGTTACCACGGCTGTCGGGATGCCCCAGCGACAGGTTCACCACGCAGTTGCGGTCGGGGTTTTCGCGAACGAATCGCAGGGCCTGTTCCACGCCGGCGAGATAACCCTCGAAGGTATTCATCGCGTAGATGCCGCGGACCTCGGCGCCGGCGGTGTTCCACATGCGCGTTACCCGTTCCACGCTGGCGCCGTGGGGTTTGTATGCGAAATCATCGACGATGAGTATGGAGACGTTCTCCGCGGCGGGAGCTTGCAGAAGAGCGGGCGCCACGCCGGCGGCAACGGCGGCAACGCAGATACCCAGTATGACCCACAGCATCGTCCGCATGTGCGACCCTTTTCCGGCCTGTGATTCGGCTCATGCTACCGCAGGGTCCGGACGACAACAACACACGGGCACGCTTGCGGACGAACCGCTGCGGGCCTATCATCGCCGGCTCGTGTGGAACACCCTTATGCGCACAGAGCCGGAAGACGGACCAGGAAGAGACCATGACTGAAGGCAACGACCAACTGATGGAGAAACTCGTCGCGCTGTGCAAACGGCGCGGGTTCATTTTCCAGTCGTCGGAAATCTACGGCGGCATCAACGGGTTCTGGGACTATGGGCCTCTCGGCGTCGAGCTGAAACGCAATATAAAGGCCGTCTGGTGGCACGACATGGTCCGCAAGCGCAACGACATGGTGGGGCTGGACTCGGCCATCATCATGAACCCGAAAGTCTGGGAGGCGTCCGGGCACGTGGTCAATTTCAACGACCCGCTGGTGGACTGCACCGGCTGCCGCGCCCGCTATCGCGCCGACCAGATTTTCACGGTCATCGCCTCCGCCGGCGACAATGAGCTGTTGGCCGTCGGCGTAGAGGGCAACGACGCCGACGATGCCCGCGACAAGGCCACCACAGCCGCCAACAGCAAGACCCGCCGCCGCATCAAGCAGAAAGGCGACCAGCTTGTCTGGACCGTCTTCCGAGCCGACGAGCCGGCCGAGGGTCGAGACGCCCTGTGCCCCAACTGCGGCGAGCCGCTGACGGGCGCCCGCAAGTTCAACATGATGTTCAAAACCTTCGTCGGCGCGATGGAGGACTCCTCAGCCGTTGCGTATCTCCGCCCGGAGACGGCACAGGGTATTTTCGCGAACTACAAGAACGTGCTCGACACGTCTCGTATGCGCCTGCCGTTCGGCATTGCGCAGATAGGCAAGGCATTCCGCAACGAAATCAATCCGCGGAATTACATCTTCCGCAGCCGTGAGTTCGAGCAGATGGAAATCGAGTTCTTCTGTCACCCCTCCGAAGCCGACCAGTGGTACCGCTACTGGCGGGACGCCCGCTACCAGTGGTACGTGGACCTGGGGCTGACCAGCAGCAAACTGCGTCTGCGCGACCACGAGGACAACGAGCTGGCGCACTACGCGGCCGGCTGTGCGGACGTGGAGTACGAGTTCCCCTTCGGCGTCAGCGAGCTGGAGGGCGTCGCCAACCGCACCGACTACGACCTGTCGCGGCACCAGGAGTTCTCCGGCCGGGACATGACCTATTACGACGACCAGTCCAGGGAGCGGTTCGTGCCGTACGTAATCGAGCCGTCCGGCGGCGTGGACCGGGCCGCTCTGGCGTTCCTCTGCGAGGCGTATACCGAGGACGAGGCCCCCGACGAGAACGGCAAGCCCCAGCCCAGGACGGTGATGAAGTTCCACCCGCGGCTGGCGCCGATAAAACTGGCGGTCTTCCCGCTGGTCAAGCGTCAGGGCATGCCGGAGCTGGCGCAGCGCATCTACGATCAGGCGGCTGCGGCGGGGCTTTCGGCGTTTTACGACGAGAAAGGCGCCGTCGGGCGACGCTACCGCCGTCAGGACGAGGCCGGCACGCCCTTCTGCGCGACGGTGGACGGACAGTCGCTGGAGGACAACACCGTCACCATCCGCGACCGCGACACGCTGGAGCAGATACGCCTCGACGCCGACGAGGTCGTCAA
>JBKHJB010000192.1:0-4251 GCA_046538345.1 Phycisphaerae bacterium
GAAAGAAACCGTTCTTCTACCACCGCCGCCGGTATAGCGTCAAGCGTTACCCGCCGTCCGCGTCAGCCGGGTCGCCCCCGCGCGGATCGCCTTTCAACAAGCCCAGGCCGCGAGGACGGGGGCCGTACGCCGGACGGACGCCTGTGCGGTTTTCGCCGTCATTGCGGGAGGCGATAGACGCACCGAGCTTGCGAGCGGTCCTGCGCGGCGATAGTATTGCGGAATCCATGGGTACCCAGAGACACGGAGTACGTAATGATCAGTTTCGGCATCATCGGTATAGGCGGTTACGCGCGTCAGCTCATCAAGTCGATAGAGGAGGTCTCCGAGACCGCCGGTTGTAAGCTGGTGGCGGCCGCTGTGCGCAGCCCGGCGAAGTATGCCGAGGAAATCGAGCGCCTGAAAGAGTCCGGCGTGGAGATATTCACCTCCACCGAGGAGATGCTCGACGGCTGCCGGGAACGTTGCGACGCCATATTCATTCCTACCGGCATCAATACGCACATGCCGGTGACACTGGCGACGGCCGAGAAGGGCTACCACATACATCTGGAAAAGCCGGCGGCCGGGACGGTGCAGGAAGTGGACGCGATGATAGAAGCGGTCCGCTCGGCCGGTGTGCTTTGCCTGGTGGGTTTCCAGGCACAGCACGGCGACGACGTGCTGTTCGTAAAGGACCGCATCGTCTCCGGGCGTCTGGGCAAGGTGAAGACCATGTCCTGCGAGGGGGGCTGGCCGCGGCCGGCGTCCTACTACAGCCGGAACAGTTGGGCCGGTAAGCTGCGAATCGGCGAGACGTGGGTGCTGGACGGTCCGGCGATGAACGCCATGGCCCACCAGATAAACAACATGCTTTACTTCGCCTCGCCTCAGGTCGGCGGATACGCCGAACCCGCGAGCGTCCGGGCGGAGCTGTACGCCGTCGATGGTCTGGAGTCGCACGACACTGCCGCCATCGAAATAAAGACTACCGAAGGCCCGACGCTGTATTTCCTCGGCAGTCACCGCACCGAAGAGTCTTTCGACCCGGCTATAACCATTCACGCCGAGAAGGGAACCGTGCGCTGGCAGCTTCACGCCGGTGTTACGATCACGTACTCCGATGGCTCAGAGGAGTCCCACCCCGGACGAACGGACCAGAAGGAGAAGATGGTCGCCAATTTCACCGCGGCCATTCGCGATAACGACCCGTCCAAGCTCGGCTGCGGTCTGGAAGATTCGCGCAACATGGTCTTGGTCCTGAACGGCGCGCACGAAAGCTCCGCCCGCATTTATCCGATTACCGCTGAGCATACCCGCCGCAGGCCGGCGGAGAAGGAAGGCGACCATTTCACCGTCGTGGAGCACCTCGACGAGTACATTCACCAGGCGGCTAAGCTGCCGGGGTTGTTCAGCGACCTCGCCGATGCGCCCCCGTGGGCGAAGGCGACCGAGGCGTTTGACATGAGCGGATACGAGACCTTCCCGGTTCGTTTCGCGCAAAGCTGAGCCACTGTCGAAATGGTGAAGGAACACAGTCAGTCCGTGGTGGCGGTCATGGGCGTGCTGGACCTCGTCGTCACGGTCGGCGCGTGGGTGGTCTGCTACGCCGTGCGGTTCCACTCCGGCTGGTTCGCCTACAAAGAGCCCACACCGCCGCCGCTGTCGGACCTTGCGGATGTGATCGTCATCTCGCTGCTTCTGATGATTCTGGTTTTCGCCCGTCTGCGAATGTATATGCCGCGTCGCGCGCAGTCGCTGGGACGGGAGATGCTGGATATCGTCCGGGCGTGCTTTGTGACCTGGACGATTCTGCTGGTAATAAGCTACTTTTTGCACAGTACTTTCATCTCACGAAAGCTGCTGGGGATGCTGCTTTTCGTCTGGCCGGTGATGCTGATGGGCTATCGCGGCACGGTTCGGATGGTTCTGCGGTCTTTGCGCCGCCGCGGCCGAAACATCCGACGCGTCGCGATCGTCGGCATCGGGCGAACCGCACAGAAGCTCCTCCACGAGCTTCGCCGCATGCCCTGGACGGGCTACGACGTGCTGTACTTCGTCTCCGATCAACGGATAGGCGGCCGGCTCATGGGTGTTCCGGTGCGCGGGCCCATCGACGAGGTAGAGAAAATCGTCTCGCGAAGCTCGATCGACGCGGTCTTCGTGGCCCTTCCCGAAAGGCGCCGCGCGAAGCTGCGGGAAGTCATCGAAAAACTCTCCGCGGTGCTGGTGGACGTGAACGTCGTTCCGGACCTTCTCAGCCACCACCTGCTTCGCCGCGAGATACAGACGCTCGGCTGGCTGCCCGTAATAAACCTCACTCACAGTCCCCAGAGCGGCTGGAACGCCGCGAGCAAGCGCATCTTCGACATCTTCGGCGCTCTGGCGGCTCTGGCGGTGTTCTCGCCGGTGATGCTGGCCGCGGCTGTGGCGGTCAAACTGACCAGCCGCGGATCGGTGTTCTACAGGCAGAGGCGCGCGTCGCTGGGCGGGCGGGAGTTTGACATCGTCAAGTTCCGCACCATGTTCGACGGTCACGGCGGAGCGGACACCTGGCAGACGGATGCCGGCCGGGTCACTCCGGCGGGTCGGGTATTGCGGAAACTGAGCTTGGACGAGCTTCCACAACTACTCAACGTGCTGCGGGGCGAGATGTCCCTGGTCGGTCCGCGCCCGGAACGCCCGGAGTTTATCCGCCGTTTCCAGCGGTCTGTTCCGCGGTATATGCTGCGACATCACGTCAAGGCGGGCATGACCGGCTGGGCGCAGGTCAACGGCTTCCGCGGGCAGACCTCACTGCGGAAGCGGATTCAGTACGACCTGGACTACATCAACAACTGGTCGCTGGGGTTCGATATCCGCATCCTCCTGATGACGGTTTTCCGCGGCTTTCTGAACCCTCAATCGTAGAGGCGACGTGTTCGATACGCGGGACACAATAGTGGCCGTCTCCTCGCCGGCCGGTTCGGCCGCTCGGGGCATAGTGCGGCTCAGCGGACCGACCGCCGCGGAGCTTGCCGACGGGCTCTTCGAAGGCGCCGGGGAGCTGATATCGACGGGCGGCTTCCGCGCGGTGGAGGGCGTAGTGCGCTTCGCCGACGAGCCGCTGGAGTTGCCCGCCCGGGCGCAGGTTTTCCGCGGGCCCCACAGCTACACCCGACAGGACGTGGTGGAGCTTCACGTGCCCGGATCGGCCGCGGTGACCGGCGCGTTGTGCGCCGCACTGACGGACGCGGGCGCCCGGCAGGCGAAGCCGGGCGAGTTCACCGCGAGGGCGTTTTTCTCCGGTCGACTCGACCTCTCGCAGGCCCAGGCGGTGGCGGACGTAATAGACGCCGCGGACGACGCCATGCTGCGCTGTGCGTCGGTCGTGCTGGGCGGAAGGGTTCATCGTCTGTGCGAGGCGGCTTCTTCCCGGCTGACCGAGGCACTGGCGACGGTCGAAGCGTCCATAGACCTCGCCGAAGAGGATATACGGCTCGAATCGCCCCCGGAGCTGTCGGCCCGACTTGAGGAACTATCCGGGCGTCTCAGGCGCGTGGCTGAAGAGGCCGCCGACATGCCCGAACCCGGCGAGCTTCCGGAGGTCGTGCTCGCGGGTCGGCCGAACGTCGGCAAAAGCTCGCTGCTGAACGCCCTTTGCGGTGCCCGCCGCGCGATAGTGTCCGCCCTGGCGGGGACCACACGCGACGTGCTGACGGCGACGATCGCGATCGGACATGCGGCGGTGGAGCTTTGCGACGCTGCCGGCTTTGCCGCCGAGGGCGACGACCTTTCCGCGGCGGCTACCTCGGCAGCCAGGTCCGCCGTCGCCCGCGCGGACGTGGTGTTGCTGGTGGCGGACATATCGGCCGATGTTTTCGCGGCGGAACGACGCTTGCTGGAGGACGTCCGCGCTGTCAATCGTCGCGCGCCGGTGATGCTCGTCGGCAACAAGGCGGACGTCGCGGGAAACGGCGCTGCTTCGCGGCTTCGGAGATTGAGTGGGGATCTGGACTTACCCGCGGTTGCCACCAGCGCGGTGAGCGGCGAGGGTCTGGACGAGCTTCGACGGCGTCTGTCGGAACTACTCCACCTCGCGTCGGCCGGCGGATCGGAGCACATGGGACTGCACGAGCGGCAGAAGCGATGTCTTCTGGAAGCAGCGGCAGCCGTCGCACGCGCCGGCGAGATGCTCTCGGATTGCGGAGAGATATCCGATGTAGCGGAGTTGGCGGCGGTGGAACTGCGGGAGGCACTCGCACGGCTGAGCGAAATCAGCGGCGAGGTCGT
>JBKHJB010000193.1:0-4248 GCA_046538345.1 Phycisphaerae bacterium
CTGTCCTGCGATCGCCGCATGCACAAAAGCCCAAGCCGAGGTCAGCCGATCTCTTTGAGCTGTTCCTCGATGGTGGTGGGTTCCAGCTCACCCGCGGCTATGTCGTCCAGCCGGGGATGGACCCGCCGCAGCAGCTCGGCGTTGAAGGTGTTTATCTCGTCGCGATAGTTCACCAGAGCGCCGGTGCATCTGGTGGTGTCCTCCTTGCGGTTCACCCAGCGATACCAGGTATAGCCCACCACGGCCGGGTGCGTGAACGTCCTTTCCAGCGCCTCGGGGCCTAGAACGGCGATGCGGGCATCCTCGTCGAGATCCTCCACCGCCCGCGTGCGGTCTGTGACCCGGCGGAAGTAGTCCGACGCCCAGGAGAACTCGCCGATGAGCACCGGCATGTCGGTCGGTGCGTGATACTCATCGACCCGCTCGTACATCACGTCGCGGTAGTTGTTCGCCGACAGGACGTCCACCCAGGGCCGACGGTTGGCTCGAAGAACAGCTTCGCCCGGAGGAGCGCCGTATCGACAGCCCAGGATAAGGTGGTTCGGGTCGTAGCGGCGAATGGCGTCGGCCGTGACGCGGAAGTACCGCTCCGCGAATTGCGTGGAGAATTCCTCGTGGTCGGCGCCGTAGCCCGGCGAATCCAGGGCGATCCCGCGGCGCGTCAGCTCGCGCAGGTCGTCGCGGGACGAAAGCTCCACCTCCCAGCTTTTGGACAGCTCCGCCAGAGAGCCGTACTTGCCCATCACGAAATCCCACGCCCCATCGGCCGCGGGGCGGTCGTCCGGCTGCGAGAGGCAGAACTGCAGCAGCGTGGGCTCGCCTTCGGTGCGGTTCATCTCCTCCGACGCGCCCCAGACATAATCGGTGCCGGCCTGACCCCAGCCCATCTCGTTGTCGGTGAAGTAGCCCACCAGGTCCGTGCTGTCTCGCAGCGGCGAGCACAGCTTGCGGGCGATGCCGTCCACCGCCTCCTCCCAGGCCGGGTCGAATACGTCCGGCAGATTCATGCCCGGACCACGGAGCTGCCGCGATTCGTCCACGATCTTGCGGCATTCCAGAATCTCGGTGAAGGGGAAGCCCTGGTCGAAGAACTCCTCGGTGCACCAGGCGCCGAGGGCGTTGAAGTTCATGTCACGTAGCTTATCGAGGCAGGCGTCCACGAACGGCTGGGGGTTGTCGGCCGGTCCGTACTTGGCGTCGATGGTCTCCTGGTACGGTCCGGGCTTGGCGTAGCGACCGCCCTGTGTGCCCGCGCGGTTCACTGCGCAGACGCCCTTGTAAACGAACGGCTGGCCTTTCGGGTCGAGCAGCCACCATCCGCCGTCCGTCGCCCGCCCGATGCGAAAGAAACCCTCCGTCCCTATGATAGTGTTCGGGTGTAACTCTACGCTGTCCAGATAGCTCATGTCGCCTCCATGGTGAAAAAATCAGTTTTTGCGTTTCCACAGCCACCATGCCCCGGCTGCGCCTGCGTGTCAAGCTTTGTCGGTGACCTGGCGCATACACACCGCCAATCGGCGCGTTGCATGGTTGACCTCGATAAGCTCCGAGGGTAATAGTTTCTCTGGAACGGACGATGAACTCTATCGCTAATCTCGGCAAGCGGACCATCGCCGGCATCGACGCGTTCGGGGACCTCTGCCGGTTCTCGGGGCGGTCTCTGGCGTACGTTCCGCAAGGGCTGCTTCGCTGGAAGCACCTGCGGCGTATTTTTCCGCAGTTCTACGAAATCGGTACCCGCAGCGTACCGGTGGTGATGATTACCGGCGTGTTCGTGGGCATGGTGTTGGCCGTCCAGACCGTGATGCAGTTCAAGGCCATCGGGATGGCCGCCCAGATGGGGACCGTGGTTAACCTTTCGGTCCTGCGTGAGCTTGGACCGGTTCTCGCCGGGCTGATGCTGGCCGGTCGTGTCGGCGGCGGCATGACCGCCGAGCTGGGGACCATGCGCGTCACCGAGCAGATAGACGCCCTGCGCGCGATGGGCACCGACCCTGTTCGCGTGCTGGTGGTTCCGCGATTTCTGGCGTGCGTGGTGCTGTTGCCTGTGCTGGTGATGTACGCCGACTTCATGGGGATACTCGGCGGATACATCGTCAGCGTGTACGTCTATGGCGTAGCCGGGCATGAGTTCTGGGCGCAGTCCGCCCAGTCGGTGCGGTATTTCGACATCTTCTACGGTCCGTTCAAGAGCATCTTCTTCGGCGTGGCGATATCGCTGGTCTGCTGCTACAAGGGGTTTCGCTGTTCGGCCGGCGCCGCGGGCGTCGGACGCGCCTGCACAGAGGCGTTCGTCGCCAGTTGCATGGCGGTTTTGGCGATCGACTTCTTCCTCGGCATGTTCCTCAACACCATCTACGAGTTGCTCTACGGCGTGGAGCTTGTTTTTTGACCGACACGTAAGGACGCGACGATGCCCGACCCCATCGGCAACTGGATGCGACGCCACCGGAATAGAACCAACTTCTACCTGCACATGTTGGGGATACCGGCCTGCTTTATCGCCGCTCCGATCATGCTGGTATTCAGACAATGGTGGCTGGCCGGAGGGCTGTTCGTCGCCGGCTATGCGCTGCAATTCATCGGCCACCTCGTCGAGGGCAACCGCTCCGGAGAGGAACAACTCGTCCGACGATTGCTCGGGCGCAGAGAGAAGGGCAAAACGTAGGGCCGTTGTGCGGAATCGCGGGATATGCCGCATTTACGCCGCCTGGCCGGGGACGTACTATAGTCGCCCATGAAGATAGTCATCACGGGACCGAAGGGCTCGGGCAAGAGCACGCTGGGTCGGCTCCTGGCCGAGGAGCTGGGCGTCGGGCACGTAGAGACCGACGAAATCCTCGAGTCGCAATACCACGCCGAGACCGGCGAGCAGCGCACCTGCCGCGAGATAATGCGTGCCGAGGGGGAACCCGCCTTCCGTGCGCGTGAGTCCGCCGCGGTCACAGAGGCGGCCGGGCGGCGGTTCTGCGTGGTCTCCACGGGTGGCTCTTCGCTGCTGAACCCGGAAAACCGACACCTCCTGCGCCGCGAGGCGATTCTGGTGTACCTCCAGGCGGATGTGGACCTGCTTTGGCCGCGGATAAGCTCCGACGGCGTGCCGGCGTTTCTGACCGGTCCCGATCCCCGCAACGAGTTTGCCGACCGGCTGGAGAAGCTAAACGAGGCGATCGCCCCCTGCGCGGACGTGCTGGTGACGCTACAGGCCGATGAGACGCCGCGGCAGTTGGCCGAACGCGTGCGGGACCGTGTCGCCGGGGAACTGACGCTGGCGGCTCAGCGGTTCAGCACGCTGGGGTTGGCGCTTCAGGTGCACACCTTCGGCGAGAGTCACGGACCGGCCATCGGAGCCGTTCTCGACGGCGTGCCGCCGGGCGTTCCGGTCAGCGAGGACGACATCCAGACGGACCTTGACCGCCGCCGTCCGGGACAGAGCGGGGTGTCCACCCCGCGCAGCGAAGCCGACCGCGTGCGGATACTCTCCGGAGTCTTCGAAGGACGCACCACCGGCGCGCCGGTGGCGATGGTCATCGAGAACAAGCACCAGCGGTCGCGCGACTACGAGGCGTTCAAAGACATATTCCGCCCCGGCCACGCCGACTTTACGTTCTGGGCGAAATACGGGCTGCGGGACTACCGCGGCGGCGGGCGCAGCAGCGGCCGGGAGACCGCCGCACGCGTCGCGGGCGGCGCCGTCGCCAGGAAGATTCTCGCCGAGCGGGGCATACACATCCGCGCGTACGCACTGGAAATCGCCGGCATCCGCGCCGAAAACATCGACTACGACGAAATCGAGAATAACCCCGTCCGCTGCCCGGACGCGCAAGCGGCCGAGGCGATGGAACAGGCCATCAAAGCCGCGCGCGAAGCGAAGGACTCCGTCGGCGGCATCATCCAGTTGGAGGTCACCGGCGCGCCGGCGGGTCTGGGCGATCCGGTGTTCGCGAAGCTGGACGCCCGGCTGGGCGGGGCGCTGCTTTCGGTGGGAGCGGTCAAGGGTGTGGAGATAGGCGCGGGCTTCGAGGCGGCTCGCCGACACGGCAGCGGGAACAACGACCCCATGAGGGACGGCCGGTTCGTGAGCAACAACGCCGGCGGCATCCTCGGCGGTATCGGCACGGGTGAGCCGATTGTAGCGCGGGTGGCGGTCAAGCCCACCGCGTCGATAGCCCAGCCGCAGCAGACTTCCGACGTCCACGGCGAGAATCGCGAGCTGACCGTCGAGGGCAGGCACGACCCGTGCATCGT
>JBKHJB010000194.1:0-4245 GCA_046538345.1 Phycisphaerae bacterium
AACCTGTCCAAGCGCTTCGGCAATATCACCGCGGTGGACGGGGTGAGCTTCGACGTGCGCAACGGAGAGATGTTCGGCTTTCTCGGTCCAAACGGGGCCGGCAAGACCACGACGGTCCGGATGCTCATCGGCGTCCTGGAGCCGACGGACGGATCGGCTCAGATCGAAGACCACGACATCCGCACCGAGCCGCTGCTGTCCCGGGCACACCTGGGCATAGTTCCCGAGGAAGCCAACGTCTATCTGGACCTCAGCATCTGGCGGAACGTGATGCTGATGGCCGAGCTGCACGGGGTCCCCAAGCAGCAACGCACACGGAACGCACAGCGGCTGCTGGAGCAGTTGGACCTCGCCGACCGCAAGCGACACAAGGCACGGACACTGTCCAAGGGGTTGCGGCAACGGCTGATGCTATGCTCGGCCCTGGTCAGCGAGCCGGAGATACTGTTCCTGGACGAGCCGACCAGCGGACTCGACGTCGCCAGCGCCCGGCTGATACGGCGGATTGTCCGGCAGCTCAATGACGACGGGCTTACGGTCTTTCTGACGACTCACAACATGGACGAGGCCGAGCAGATGTGCTCGCGCGTGGCGATTATCAACCAGGGGGCCATAGCGGCCATCGATACCCCCGATCGCCTGCGATTGGCGATGCAATCCAGCCAGTATCTGGAGGCGGCTTTCGACATCGCCCCGGACGACCTGCCGGAACTTGAGAGTCTGCCCGGCGTGCTGCGAACGCACCGCGACGGTAATAGCATCCGGCTGTACGGCGAACAACCCGGACGCTTGGCGAAAGACCTCGTCCGTCTGGCGGACCGGAAAGGGCTAGACATACGTCACATCTGCACGCGGAAACCCAGCTTGGAGGAGGTCTTTTTGTATTTCACCCAGAGCGGGACTGAGGAGGACACCGAATGAACGCGGTCACCGAGCTGCAAGGAACCTGGCGCCGACAGGCACACGGGGCGATGGTGATAGTCAAAAAGAACGCCCTGCTCTACTACCTTCGGCCACCGGTGCTCATTTTCGGCGTCCTGTTCCCGGTGTTCTTCTTCCTTGCATTCAAGATGGGCCGTCCCATATCGGCCGACAACATAGTTCCGGGCATGGTTGCGATGGCGCTGTGGTTTACCGCCAGTGCGGTCGGACCACTTGTGACGCCCTGGGAGCGCCGGGCGAAGACCTACGAACGACTTATCTCCACGCCCCTGTCGCTCCGGGCGATACTCTCGGGGGACATAGTCAGCGGCCTGATATTCGGAAGTTGCCTCTCGGTGGTGCCGGTTGCGCTGGGCTTGATACTGACCGACGCAGCCGTCGCCAACGTCGCACAATTGATCGGCGGTATCCTTCTCGGCGCTTTGAGCTTTGCCACGCTTGGAGTGTTGCTGGCTGCGCCGCCGGCGAGCAGCCCGTCGAACATTATGTTGCTATCCAACCTGGTTCGGCTGCCCTTGTTATTCGTCAGCGGCGTGTTCCTGCCGATAGAGCAGATGCCCGTCTGGGCAAGGTGGATCGCGCCAATCTCGCCGCTTTCATACGCGGGGGACATGATACGCGGCGCATTCGGAGCGGAGACATATTTCCCAAGCTGGCTCAGCCCGCTGGTGCTGCTCGGGCTGACCGTACTTCTGTTTTGGGGGGCTCACGCATTCCACCGGAGGTGGCGAGCCAAGGGGCTTTGAGGCGGAATCCGGGCTGCTCACCGCCGCAGTCCGGGTCGAAAGGCCCCGGTATGCGGACTTGGACAAAATGCTCGGATGTGCCCGGCACGTAGTTTCTGTTGCCGGCAGGACTGCTCAAAGCATTTGCCCCGCTTCGTCGGTTTGCGTTACTCTCGTTGCATATTGCATAGCTCTCTCGCAGCCGAGGTGATTCCATGAGAGTAGCACTCAAAGTCGTTCTTGCGATGGTCCTGGTTTTGGTGCTGATCCGTCTGGTTGACGGCATGCTGACGGTGCGACGTGAGACTGCGCGCCTCAACGCCGCCATAGAACGAGACGCCGAGCTTCTAGGTCGCGTGTTGCGGCATTCCCTTCAAAACGCCTGGCTGGCCGACGGACGCGAACGCGCAATAGAGCTGCTGGAGGGAATGAACGTCCGGCGACATCCGCTGCAATTCTCGTGGGCCTCCTTCGACCACTCTGAAATCCTGAACGAGCGGCTTGACGACGATTCCCGCGAGCGGCTGCGGCAAGGCGAAATCGTCTCGCTGCGCACGCACCGTAGCGACAAAGGCGACGTCCAGTACTTCTTCTTCCCGCTCGACGTGCCCGACGCCGACGGCGCCATACAAATGGCCGAGACGCTTGAGGACCGCAGTCGACACATCCGCCATGCCCTTGTCAGGGAGATCCTCGGCGGCGGGGTGATGGTTCTGGCCAGCGGCACGGCCGTTATCCTTCTGGGCATCGTCGTCATAGGCAAACCGCTGAGCCGGCTGCGGGAAAGGGTCCGGCAGATAGGAGAAGGCGACCTCTCGAGGAGAATACGGCTTCGCGGTGGCGATGAGTTGTCGGCGCTGGCCGAGGGACTTAACGAGATGTGTTCGTCGCTGTCGGCATCCCGCGAGCGGGAGCGCGCCGAGACGGAGAAGCGCATCGCGGCCATGGAACAGGTGCGCCACATGGACCGCCTGACTACAATAGGGCGACTGGCTTCGGGTATAGCCCACGAACTTGGCACGCCGCTGAACGTAATATCAGGCCGGGCCGAGATGATCAGCGACGGTACGCTTTCGGCAAGCCCCGAACACCTGCGCAGAAACGCCGAAACCATCAAGACGCAAACCGACCGTATGACCAAGATAATCCGGCACCTTCTGGACTTCGCCCGGCAGCGTCCCCCGCAACGTGTTAGGACCAACGCCGTCGATGTGGTCGGCCAGGCGGTGGAGCTGGTCAACTGCCTGGGATACGAGGCGGAGGTGCGGCTTGTCACGGACGAAGAACCCTCTGCGACGACGGCGGAGATGGACCCCGTGCAGGTGCAGCAGGTAATGACAAACCTTATTGAGAACGCGCTTCAGGCGATGCCCGGCGGCGGCAATGTGGTCGTCTCGCTGGATTCCGTACAGACCGAACCGCCGGAAGGACTGGACACTCCGTCGGGGCGTTTCATCCGCATTGCCGTCACCGACGAAGGTCCCGGCATCGCCAAAGACGATCTGCACAACGTATTTGACCCGTTCTTCACCACCAAGGACATCGGCGAAGGCACGGGTCTGGGACTTTCGATTACCTATGGTATCGTCCGCGAACACGGCGGGTGGATCGACGTACAGAGCAAGGTCAACGAAGGGAGCACCTTCACCGTGTACATCCCGCAGCAGGAGAGGCGATGACCGGGCGCGTACTCATAGTTGACGACGACCAGAGCATGTGCCTGATGCTGCGCGACGACTTGTCGCACCGCGGACACACCGTGCATTTCCATACCAACGCGGACGAAGCGTTTCGGGAGTTCATGGCTCAGCCGTTCGACGTCGTGCTGACGGACCTGAAAATGCCGGGCTTGGACGGCATCGGCTTCTGCAATCGGCTGGTGGAGAACCGACCGGACGTGCCGGTGATAGTCATCACCGCCTTCGGCAGCTTGGACACCGCGGTGGAGGCAATCCGAGCGGGCGCCTACGACTTCGTGACCAAACCCATCGAGCGGGACATGATGGCGCTGGTAATCGAAAGGGCGTTGAAGCACCGCTCGCTCCAGGAGCAGGTGCGATTCCTCAAGGAGTCGCGGCACCAACCCGGCGATTTCGGCGAGTTCGTCGGACAAAGCCGCATCATGGAACAACTCTTCGAGCGAATATCCCGGGTCGCCGAACAGCCGGTGCCGGTGCTCATTACCGGAGAGTCGGGAACAGGCAAGGAGCTGGTCGCCAGGACACTACACCGCCACAGCGACCGCCATGAGGGCCCATTCGTGCCGGTCAACTGCGCGGCGCTGCCGCCGACGCTGCTGGAAAGTGAACTGTTCGGCCATCGGCGCGGCGCCTTTACCGACGCCAAAAGCGACCGCACCGGGCTATTCCTCGAAGCCGGCGGCGGAACGCTATTCCTCGACGAGATATCGTCCCTCCCGTCGGAGCTGCAGCCCAAACTGCTGCGCGCCCTGGAGACCGGCTCGGTTCGACCCGTCGGCGAAAACAACGAGGTCCAGTGCGACGTCCGCGTGATCGCCGCGACCAACCGCGAGCTGGAGGCGGCCGTCGAGGACGGCGAGTTCCGCGAAGACCTGTTC
>JBKHJB010000023.1:0-18863 GCA_046538345.1 Phycisphaerae bacterium
GCTCAGCGACTCTGACTCCCGACAGGAGCATGCCGCCGAAGATCGGTCCCATTCTGGGACCTCCCAGCGTCGCGCAGACCGCCATACCGGAAACCCACATTCCGGGGAAAACCTCCGAGGTGTTTTCCACCACGAATCGCTCTCCGGCATCCGCGTCCATGGGACCCTCGCCGAGCGGGCCTTCGGGGGACTCAACGGGCAACAGCCCCCGCTTCCGCAGGGAGTTGACCAACGCGGCCTCGTGCCCGGTGGCGTCCAGCACCGCCGAACCGCTGAGTGTCAGCGGGTCAACCGGCAGTTGCCCCAGCACCATGCTCTGATTCGCTACCACGCCGACGACCCGGCCGTTGTGCACGCACACATCCTCCGCCGCCAGCAGGTTAAGGAACGTGGCGCCGTTCTGGATCGCCTTTACACACAGGCCGGCGGCAAGCTCACCGGCTTCGACGGAATGTAGAGATCCGCCGCGGTCTTGGTGGCCGATGGAGAACTCGTCCAGTATCCCGACGGCCTCATCCTGGACAATGGCGATGTTCATTCCCATCGCGCCGCCCCAGACGCCGCCGCCGGGCGCGAGACGCTTCTCAAGGACGGTAACGCGGTAGCCCGACGACGCCAGCTTGGCCGCCGCCACCAGACCGGAAGGTCCACCTCCGGTTATCAGCACGTCGCTTTCGATCGCGCCGGTTAGCTTTTCATGGTAAGTCTCGGCAATTGCCCGGGAGATTGCAGTGTCCTGCATATCAGATCCTTCCTTGCTGATGCTGTGGTTTTTCAGGTTACGAGGAACTCGCCATTATACCGGCGGAAGTCCTGAAGTGTGCGCCTGTGCATCTCGACCAGTTCATCCGGCGGGTCCGCGGGGTCGAAGAACCGTACCTCCGAGCCCTCTACACCGTCCGCCCGCGGGCTGCCCCGCCAGCGACGGACGATGAACGCCAGCGAAAAGCACTGTATCCGCCCGCCGTCTGGATACTCCAGCCGCTGGTCCGGTCCGGAATAAAGACCCATCGGCTCGAAGGACTCGACAGTGAGGTTGGTCTCCTCGAACACCTCGCGGCACATCGCCTCCGATACCGTCTCGTCCAGCTCCACCGAGCCGCCGGGTAGGCCCCAAAGCTCGACGTCCGTCCGCTTCTGGAGCAGCACTTTGCCTTTGTCGTCCAGGACAAGTGCGCGAACGCCCGGCATCAGTATGCACTGCGTGCCGACAAGCTCCCGCATCACCTGTAGGTAGGGTTTGGTCATCCGTTGCACTCCGCGTCAGGACCGCTGTGCGCGCCTTCAGGAGAACGGACACGCCCCGGACGCACACTCGCCGGAACAGCTCGGCGGCTTGGAATCGCTCGCGCGGTTCGAGGACGCAGCGAACGTCGAGAACGCCTTGACGGTATCCGTCGAGCCGCAATGCTCGCAGGGGTGGTCGGCTCGGGTGTCGGATTTCTCCAGAAACGAGCTTACCTGCCCGCATTGGGTGCATTTGTATTCGTAAATCGGCATCGCGATCCTCCCGGACGCTTCAGCGCCGGCCGGTAAAGACTATCGAGCGGCCGATGTTATCATAAAAGCCGGCGATTTGCCCCGCGCGTCCCCAAATCACGCGTGGAGTTCGCCCCCGGACGCCTGATGGTGACGTAGAAAAATCGCCGGGGCGAGGCGGCGCTGCCCCAGCCACCGCCTCGCTTATCCCGACGATCCGTTTGGAAGCAGGGGGTTACTCCTTCTCGGAGTCGCCCTCCGCTTGGAGTTCATCCAGCCGGCTACGTATGTCTTCCAACGCCTGCTGGAGCTGCTCGGCCTGGGCTTTGAGCGCCTCGGCCTCGTCCTCCGGAGCCGCGGCGGGGTACGCTCCCGGCGGTGGGTACGCGCCCGGTGCCGGTGGCGCCGGGGGTGCTCCCCACGCCGGTGCGCCCATCGCGGCCCGTTGCCATCCGGGCAAACCGGTAGCGTGGTACCAGTTCCGCCGGCCACGACCTCCGCCGCGACGGCCCCGACCCCAACCCCAGAAGCCACGTCCACCGGCGGGGTTGGCGTAGCCCGGTGCGGGGTAGCCCGCGCAGAAGCCGGCCGCTCGTCCGCTCATCGGTCCCATACCTGCAGGTCCTGTTCTATCTCCACCTGGCATATGGCATCTCCTTCCTTAACAAACCAAAACTGCTGTTCACCTGCTTTGCGGCCGAGTCGTAATCCCGGCCGTCAAATCTCATTGTCTCCGCCCGGGTCCGCACCCACGGCGGGCCCGGCGCCGACGCCGGGTTGCGCCCGGCATCAGGTAGGCGTCTGATGTAAGTCGTCCTTCCAGGAAAGCGGCCACGACCTCCTCCACGGGTCCGCATATCCGCGATATGACCCGTACGCCCGCCGACGACAGGGCCAATTCCAGCGGTCGGGAAATCGCTCCGCAGATCAGCACGTCCACTCCCAGCTCCTCCAGCCGGGCGACGCGAGAAAGGTCGTGATATTCCGCAAGCGCCACGTCTTCGCGCGCTGCGGCCTCGCCGGCGTCAACGTCCAGCACCCGCAAGTGCCTGGCCACGTCGAACACCGGGGAAACCCTGCCGTCGAAGTCAGCTATGGCGACTCTCATCACACATGGACGTACAAGCGGCATACCAACCGAGCCACACAGGAGTTACGCGGCCATAACATCTGCCTGTACAACCGCTTATGCTCTCACTCCAAACAGGCCCGACGCTCGAAATAGCTGCACTATGCATGTTTTGCTGGACAGCTACCCTTGCGTTATGCGATACTCGTCACAGTTCTGCCCCGCATAGTGAGGTACCGCGATGATCAGCGACGATGTCGCCTGCCGTGATATCATTCTCGATTCCATAAATGAGGGCGTTTTCACCGTCGATCTGGACTGGCGGGTTACGTCCTTCAACGCCGCCGCCGAGCGGATAACGGGTGTGCAGCGCGATCAGGCGCTGGGCCGGAAGTGCTACGAGGTTTTCCGTGCGAGTATCTGCGAGGGTTCGTGCGCTATTAAGCAGACGCTTGCGTCGCACAGGCCCGTAGTGAACCTTCCTATATACGTCGTCAGCGCCGAGGGCAGGCGGATTCCGATACGCATATCGACTGCTATCCTGCGCAGGCCCGACGGCGACGTGATAGGCGGCGTGGAGACCTTCCAGGATCTCAGCCGCATAGAGGCACTCCGCAAGGAGCTGGAGGCAAAGTACACCTTCGCGGACATCGTCGGACGGAGCCGGCCGATGCGGGAGCTTTTTGACATACTCCCGCGCATCGCCGAGAGCGACAGTACGGTGCTTATCGAGGGGCCCACCGGCACGGGCAAGGAGCTGTTCGCCCGTGCGATACACAATCTTTCGCCGCGGCGGGACAAGCGTTTCGTAGCCGTAAATTGCGGGGCGCTGCCCGATACGCTGCTGGAGAGCGAGCTTTTCGGGCACAAGGCCGGCGCCTTCACCGACGCCCGCGAGGACCGACCGGGACGCTTCGCCGCGGCCGAGGGCGGGACGATACTGCTCGACGAGATAGGCGACGTATCTCAGGCGATGCAGACGCGGCTTCTGCGCGTGCTCCAGGAGCGAACGTACGAGCCGCTCGGCTCGGTCGAGCCGGTCAGCGCGGACGTGCGGGTAATTGCCTCGACGAATAAGGACCTCTCCCGGCTGGTGGCTAAGAACCGCTTCCGCCAGGATCTTTACTACCGCGTGCGCGTGATCCGCATACGTCTGCCGGCCCTGCGCGAGCGGCGGGAGGACATACCCCTGCTGGTGGAGCATTTCGTCGCGCGGTTCAACCGGCTGGGCGAGAAGGATATCGCGGGCGTATCCGACGAGGCGATGGCACTGCTGATGGAATACGACTTCCCCGGCAATGTGCGGGAGTTGGAAAACGTCATAGAACACGCGTTCGTCCTGTGTCGTGGCGGGCTTATCCGACCGGAACATCTGCCGCCGGAGGTCCGCGCCGGCGGCAGGGCGACGGATATGCCCAGGACCGGCGGGACAACTCTCAAGGCGATGGAGCGCGTGCTGATAGCCGACGCCGTCCGCCGGCACGGTGGGAATCGCTCCGCGGCCGCGAAGGAACTGGGCATCGACCCGAGCACGCTTTTCAGGAAGGTCAAGACCCTCGGCATCGAGCTGCCGGAGCAGGACGGGCGAAGCGGACGGGGAAAATAGCATCGCATTCTGCAAGTCCCGCGTGTGTTGCATACGCCCATTGTGCAAGGTATCGCGGGCGGGGAGGTCGAACGCCACCACGCCAAGCGCTTCTATACACTACTGTTACCACGGTGGGCATTTTCTGAGGGGTTCTGGCACCGCTTTCGCTCACTGTCCAGGGGATGGACAGAGCGAGTGCGCGCGTAATCGGAAAGGAACGCATATGAAAGTCGTAGTAAGCTCACAGGGCGGACAACTGGATTCTCCCGTGGACGGTCGTTTCGGCCGGGCTAAGTATTTTGTGCTTGTGGATACCGACACCGGCGAAGCCAAGGCCGTCGATAACAGCGAGAATCTCAACGCCCTACAGGGCGCGGGCGTGCAGGCGGCCAAAAAGGTCGCCGACCTTGGCGCCGAGACAGTGGTTGCGACGAACGTTGGTCCGAAGGCGTTCAGTGTGCTTTCCACGGCCGGTGTGAGGGTCTTCAGCGGCGCCTCGGGCACGGTCGCCGAGGCGATAGAGCAGCTCAAGGCGGGACAGCTCAGCGAGTCCGACTCCGCCAACGTCCAGAGCCGTTGGACTTGAGGCGGACAGGATGAGAACCGCACTGGATTGCATTCCCTGTTTTCTGCGCCAATCTCTGGAGGCGGCGCGGTTCGTCAGCGAGGACCCGGCTCTGCACGAGCGCGTCCTGCGCGATGTTCTGCGCTTCACCGGCGAGATGGATATGTCCCAGCCGCCGCCGGTGGTCGGTGCGCGAATACACACGATGCTGCGGGATTTGACCGGCAACGGCGACCCGTACGCCGCGGCGAAGGACCGTTTCAACCGCATGGCGCTGGATCTGCTGCCTGCGCTGCGCCGGCGCGTGGAGGAGTCGGGAGATCCGTTTGACACGGCCCTGCGGCTGGCGGTGGCCGGCAACGTGGTGGACCTTGGTGTGAACGGCGCTATCACCGAGCAGGACGTGCTCGACGAGATCGACAGGACGCTCGAAACGCCGCTGCGGGGCGGCGTCGAGTCGTTGCGGTCGGCCGTGGCGGACGCGCGAAGCATTCTGTACGTGGCGGACAACGCCGGCGAGATAGTCTTCGACCGGTTGTTGATTGAGCAACTGCCGGTCGGTCGCGTTACGTTGGCTGTCCGTGGCGGTCCGGTCATAAATGACGCGACGCTGGACGACGCCCGTGTAGCCAAGCTCGACGATATCGCCGACGTCGTCGATACGGGCAGCGATTGCCCGGGAGCGGTTCTGCCGCTGTCCGGGCGGCGGTTCGTGCGGGCGTTCGAGCAGGCCGACGTGATTATCTCCAAGGGTCAAGGCAACTTCGAAGGGCTTTCCGACGCACCGGGTAACGTGTTCTTTTTGCTGAAGGCGAAATGCGCAGTGGTCGCGTCCCGCATGGGCGTCGCGGTCGGCACACTGGTATTGCTGCACTCGGAGAGCGAGAAACCCGCCGGACGCCACCGGTCGGGGTACTCAGAATCAGAATGGGAGAAAGAGCAAGTGAAGATTGCTATTCCAACCGTAGGCGGACGCTTGAGCGGCCATTTCGGCCGGTGTGAGAAGTTCGCCATTGTCGATGTGGGACAGAATGGTGAGGTGACGGGCACCGAGATGCTCGACCCGCCGCCTCACGAGCCGGGTGCTCTGCCCAAATGGCTGCAGCAGCAGGGCGTTGACGTGGTAATCGCCGCGGGCATGGGTCCTCGGGCACAGCAGATGCTTGCCGATGCTGGTATCGAGTTCGTGCTCGGAGCGGCCGAGGGGAGCGTCGATGAGCTGGTCTCGGCCTATTTGTCCGAAACTCTGGAGTCCGGTGAGAATGCCTGCGACCACTGAACCGGATACAGCCGTACTGTCGGCGACTCGCGATACGGCGCATCCGGCGTGCATCGTGTGCAGTCATGCGCACGAGTGCGGTCTGGGTCTGCGGTTCCGCGTGCTGCCGGACGGCTCTGTTGACGCCGATATGCCCTGCAACGCCGCCTTCGAGGGATATGTGGACGTTGTGCACGGCGGGGTGGTCTGCTGCGTGCTGGACGGGGCAATGACCAACTGCCTGTTCGCGCGCGGTCTGACCGGCGTAACCGCGAAAATGGAGCTGCGTTTTCGGCACCCGGTGATGGTGAATCGCCCGGCGGCCGTGCGCGCCTGGCCGGTCCGCACGACAGGATCTGTTCATGTGTTGCGGGCACGCCTGGTACAGGACGGTGAGGTAAAAGCGGAGGCGACCGGCACGTTCATGGAAAAGGAGCCGAAGGAGCTTACGGCTCAACGGCAGTAATAGTGTGCGGCTATGGGCGGGGCTGGAGTTCTTTGGACACCTCGACCGGTTCGAACTCGAAGTCGGCCAGATCCGGACCGATTTTTACGAACGGTCCGAGGTGGTCAAGGGCCAAATGATCGGAGGGTGTAAACTTCCAGGCGAGGATATAGCCCCAACGGTTACTATGGGTCATGGTCATACGCTTGCTGCCGATATCCTGTGTGGGCGGGGTGTATTCCCATCCGCCGTCGGCGGCCTCGCGGTAAAAGCGTGCGTTCGCCAACAGTGCGGGCGGGCCTTGCTTGAAGTCGCCCATCACCGTTCGTCCGTTGACGTGGACGGCCGCTATATTGCCCTGGTGGCTTTGCTCGCCGCCACGTGTTACGCCAATCTGCTTGTCCCGGCGCCAGTTTCGCCCATCGGCGCTCAGGAATTGCAGATTTCGCACGGCTGCGGGCCAGTCGCTGGTGTCCTCCGTTGCCCGGTAAGAAGCGTTTACCAGAAGCTCATAGTTCGACAGGGTCGGCGCAAGAGCCGCTGGGCAAAGCCCAAACATCCAGCGGCCGGTGCTGCTTCCGGGTGCGTCCACGTAACCAGTCGCGGAAACGGTTCATCAGAATCCCATGAAGCCAGGTCGTCGCCAGGCATCGCCCGTCGAAACTGTGCCATTTGTCCAATGCGCTGCAGAACGTCTGCTGGGTCAGGTCGGCAGCGTCCGCCTCGTTACCAGTCAGCCGCAGGGCCGTGGCAAAGAGTCGCGGGTACCAGCGACGAACTTGCTCTTCACTGGGAGGCGACAAGCTCACATTGCATTCCCTGATGGTGTTGTTCCCTGCTTCTGTCGTGATATGAGACGTAGTCGCGGCGAAAGAATTCGGTCCTTTTTTATTCTTTTTGCCGCCGGGGCAGTACTGCATCCGCCGCGGGATGGAGCGGCAGTTTTGTGACGGGAAATGCGAGGGGCGGGACTCGAACCCGCAACCCGTTTCCGGGACCAGGACCTAAACCTGGCGCGTCTGCCAATTCCGCCACCCTCGCTTCGATGCGGATTATATCGGATAGAAGCCGACAGCGAGACACGTTTTCGGCGAGTGCGCAAGTTGACTGCAAGTAGCCGATCTGCTATATTGCTGTTGTCGTCGGGACTCCGGATGGGGAACCGGTTCTTTTCAGCTTCCGGCGACTGCTCAGGCGGCCGGGAGGTCGTCCCGACGGGCCCATATCGGCGGCGTTAGTCCGCCGCGGCCCGGCACACCACTGTGATGCTGTTTGCACGCCAACCAGCGGTCCCGAGTGGCAGGGGTGTCGCGACTACTTCACCCCGGACCACAAGACCGAACGGAGCTATGTACGGAGGAAATCACCGGCATGATGTTTCGTTGTCCCCACTGCGGGAAGCTCATAGAAGTATGCTCACAAACCGGAGATACAGCAAAGTGTCCCAACTGTGGCAGAGAGACACCCCCGCCGGCGCCGCTGCGCGGGTCTTCGGGCGGGCATCGGTGCGGCCGCGTCGGAAACGGCACCGCCACCACAAGGCGCCGCTGGGTCCGCCGACTGGCGCCGGTAGCGGGGTTTCTTGCGGCGCTGGCGGTGCTGGCGATCGTATGTGCGGCCGTCGCATACCGACCGCCGCTCTCGGCGGTAAATGCGCGAGGCGGCGATCACGCCGACCCGGACACAAAACCGTTTGAACCCTTACCCTCGGAACGTTACAACAACAGTGATTAGTATTCGACCATCCGGTCGGTGCTCAGGTTCCGGAACCACGCAAAGACCGGCCGCGCAACTTGTTCGTTCTTACCAACCATGACAGCTCCACGGAAACATGGGAGTCTAAGGCGGTCGCATACGCGGTGCAAACCTGTGACGCAGGTTAGCGGAGCGGTAAATGGCAGTTGAGTTTCGTTGCGATCACTGCGGGAAGCTGAATCGGCGCGACTCGGCGGCCGGTGGCGACGCAGTCTGCGAACACTGCGGTCGGACTGCGAGGGTACCGGAGGCGCTGGCGTCGCTGCCGACGCCACAAATCCCCGCGAACGAGTCAGAAGATCACTTGCCCGGCGGTGACCCGCTGCTGTCCGGCAAGATGGCTGTTGTCATGCCGCTGCTTATCAGCGTGCTGTTTCACATGGGGCTGTTCCTGGTGATGCTCTTCGTAGTTATGTTCGCCTACGAGACGCGTATCCCCGAAGACGTGGTCGCGCCCTATACCACGCTGAGCGACAGGCCCAGCCGTATGTCCGAAAGCACCAATCGCCCGGTGCAGCGCAGCGACTCCCGCGCCCCGGACGACACCCGCAGCCGGCGCCAAAGCCCGGAAGTCTCGGGTACGTCCCAGGGAGAGCGCGAGGAACAGGTTATCGGCCTGGGAGAGGGAGCCGACGCCGCGGGTACACTGGAGGGTCTCGAGGCGGTATCCGACAGCGCGCCGGCGGGGGAAACCGAGTTTTTCGGAACCGAGGCGATGGCGTACCATATCATCTATCTCATCGACAGGTCCGGGTCCATGGGCATGCTAGACAAGTTCGAATCAGTCAGCCGCGAAATAGTCGGCTCCCTGAGCGAGCTTCAGCCGGCACAATCGTTTCACATAGTCCTGTTCAGCGCGGGTCAGCCGTTGGAGGTCCCCCACGACCAGTTGGTCCCTGCGAGGATGGACAATAAACGTCGTGCGGCCGAGGCGCTGCAGGAGGTGGTCCCCGAAACAACCCGCGGGCAGTTGACGGATCCACGGCAGGCACTGGAGCGGGCTTTCGATGTTCTCGAAGCCACCGGCAGCGACAAGCCGAAACTGATAATGTTCCTCACCGATGGCGTCTTTCAAGGAACCACAAACGAGGCCGTCATAGAGACCATTGACCGACTCAACCCGGACAGGCGAATTCGCATCAACACATTCCTCTACGGCTCGGAGGACAACCAGGCCGCAAGTGTCATGAAGAGGATAGCGGACGACAATAACGGCAAGTACAAGTACGTATCCCTCGATGAATAAGCTCCTGAGAAACCTCGTATTGCTGCTGGTTCTTCCGGCGTCGGTAGCCGCGAATGCCGACGAGGTCCGCGTGGGGCGGCTGCCCTACAGCGGCGTTACCGTAACGGACTTTGCCGGGGGGGAGCTTACCTTCCGGACATCCGGGAGGGAAATAACCAGATCGCTCAGCGAGGTCAACCGTATAGAGTTGGACGGCCGCGGACAGTTCAACCGCGCCGAAGAGTTCCTTGCCGACGATCGCTACGGAGAGGCAGTCCAGGCGTATCGCGGTGCCGAGGAGTCGGCCGGAAGTGCATGGCTGGGGCGACTGATATCATGTCGGCTGATAGCGGCCTTCGACGGCGCGGGACGGTTTGACGACGCAGTCCAGCAATGGGTGTCGGCTGTCTCGGCCAACGACCATGCGGAAGAAGTGCTGAACATGAGGCCGTCGAATATTCCGGAAAAGGGCGATGCGGCGAATTCGCGCGCCATTGACCTGCTTGAGATACGCGTGGACCGGGTGGAAAATGACGCTTTCCGCCGATCCATCCGCGAGCTGTTGCTGGAGCTTTACCGTCGGGAGGACCGCCACGAGCAGGCCGCGGAGCTGGCCGAGCAGTTGGGCGAGCGCCCGGAACAGCCGAGGGAAGAATCCCAGGCACCGCGGACGGCTCAACGCGAGCAAAGCGGTGGGCTTGGCGACATTCGCGGGCTTCTCGAACAGGGCGACCCGGACAAAGCGCTGCAGTTCGTCGAGGCGCGCATGGGACGGCTCAACGACGCCGAACTGCCCGAGGCACTGCTGCTGGCAGGGCGGGCGCGCATGGAGCTCTATGAAGACCGGGGCGATAGACAGGATCTGCTTAAGGCGGGTCTGGATTTCATGCGCGTGGCTACGTTCCACGGCGGCAGCGATTGGGGGCCCGAGGCCTTGTACCGCGCCGGTGAGGTCAACAAGAAGCTCGACAACGCCTCGGCCACGCGCGCCGCCTGGCAGATGGTCATCGCTCGGTACGGCGACAGTGAGTATGCCGAAAAGGCGGCCGAGGGCATTGAACAACTGCGCAAAAAAACCCCGCGGAGCGAGGCGGTACCCGCCGACGCAGCCGTGGAGCACGAAGAAGCCGCGGGAACATGAACTAATGTACACCACAGAGCAGGGAGAGTTTGAAAGATGAAGTTTTTCGAGATTCTGGTCTGGCCCGGTGGCGGTTTAATCGGGCTTATACTATGGGCGATGAGTATGGGCGCTTTGGCTATCATCGTGCAGAATCTTCTGCGGATGCGGCGAAGCAACATCCTGCCTGACAGCATCGCCGATGACGTGCGTTCGATGTTCGAGAACAAGCAGTTCCGCGACGCCATCGACCACGTCTCACAGCGCGAGGACATGCTCAGCGAGGTCCTGCGGGCCGGTCTTTCCGAGGCGCCGCACGGATACGGCGCCATGGAGCGCGCCATGGAAGACGCCGCCGACGAGCGTCGCGCCCGACTGCTGCGGCGCGTGGAGTGGCTCAACCTCATCGGTAACGTCAGCCCCATGCTCGGACTGCTGGGAACCGTCTGGGGCATGATCCTCGCGTTCGGCACGCTGGAGAGGACCGGCATCCCCGAAGCCGGCGCGCTGGCCGGGTCCATCAAGACCGCGCTGGTCACCACACTGCTGGGACTGGCGGTGGCTATCCCGTCGCTGGCGGTTTACGGAACGCTGCGAAACCGCATCGACGGACTCAGCAGTGAGACCATGCTTACCTGCCAGGAACTTCTGGCGAAGTTCCGGCCGGGCAAGAAGCAGGGCGGCGGCGGGGCGCCGCAGAACGAATAAGCATCTCGACGGAGGTCGTCGCAGGTGAGCAAGAAGCGAGAACATACCGAGCAGCGCGGCGCGGTGTCGTTCAACATGACGCCGATGATAGACTGCGTCTTCCTGCTGATAATCTTCTTCCTGCTGGCCAGTTCGTTCGCCTCGCAAAAGCTGCCGTCGCTGGAGCCGCATCGACCCGAGGACAGTCAGGCCCAGCCGCGGGAGGATATGGAGATACCAAACAAGGTCATCGTCAATGTTCTTCCGATGGAGGGCGAGACGCTCAGTGACGATGCGTCCGTTGCCGGTCGGGCCTCCGGCTACAGCATCGACGGAAAGCGCATAGAGGTCGGCGACACAGGCGCCTTGCAGGATATTCTCGCCGACCGCAAGCGGCAGTCGCGGGGCGACGACTTTTTCGTGGAGGTCCGGGTGGACTGGCGCGTGGGCTACTCGGAGGTGACGCCGGTTCTGGAGGCGGCCGCCAAGGCCGAGATAGAGAACCTCAACCTTACCGCATTGACGGCGGTTCTGGAGGAAAACTGACCGGTGGCGCAGAGCTCGGCAAGACAATCTCGCTCCCGGAGAGCAGCACGGCAGGGCGCCGGCGGCGGTAAGATACAACCGCCTCTGACGCCGATGATCGACGTTACGTTCCTGTTGTTGCTGTACTTCATACTGACGGCGAACGTCAGCCCCGAGGAAGGCAACATCCCGGGCACACTACCTCGCCAGGCCGGTGTCGCCGCCGAGCAGGAGGTGCCGCTGAAGCCCATTCGCGTCAAGCTTCTGCCCATCGGCTCCAGGCGGCAGGACGCCCAGTACTCCGTCGGCGGCGAAGGGGTGACTCTGGAGAGCGCCGAGCAGCTTTACAGCCGCCTGATGGCCCACCGCGAAGCGCTCGGCACCGACGAGATACCCGTGATTATCGACCCCCGCGGCGACGTGAGATGGAAATTCGTCCTGGAGGCGTACAACCAGGCCGTAAGGGCCAAGTACCAGAACGTCGGCTTCGCGCCGCCGGGCGGATGAGCACATCAATGAACTACAAGTGCAGGGCTGAACTCACGCTGATGGTGATATTGGCCGGGGTGCTCTTGGCGGCGCCGGCATCGGCGCAGCAGCGCGCGCGGGAGCTGGACGACCGGGAGGTCGTAAAACTTGCCGAGACACTCTCCAGTGCGGGGATGGCCGAGCTGCTGGAAGAGCTTATAGACAGCCGCGAAGACCTCCGCGGCAAGCCCGCGGGATGGGCACTGGAGGGGGAGCTGCGCATCGCGGAAGCCAACCGTGTCGGCTACAGCGACGAGGAGCAACAATCGCGCCGCGGGGAACTGCTGGAAGAAGCGGCCGAGCTTTTCGCCCGCGCCGCCGACGCCACCGCCCGAGCAACCTCCGACACGGGTAAACTGAACCACTTCCGGTACCGTCTGAAGCGCATAGACGTGCTGGGTCGTAAGATACCGCAGCCGGAGCTGGTGCGGTTGATGTATCTGCGCGGTGGCAAGCCGGATCGTAGCCGGGCTTATCAACAGACCGAGGACTCCGTGGACCTGATGGAAGACTGCCTGCTGGACCTGGAGGATACGCTCCAGCAGTGGCGCAGCGACCTGGTGAAACTGGCGACCGTCATGCCGGAGTTGGAGTCTATTCACCGCTCGGCGTTATACCAGGCCGCCTGGGTGCGTTTCTATCGTGGGATGGTCCTGCCCGCCGACCAGGGTCAGCGCCGACAAAGATTGCTGGGCGAAACCATCGAGGACGCCCTGCGTTTTGTGCAGTCGCGTCGCGGCAACGGGCGCAAAGGCCGCGCGATGCTCGCCGCAGGCATGGCCGCCCGCGAAACGGGCGACTACGCCGACGCCCGGGAGTTTCTCGAGGAGGCGGACACCCGCTCGGCGTCACCCGCCCTTCGTATGCAGGCGAAATTTCAGAAAGCCCGTACCGCGGTCGAGTCGGCCGATGGACCCGACGCCGGGGAAGCGGCTGTCGAGACGTTCCGGGACGAACTATCCGACATCCTGGGAGCCGGCTCCGAACTGCAGATAGACCTCCACGCCACAATGCTGCGGGACCACCTTTACAGAACGCTTGCCCGTTCAGCGCGACAGCGGGACAACACCGAGCAGGCGGAGGAATATGCCCGCAAGGCGCAGTTAGCCCTGCTTGGGTTTCTCGAAGAGCACGGCGAGGGGGGAGTGGAAAGCGCCTTTCTGGACCTGGTGGTTCGCAGATACGCCGAGTCGGAGTATGAGGATTCGCCGCTGATACTTCTCGCCCGAGCCGGGCAGGCGCCGCCGCGGGAAGGGCAGGAGCTGCTGGAGCAGTTGATATCCCGCCAGGGCGAGATAGCCGATCGCCTCCGTCGGTCCGCAATATGGCGCCTGGGGCTTTTGCACAGCCGTAATCAGCGCTACAGACAGGCGGCCGAGGAGTTCCTGCGTCTGGCAGAGGAATATCCTGACCACGAACTGGCGATTGACGCGGCAAGAAATGCAGCCGCGGCTTTCAGCAAGCTCCTTTCGCAGGTGGAAAACAGCGGCGAGAGGCCGACGACGGAACTGCGGCGGGAGTTCGTCGATATCCTGCGATTTGTCACCGAAAAATGGCCCCGGCGTCGGCAAACGGCAAGGTGGAATTTTGAGCTTGGCTGGCAGCTTCAGCAACTCGCTGCCAAGACCGACGAGCCGCTGGATATGCTCACCAAGGCCGCCGAGGCATATGAGGGGGTTCCGCAAGACGTGGAAGAATCCCTGGAAGCGCGGTTTTTGGCGCTTCGGCTGAGGGTGCGCGTCCTGCGCGAATCCGACTGGTCCGATCACGAGAGTCGGCGAAGGGCCGAGGAACTCGTCGAGGAGCTTCGTGACTACGCCGAAGTGGCTTCCGCTGAGCTTGACTCGTCCGCCGACCGGCAAGACGACCTTGCCCGCTGGGGCGTCGAGGCGGACTTCGATGCCGCCCAACTGGAATACGAAGTGCTTGATCGCAAGGCGTCTGCGCTTGAGAGCATCCGGAAGCTGCCGGAGAAGTGGCCGGGCGGCGAAACACTACGCGCCGCGGCGGAGTTTGAGGTACGCAAGCTCGTGGAGTCCGGTCGGACCGAGGAAGCCATCGACCGCGTGGACGAGTTCCGCCGGCAGTACCCCGAACAGGCCGAAGACTTGATGCACCTGGTCGCCTGGCAGGTTCGCGAAAGACTTCGTGAACTTGCCCGACAGCCCGACACCTCGCAGCAGCGAAGTGCGCTGCAAGAGGCGTTTCTGGAGTTTACTTCGGACCTTTACGAGCGCGGCGAAGGACAGAGCGACGCCGATCGCTACCCCTATATGCAGATGTACGCCGAGGCGCTGCTTGCTAACGGCGACGCTGAAAGGGCTTTGGGTCTGTTCCGCAGGTGCAGGGACATCGACGAGCAAAGACGCTCCGAGGACCCCGACCGTGCCATCGACGCCACGAATATCCGCGGGCTGGCGGCGGCCCATCAAGCCCTGGGCAACTACGAACAGGCCGCGAAGCTTTACGGTGAGCTGGTCTCGGCCATGGAGCCGGACGATACCATGTACTGGCGGACGGAGCTGGAATACTGCCGCTCGCTGCTGGAAGCGCGGCGCGAGGACCCCGAATCCATGCGGCGTCTCATACTGCGAATTCGCCAGATTCGGGCCGAGGACCGACAGATGGGCGGCTTTTACGCAAGATTCGACGAGATAGAGGCCGATGCCTCCAACGCCATGCGTCGATGAGCGGCGGCGTTGACCGGTGGCACGGAATCTCTATACTGTTACTGGATGCGGCGGCATAGCCAAGTGGACTAAGGCGACGGATTGCAAATCCGTTATTCGTGGGTTCGAATCCCACTGCCGCCTGTTGCCGGTTCCCCGTGTAAGGTCCCAGCAGCTTTACTCGCTAACGCGGGCGGCCGGGATGTGTCCCTGTATTCGGACGGGAAACCGCACCGGAAAGGAATCGTAATGACCCGATACGCACTTGCCAGACTGGCTTGTTGTTTGCTTATCGCCGCGTTGTGCGTGGGGCAGACCCAGATCGTTACACTCAAAAACGGTTCAAAAGTCCGCGGCACGGCCACGCGGACGAACGGGCAGTACGAGGTGCGTCTATCAAGCGGGATCGTTGTGGTTTTCCCGGTAGAAGACGTTGAATCCATCACCGAGGTCGTCACCGCTGAGAGCGAGTTCAATAAGCGCAAGTCCGAAATCGACGCCGATGACCCGGACCAGCGTTATCGCCTCGCGGACTGGGCCTACGAACGGGAAATGTACTCCGAGGCGAAACAGGAGTTGGAGGCGGCGCTGGAGCTCGATCCGGACCACGAGCGGTCGCAATTGTTGCTTCGTCAGGTGGAGGCACGTCTGCAGGCGAGCACCCAGCCCGCCGAACAGGCCCCCTCGGGCGATCCACGCCGGCAAGAAAAGGTCAGCATCCGCTCGGACTGGCTCATGGACCAGGAGGACATCTATCGTATCCGCCGGGCGGAGCTGCGAGACGAGGACCGTGTCGTAGTCAAGTACCGAAACGACGTCATTCAGCGTTTCATTGACCGCATGGAGGGCCGGGCCGAGTTCCGGGAGGAAAACTTTACCGACACTTTCCGTGGCTGGGACGCCTTGCGGCAGACAAAGTACATGCTGGACGAACTGGACGATCCTCAGAGTCCGCTGGCTCAGGATATCCTCATAGAAAGCGACCCCAAGTTCATGGTGGATTTCCGCAACCACATCTGGCTGACCATTGCGCGGCAGTGCGCCGGCTCGAACTGTCACGGGGGTGAGCGCGTGGTCGGGAACCTGAAGCTGTTTAACGTCAGGAGTCGCAACGAGCGAGTGCACTACACGAATTTCGCGCTGATCGACGGTTACGTGAACGATCAAGGAAGGATGATCGACCGCGACAGGCCCGAAGAGTCGCTGCTGCTGCAATACATGCTCCCACGGGACCAGGCCGAGCAAAAGCACCCCGAGCCGCTCACGCCGGGATTCCCCAGACGTCAATCCGGCGCTTACCAACGCATGGAGCAGTGGATAGACTCTCTGAGCGGCCCACCACACCCCCGGTACAAGCTTCAGTATGATCCGCCGTTCGGGATGAGCTTGCAGTTTCGCTCGCTTCCCGCGTTCCTCAGGGAACAGGAAGACTCCGAGGACGAGTCACAGGACTGAGTTGGCTCAAAGTTCTTCGTGACGGGCACAACCAGCGGGATTAGCGCCCTTTGACAAGCCGACTGTAGCGGCCTGAGAGCCGCCGGGAGCCGGGCGTGGAGACAATCTTTGCCATAGTATTGTCGGGCGTGCTGTTCGCCGCGGTGGTTTCGGTGGTTGTCATGGGAATTCGTCAGCGACGTCGCCGTCTGCGGCTCTCCCAGCAGGCGCATGGTTCGGGCATGAGGTTCGCCGCGGAAGATCCCTTCGACGTTCCCCTGAGATACAGGCACTTCGCGTTGATCGACGCCGGTCATAGCCCTCGCGCCCACAATGTGACATATGGGCGTCTGCACGGGCTGCCTGTACGGGCATTCGACTTCCGCTACGAGGTCGGGCATGGGACTCGTCGGCTGACCAGACACTACGCAGTCGTCGTGGTTGAGACGGGGCGATCGCTGCCCCCGGTGTTGCTGTGGAACCGTGAAGACCTGGAAGCCGCACCGCTTGCCGTCCGCCATTGCCGGCGCTGTCTGGGTCCGTGGGTGTGCGGCGACGTAACCGAACCGGCCAGAAAACTTGCCGCGGCGGCAGCGTCCTACGGCGAAGCCGGCGGCAGCGTCCAGACCCGTAACCAGGCGCTGCTGCTCTGCGGTCCGGAAGGTCGCCGACAACGCCGCTACACAGCGGGGCTTGAGGCCGTCTCCGACGTGGTGCGGGTGCTGATCGAACGAGGGCAAACACAGGCGGTGGGCAACGTTGAAAATCGGTCGAAAGCGTGATACAAACTTTCGGCCGGTCGATGGTGGCGGGCGGTACTAGTAAGCTTTTTGGAGACATGAAGGTGCGAAACAAGGCATCCATAGCGGTTTTTCTGTGCTTGGCGACAACGGTAGTGTGGCTGACGGGTTGCTCGGAGGGCGAGTCCCGCAAGGCCGGTCGGCAATTGCGAGAGGCGGTTGACCAGGCGGTGCAACTGCACGAGGCGGCCCTGTCGCTGGCGGGCAACCCCTATCTGGAAGACCCCGCCGCGGACAAACGGGTGACCTACCTGGAAAACCCCACCGCCGAGCAGCTTGAGCGCTATCGGGCGGTTAGTCGTCGCGAGGTGAATCCCGAAGCTCTGAAGCTGCTGGATCGGGCGGAGCAGCAGCTTCGCGACGCCATCCGCAAGTTCGCCGACGCCGATGAGGCGGACAAGGGTGTTGCCCGAGCGGTGTTGGGCCGCGTGGCCGTTTTGCGGGGACAGTGCAACGCCGCCTTAGCCGAAAACCGGCGACTGGAGGCATATGAATCTCTGGCGAAGCTCGGTTCGGCCGCCACTGTGCTGCAGATGAAGACCAACCTGGCTGACTTCTACGAGGAGCTGCTCGAAAGGTCTTACGATTACATCGATGAGATGATCCAGAAAGCCCGTGCCGATACGGAACAACTCACAGAAGAACTCTCCGAACTGGACAGTCGCCTGGAGCAATGGAAGCAGCAGCGACAGGAGCTTATCTCGGACAACGAACAGCTCTACGCCAAGGAAAGAAACCTGCGCATCGACAGCCGCCAGGCCAGTGGAACAGAGGCGACCGAGTTGCTGGAAAAAGCACTGTCCGTGGGACTGGAGCGACACCGCAACGAGTCTAAGATAGGTGAGCTTGAATATCGCATGGAGCAGGCCCGAGCCGACAGGAAACGGCTTGAACTACAGATCGACACAGCCAAGAGCCGTCTGGAGGCGGCGGAGGAAATGCGGGACGCTCATCGCCGTGGCATGGCCGCCGATGATGGTGGCGAGCTTTCCGAAAAGGTAAGTGAGCTGCGGGCGGAAATAGACGAATACCGGTCGCGTCAGGACGAAACGCTCCAGGATGTCGCGCAGACCATCGATCGCCTCGTGTCGATAGAAACGGACGCAGCCGCTGATTTCGAGTTGGCGGGGGACAGTTTCGGCAAGGCCGCTCAATCGGCCGGTCGCGAGGTATCGGCGGCTTACATCGCACTTCAAGCCGACGCCCTGTCGGACATGGCTGACATGCATGCGCGACGGCTGCGTCTTAGAGAACGTATGGACGCGGTGCTCACGGGCGGAACTCCCGGGAGCGACGAGACCAGGATAGTCTCGGAATATCTCTCCAACACGGAGGAAGTTACCCAGACCGTGGTCTCCGACTATGAACAAGCCGTTCAGCTTTATTCCCGCGCCACCGGACAGGCACAGCCGGACAGCCGGTGGGTATATAACGGCGAAGTAGCCGCAGCCGCCATACAGCTGTACCGCTTCAGTAAGAATGACGAGCACCGGGGAATGGCCGAAGATGCGCTGGAAGACCTGGAAGATGTCATCGACTCGCCGCATCTGCGACCATTGGTGGAGCTTCGCGAGAAACTTGCCGCGAGTGGTTGACGTCGAAGAGGTCTGGTTGCGAGCCGGCTTCGGATTTGAGGCGGCACAGGGGCTTTGACAGGGACGCACTAGTGGCATAATATAGTAGTAGACGGGGACTTGTAAGGCCGTTCGCGCGGCC
>JBKHJB010000195.1:0-4178 GCA_046538345.1 Phycisphaerae bacterium
ATTTTGGGAGCCCTTAAGGCACTATAACAGACAGTATAACGCTAGTCGCAGATTGAATTGTCTCGCCTTTGCCCAACGAGCAGTTCCAGCGCATAAGATATCATAGTAACGGAGCTTAGAGCATGCTCGAAGAACTCAAAAAGGTCGTCTGCGAGGCCAACCTTTCCCTGGCCCGGTCGGGGCTGGTGGCCGGTACGTTCGGCAACGTCAGCGGCGTGGACCGCCGAAGCGGACACATGGTCATCAAACCATCCGGCGTGGCTTACGACGACATGCGGCCGGAGCAGATGGTTTTGGTCTCGCTTTCGGACGGCGAGGTGGCCGAGGGCGAGCTTCGCCCCAGCAGCGACACGCCCACCCACCTGGAGCTGTACAGGCAGTTCGACGAGGTCGGCGGCGTGGCGCACACACACAGCACTTTCGCGACGGCCTGGGCGCAAGCGCGAAGGCAGATCGACCCGCTGGGCACGACCCACGCCGACGCCTTCCGCGGGCCTATCCCCGTTACGCGCGTGCTCAGGGCCGATGAGATATCCACCGACTACGAAGCCAACACCGGCCGGGTCATCGCGGAGCGATTCGCCGAGATAGACCCTCTGGAGATACGCGCGATCCTGGTGGCCGACCACGGCCCGTTCACCTGGGGACGGTCACCCTCGGAGGCCGTCCAATCGGCAGTAGCTCTGGAACAGGTCGCCCACCTGGCGAGCGAAACGGTGCGCGTGGAGCCGTACCCGGTGATGATGTCTCGCGAGCTGCTGGACAAGCACTTCCTCCGCAAGCACGGGCGCGACGCCTACTACGGCCAGAAGTGACGCACGCCGCGCCGCACATGCAACCGACTCTGGAAAGCCGGCCGCTAAGCCGTAAAATAACCATGTGAACAGGAGCGGAATATGTCCGGACTTGGAGTGAACATAGACCATGTCGCCACAGTGCGTCAGGCGAGGCGGACGGTGGAGCCGGACCCGGTCTGGGCGGCCGTCGAGGCCGAGCTGGGCGGGGCCGACTGCATCACCTTCCATCTTCGCAAGGACCGCCGGCACATCTGCGACCGCGACGCAGGGCTGCTTAAACAGACCGTCCGCTGCAAGCTGAACATGGAGATGTCGCTGGACGAGGAGATAGTCGGCATCGCCGCGGAGCTGGCGCCGCACCAGGCGACGCTGGTACCGGAGAATCGCAGGGAAGTTACCACCGAGGGCGGACTCGACTGCCTCGGTGAGTCTGATCGCATCCGTCGGGTCACCAGAGCGCTTCAGGACAGTGGCGTAACGGTAAGCGCCTTCGTGGATCCCGAGCCGTCGCAGATACAGGCGGCCCGCGACGCCGGGTGCGACGCCGTGGAGCTGCACACCGGAACGTACGCCAACGCCGGCGAGGATGAAATCGCAGCCGCTCTGGAAGCGTTGGCCGAGGGATTGCGCGTGGGTCTGGAGGCGGGACTCGTCGTCCACGCCGGACACGGGCTTACTTACAACAACGTCGCGCCTGTCGCCGCGATGGGCGAGTTCGAAGAATTCAACATCGGTCACAGCATTGTCTCGCGGGCAATCTTCGTTGGCATGCGCGAGGCGGTTCGCGAAATGAAGCGGCTCATCGACCGGGCCGTCGCTCAGAATCAATAGGGAGAGACTCACCCATGTCGGAGCGTATGAAGCTGGAAGGTTCTTTCGTCGCGCTGGTCACGCCGCTGGCGGACGGCGAGATAGACTGGGACGCGTTCGGACGGCTGATAGACCGTCAGATAGAAAGCGGGACGCAGGGACTGGTGCCATGCGGGACGACTGGCGAGTCGCCCACGCTGAGTCACGAGGAACACGATAAGGTCGTGGAATTCACCGTCGATCGCGCCGCCGGCCGCGTGCCGGTAATCGCCGGTACGGGCAGTAACTCCACGGAAGAAGCCGTCCGACTGACCCGCCACGCCGCCGAAGCCGGCGCCGACGCCTGCCTGGTGGTGAACCCCTACTACAACAAGCCCACCCAGCAGGGAATGTACGAGCACGTCGCCCGACTGGCCGAGGTGGAACTGCCCATAGTGCTCTACAACATACCGGGGCGTACCGCGGTGGCGCTGAAACCGGATACCATCATCAGAATGGCCGAGGATATCGACATGGTCGTTGGCGTGAAGGAAGCCACCGGCGACCCGGACGTAGCCAGCGCGATATCGGCCGGTTGCGACCTGAGCATACTTTCCGGTGACGATTCACTCACGCTGCCGCTGGCGGGCGCCGGCGGGCGGGGTGTTATCAGTGTACTTGCGAACCTCCTGCCAGAGGACCTGCGCAAGCTCTGCGACTCCATCGTCGCCGGCGACCTCAAAGCCGCGCTGCAGCAGCATCTGAAGCTGTTCGGACTCTTCCGGGCGATGTTTCTGGAAACCAACCCGATTCCCATAAAGGCCGCGATGGCCATGACAGGGCATATCAGAAACGAGCTTCGCCTGCCACTTACACCGCTGAGCGAAGAGCTACGTCCGACGCTGGCGAAGAAGCTGCGCGACTTCGGACTGGAAGTCAGGGACAGTTGAGTGCGTTGACCAACCAAGCCGTCGGGCAGCACAGCATCTCGGGCAGTCGGCTCGCTCCCGCCTTTGGCCCGTTGAATACTGCCCGTTGCCTGTTGCCTATTGCTGTTGCCTGCTGCCTGCTGCCTTCTGCCTGCTATCCTCAGCGCCGAGCATAGCGTGATATACGTCTAAAAGCTCGGAGACCATCGCCGCCGGGCTGTGGTTCTCGCGAAGATACCTCAAAGCCCGCTCGGCCAGAGCGCGAGCCGAGGCACGTTCCTCCAGAAGCAAGCGCAGCTTCCGGCCGAGACTCTCCGTCTGTCCGCATTCAAAGAACATCGCGGTCTGATCGGCGATAAGGAAGTCCGACGGGTCCTTTTCGTCGGTAGCCGTCAGTACCGGTACACCCGCCGCCATCGCCAGCAGCGACTGCATGTCCACCGACCGCGCCGGCGCCGGGGAGATATAGATGTCCGCCGCCTTGAAGATGCCCGGCAACTGCCCCTGGCGCGGACGGTCAACGATCGTCACTTCCGTCCGCACACCCAGAGAGTCGGCGAGCTTTCGGAGATGCCTTTCCGCCCGGCCGCTACCAAGTATGAAAAGCGAACAATCGTGCCCGCTGTTGAGCATCGCCGCAAAGCTTTCAACGACCGGTCTGAACGCTCGGAAATTATCCAGCGACCCGGCCGCCACGATAGCGATGCTCTGGTTCAGTTGCGTAAAACACGTCGGGCGTTTGGCGCAGTACACCCCGGGACGAATAACACGGACCCTCTCCGGCGCCGCCACATGCCGCTGTAGCAGTCGCGTGCGAATGGCGTCGCTCGCGGCGACAACCGCGCTGGCTTTTCTCGCGATGGCGCCGAGATGCCTCGCATCCGCAAGCGAAAAGCTGCTGACCACGTAAGGCAGGTTCAGTACGCGGGCCAACCGATGCGCCAGCCCGGCGGCCTGGGCATCCAAAGCGTGAAGCAGCTCGAGACGCCGACTGCGAAGCTCCTGTCCGAGCCGTTCCAACGCCCCCGTCCACAGCCCGAACCGCCGCAACGGGCCATACGGCAGTATCTCCACGGGCGGCGAGGGCAGCTCGTCGGTGTTGGCCGCCCGCGGGCAGACGGCCGCGAGGTCTATCAACTCATCCAGCAGCCCCACCGCCAGCGGCTTGATGACACGGGCGAGATGGTCCAGGGTGCCGGGGGTGGCAATCCACCCGGCGCGCAGGCGTCGTGACCGCGGCTGTTCGGCCTGCGGGTCCGTAAATTTCCCCGAGGTATCGCCTTTGTTGGTGGGTCCTTGTGTCATGTCCGACTATGGTTATTGTAACCGCTGCGACCGGGGCCGCGAAAGTCGCCCCCGCGTCGCATCGCCGTGATGCGTTATAATCGGTCCGCGAGGTATCTTACATGACCGAGAACGACGCTTTCAGCCGGCAACTTGAGCGTGCCCGCGAAACGCTTTGTTCCGCTCAGCGTATAGCCGTGCTCACCGGCGCCGGGATATCCGCGGAAAGCGGCGTACCGACCTACCGCGGAGTCGGCGGCGTCTGGCAGGAGGAGTCCATGGACGAGGTGGCCACCCCGGAGGCATTCGCGCGTAATCCGAAGCGCGTCTGGGACTGGCACAGCGAGAAGCGCGCCCGGCTTGCAGCCGTTCAGCCAAA
>JBKHJB010000196.1:0-4142 GCA_046538345.1 Phycisphaerae bacterium
CGGGGGAGACTACGACTCGGTCTGCACCGTCATCGACACCGAGCTTTACAAGCTCATCGCCCACGAGATGCTCAGCGAGGCGGGCGTGGACGTGCTTGTAAACACACTGCTGACCGGCGCCGAGACCGACGGCGGGCGAATAACCTCTGCCGTCGTCGAGAGCCGCTCCGGCCGAGAGAAGCTCGCCGCAAAGAGCTTCATCGACTGCACCGGCTATGGCGACCTGGCCGCATACGCCGGGGCGGAATACACCGAACCGAACGACTATCCCGTCGCCAACAGCATGGGCGTCGGCGGCGTGAGCATGGAAGGTCTGCACGACTGGCTCAAGGACCACGACGCGGTGTTCCAGCACGCAATCGGTCGCCGCAGCGGCGTTGACGGACAAATCACCCGCCTGCAGGGAGACGAAAGCAAGCTGCCGAAAGCGTTCGTGCATGGCGCCCGGAAGATCGGCTTCTGGCCGGTGACCACCACGGTTCACGACGACTACTTCATGTTCGTCAAACTCAACTTCAAGATGCCGGTCAGCCCCACCGACCGCGACGCCGTCGCCACCGCGGAGCTTGAGCTGCGACGCCGACAGCACAAGGCGATAGAGCTTATCCGCGAGTACATCCCCGGCTGCGAGAAGGCGTTCATCGCGCGGACCAGCCCGTCTGTGTGCATTCGTCGCGGCCGGCTGATCGAATGCGAATACGACGTCACGCTGGACGACGTGGTATCGGCCCGACACTTCGAAGACGACGTTATGGCCTACGGCTTCCACGACAGCGCGCCGAAACACCAGGTCGCCGGCGGCGGGACGTACGGGTTGCCATACCGTGCACTCAGACCGACCGGGCTGGACAACCTGCTGGTCGCCGGGATGATGATAACTTCCGATCACGATGCCCACATGTCCACGCGCAATACCGTCTGCTGCATGGGGCAGGGACAGGCCGCCGGTACCGCCGCCGCCCTTTGCGCCGCCGACGGCTGCTCCAGCCGCGAACTGCCCTACGAAAAACTCCGCGCCGCCCTGGAAGCCGGCGGCGTGTATTTCGAGAGCTGACCGACCGAAAAGGAATCACCGTGAAAATTGAACGCCAGGCAAAGCCGACGTTGACTGCCATTGAGATGGACATCGACGACGAGCTTGTGTTTACACTTCAGGATGGTCAAACCCGACGAATAGTGGTGCGGAACGCATCGGCCAAGCCGTCCGAAAAAGGCCCGACTCCCGAAGGCGGACCGGAGGGCGTAATCCGCTATCGCATCAAGGCGGACCTGGAGATCGATGGGCATATTCTCCAACTGGTGCGGACCATACCCTCGCGGGAGAACTTCCGTCGGCCGCCGCAGGCGTTCGGTTTGCATATCTGGCTGGACGCGGTGGACGATATATTCACGTTCCTTGCGGAAAACCACGGGCAATGCCGCCCGAAGCGGAAGGTCCGACTCGCCATCTGGGACGCCCGCGGGCGCATCTGTCCGACGCTGCTGCATCCGTGGTGCCCCCTGCCGAGCGGCGGGCTGAGAGTGGCGGACTGCTACCGCGGCGAGGACACCTGGCTGGGACCTTACGACGGCTCGGAGTGTCACGGCGGACTGGATATCAACCACCCCGCCGGAACGCCGCTGTGGACACCGCTGCGGATAGACGAACACGAGATGTTCGCGCGCGTCACCGGAGGCGAGAACAACAACCGCTGGCGCGGTCTGCACCATTGGCCCGACGGCTCGACGTGGGTGCTCCAGTCGCACCACGTCATCCGCCTGCTGGTGCCGGAGGATATGCCCATCGCCGCCGGTACGCACTACGCCGAGGCCGCCGGCGTGCTGTCCGGAGCGCACGAGCACAGTCATTTCGTCTTCCGTGTCCGCGAAGGCGAGGAAGAGATAATGCTGGATGCGTGGTTGCTCTTCCGGCAGATGTACGAGGATCGGCGTTTGACCGGGGCGGAGTAAAGAGCATCGAGGGCGACGCCGATAAGCCACTTGGTAGCCCGTCTTTTCCAGGCGACATCCCATCAGGAGCCGACCCGCTTGGGCTGGGAAGCATGGTTGACATTATCCGTGGTGGTGTTGGCGGTGGGCGTGCTTGCGCTTACGCGCGTGGCGGCCGACATCGTACTGGTCGGCGCGGTGGCGCTGCTGCTGGCGGCCGGGGTTGTTACACCAACAGAAGCACTTTCAGGGCTCTCGAACCCCGGCGTCATCACGGTGGGCGTGCTGTTGGTGGTGGTCGCCGGCATCCAGCGGACCGGCGCGGTGGCGTGGATTGGCTCGAAGCTCCTCGGACGGCCGAAATCGCAGCTCGCCGCGCAGTTGCGGGTCATGGGGCCTGTCGCGGTGATGAGCGCATTTCTGAACAACACGCCGGTTGTCGCAATGTTCATATCCGCGGTGACCGATTGGTCGCGTAAACTTCGCCTGCCGGCTTCCAAGCTGCTGATACCCCTGAGCTACGCCGCCATCCTGGGCGGGACCTGCACGCTGATCGGGACCAGCACCAACCTGGTGATAAACGGCTTGCTGATGAGCGAAGCCGGCCGGGACAGCTTGGGTATGTTTGAGATATCGGTCCTGGGCTTGCCATGTGCAGCCGTCGGATTCACCTTTCTGGTGCTGGTCGGCAGACGGTTCCTGCCGGACCGTCGCCCGGCAATCTCGGTGGGGGACGATCCGCGAAATTACACCATAGAGATGATCGTAGAGCCGGACGGGCCGTTGGTGGGAAAGACCATCGAGCAGGCCGGGCTGCGACAGCTTGAGGGCCTGTACCTGATGGAGATCGACCGCGACGGTGACATAATCCCTGCCGTGGGTCCGGAGGAAAAGCTCCAGAGCGGCGACCGGCTGGTGTTCGTGGGTATCGTGGAGTCGGTCGCCGAGCTTCGCAAGACCAAGGGGCTTAAGCCCGCGACCGACCAGACGTTCAAGCTGGATACGCCTGCGGGCAATCGCTGCCTTATAGAGGCCGTTGTCTCGGACACCTGCCCGCTGGTCGGGCGGTCTATCCGCGAGGGACGTTTCCGGGGTGTGTATAACGCGGTGGTCATCGCCGTCGCGCGTACGGGTCGCCGCGTCCGCAAGAAAGTCGGCGACATTGTGCTGCAACCCGGAGATACGCTCCTGCTGGAGGCGCACCCGTCGTTCGTCGAACAGCAGCGGAATTCTCGCGACTTCTATCTTGTCGGCGCGGTGCAGGATTCCAGCCCGCCGCGTCATGAAAAGGCGCCGCTGGCGATGGGGATACTCGCGGCAATGGTCACGGTCGTCGCGTTGGGTTGGGTGCAGATGCTGACGGCCGCTATGCTGGCGGCGGGTTTGCTGATAATAACCCGGTGTCTGCACGGTTCGGAGGCCCGTCGCAGCGTTGACTGGCACGTTCTGATAGCGATTGCAGCCGCGTTCGGAGTCGGTCGGGCGATATCCGAAAGCGGCCTGGCCGGGCATTTCACCGCGTCAATACTTTCGGCGATCGGCGACCGCCCGTGGCTGGCGCTGGCGGCTGTGGCGGGGCTTGCCTCGGTGCTCAACGGTGTGGTCACGAGCAACGCGACGGCTGTGCTGGTATTTCCCCTGGCCATGAGAACGGCCGCCGAGCTGGACGTGAATATCATGCCCTTCGCGCTTGCGGTGATGATGGCGTCGGCGGGAAGCTTCGCCACCCCGCTGGGATACCAGACCAACCTCATGGTATACGGACCCGGTGGATACCGCTTCACCGATTACCTGCGGATGGGTGTGCCCATGAACGCGCTGATCTGGGCGACGGCCGTTGCCCTGGCACCTGTAATCTGGCCTTTCTGACCGCTGGGGAATCACGCCCCTTCGCCTCACCGTGACTGCATGCCGGAGCGATGGGTTAACAGCACGCGCCTCATCCCGTGCTGACGCAGGGGCTTATCGAAGGGTCCCAACCAAGCCCTTGTTCAATAGCCACTTGCGCCTCGGTCGGGGGCGTGTGTCGCGCGGTTTGCCAAGGCGGCAGGGAAATCCTAAGCTTCCACTGTGAAAATCGCTGAACCTGCCCCTCGAGGCGGGCGTCGCCGGTATGCCAACGCCTGGAGGGGCTTATGCTCAATGCGTACAACCATATCGCCGACCTTACGCGCCTGACGCTTAACCACACGTTCAAGTCGCTCAATAACAAC
>JBKHJB010000197.1:0-4132 GCA_046538345.1 Phycisphaerae bacterium
GTCGGTCGCAGGGGCATGGCAGTATCCAGCGGTGAAACATACCGCCAATGCCACGACGAAGCAATCGCTCAAACAACGGACACCGCGTAGCGAACCGAAGCAACCCCGCGCAAAACGCCTCGCCGACAAGCTTCCTTCGGGGGTCGTGTCCAGCCGAAAGGAGTAGCGTAGTGAATCCCAGCAACCAGAAGCAACCGTTCAGAAGCGGCGGGCAAGGAGGGCTTTACCTTCCTGCCGCTACGGCCGACCATCTGCGGGCGGCAATGGAGCAAACGGAGTTGCTGCTGAGCACGTCGCGCGTGGAGAGGGGTCTGCGGCATCTGCTGGCGCTGCTGCACCATCTGCGCGAGGTGCAGCGCGAAATCGGCTGACGCGACACGGGCCGGCGGCGGGAAGACCCGTCGTCGGCCCATGGCTACCAAGCCCGTCGCCGGCGGCCGGTTGCTACGCGGCGGCTGGGTGTTACAATGCCGAACCCTGAGAGACGCCCGTACCTGAGAAGCTGAAACAGACAAACCGTAGAGACGAGGACGCGCTCATGGACCTTCAACGCTCGCACAGACTCTGCAAGCTGCCGCCCTACCTGTTCGCGGACCTGCGCCGCAAGATCGCCGCGCGGAGGAAGCGCGGAGAGCGGATCATATCCCTGGGAATCGGCGACCCGGACCATCCCACGCCCGATCCGGTCGTCGAGCGGCTCTGCTCTGCCGTGCGCGACGAATCCGACGCCGACCGACATCGCTACGGCAGCGACAACCCCGTCGGCGAACTCAACGCCGCATTCGCGGATTTTTACCGCCGTAGATGGTCGGTGAAGCTTAGCGACAATCAAATCGTCACCACCATGGGCAGCAAGGACGCCATCGCCAAGCTCGGCCTGGCGATACTGAACTGCGGGGACATAGGCATAGCCCCGGTCCCGGGATATCCCACATACAACATCAGCCACGTTTTCGCCGGCGCGGTGACGCATCAACTGCCGCTGCGAGCCGGTAACAACTGGCTGCCGGATTTCGACGAGATACCCCACGAAGCCCGCCGGCTGGCGAAGGTGCTCTGGCTGAATTACCCGAACAACCCCACCACAGCCGTTGCGCCGATGGAGTTTTTCGAGCAGGCCGTAGAGTTCGCCCGCGAAAACGGGATTCTCCTGGTCCACGACGCCGCCTACACAGAGAACACCTACGACGGCTACGAGGCGCCGAGCATCCTGCAGGTGGACGGCGCCGACGAGGTGGCCGTCGAGATGTTCTCCATGAGCAAGGCGTTCAACATGACCGGCTGGCGCGTGGGCGCGATGGTAGGCAACGCAGAAGCCGTCGATGCGCTCGGCGCCGTGAAGGACAACATAGACAACGGCACACTGCGGGCCGTGCAATTCGCCGCCGCCGAGGCCCTGAACCACGCCGAACAGTTGCGGGAGGGCATCAACGAGGTTTACACACGCCGGCGCGACCTGGTGGTGGAGCGACTGCGAAAGGCCGGCTGGGACGTCCAGCCGCCCAAGGCCACCATCTACGTCTGGGCGCCCGTTCCGGAGCACTTCGACGGCGACAGCGGAAAGTTCGCCGAGGAGCTGCTCGACAAAGCCGGCGTCGTCGTAACCCCGGGCCGGGGCTACGGCCAATGGGGCGAGGGATACTTCCGTATCTCGCTGACCTACGGCGACGACGTGCTCGCCGAGGCGATGGACAGGATAGTCAACCTGGGCCTGTAGCGACTGCTTCGACCCGCCCGCAAGACACTCGTTCGATCAGCCCTTGGCGCCGCCAGAGCAGCGGCATGATGCAAATATCGGCTTGAAGCCCAGCCATTAAAATGGCTGGGCTTCCACCGGCAACACCACAGACACGAACGTATTGCAGAGCTGACCGCCGACCGGTTCGACGAGCCACCCTTGTCCGCGGCGGTGCGGACAGGTAAGTTCCGCGACATGGGCAAGCACACGGCTTATATTTCCCTCGGCAGCAATCTCGGCGACAAGGCGGATAATCTGCTGTCGGCATTCAAGCACCTCAACGACACCCCGGGTGTGGAAATCGCCAAGATATCGCAGTTCTTCCAGACCGAGCCGGTCGGAGGCCCGGAAGGTCAGGAGAAGTATTACAACGCCGCCGCCGTCCTGGAGACCACGCTGACGCCGCATGAGCTGCTGGCCGAGCTTCAGCGGATAGAGAAGCAACTGGGGCGGAACCGACAGGCCGAGCAGCGCTGGGGACCGCGAACCTGCGATTTGGATATCCTGTTGTTCGACGATGAGAGCGTCGAGACCGAAAATCTGACCATCCCCCACCCGCGGATGCACGAGCGGCTGTTCGTACTGCGGCCGCTGGCGAGCATCGCCCCACAGGCGGTGCACCCCAAGCTGCGCCGCACCGTTGCGGAGCTGTTGGCCGAGGCGGAGGTGAGCCGGTGACCGCGCCGCTGGTGAGCATCATAGGTCCGCCCGCAGTGGGAAAGACCACGCTCGCCGAACTGCTCGCCGAGGCGCTTTCCGCACGACTGGTCCGCGAGGACTACCGCGGCAACCCCTTTCTCACGGACGCCTCGGCCGGCAAACCACAAGCCCGGCTGCCCGCACAGCTTTACTTCCTGATATCCCGGGCGTCGCAGCTTTCTATCATGCTCCCGCATGAGCATACCGAGGTGAGCGATTACGGCTTCTGCCAGGACCGCATCTATGCCCGGGAACTTCTCTGCCAGCGGGACTATCGGCTGTACGAAAAGCTGGCCGCCCGCGTAGAGAAGCTCGTCCGCCCACCGGACTTACTGGTGCACCTAGACGCGTCGGAGGACGAGTTGCTCCGGCGGATTCAAAGCCGCGGCCGTGCTTTTGAACGGACCATGACGCGGGACTTCCTCGCGCGTATGCGCAACGATTACAATGAGCTTACCGGCGCGATCGACTGCGAGGTCGTCCACATCGACACCGAGAGCAGCGATCCGCGCGAGCCGGGAACTGTCCGCAAACTCGCCGACCGCGTGAGCAAACTTTCGGCGAGTTGACAGCTTTTAGCGGAGCCGGGTATGGAAGTCGAAAAGACCATCGACGCAATCCGCAGCCGTGTCCGCGACGCCCGCCGGGCGGGTAGGACAATCGGACTGGTGCCCACGATGGGCGCCCTGCACACGGGGCATTACTCGCTGATACGCACCGCCCGCGAGGGCTGCGACTACCTGGTGGTGAGCATCTTCGTGAACCCCACCCAGTTCGGGCCTGGAGAGGACTACGCCAACTATCCCCGCAGTATGGACGAAGACCTCGCCGGCTGTGAAAACTGCGGCGTGGATGCGGTGTTCGCACCCGGCGTGGAAGACATGTACCCCGAAAAACCGCTGACGACGGTGAGCGTTTCCCGACTGACCGAGACACTTTGCGGCAGCCGCCGGCCGGGGCATTTCGACGGCGTCTGCACCGTGGTTGCGAAGCTGTTCAACATCGTCCAGCCGGATCGCGCGTGGTTCGGGACCAAGGATTACCAGCAGTTGGTCGTGGTGCGGCGGATGAGTGAGGACCTCAACTTCCCCGTGGAGGTCCTTTCCTGCCCGACAGTCCGCGAACAGGACGGACTGGCCGTTTCCAGCCGAAATGCTTATCTCACCAGCGACGAGCGTCGCCAGGCGCCGGCGCTTTACGCCGCACTTCAGGACGCTCGACGGATCGTCGAGCAAAAGCACCCGTCGGCCGAGGAGGTCATCGACGTCCTCCGGCGGCGTATATCAGCCGACGCTCCGGACGGTAAGCTTGATTACGCGCAGGTGGTTGACCCCCACACGCTGAAGGACGTGGAGGAAACCGACCGGCCGGTCGTCATCGCCGCGGCCCTGTATCTCGGCAAGGCCCGGCTGATAGACAACGTGCGGGTTGATTAATGCGTTGAGCAGGTAAGCAGTTAAGCCGTTGAGCCGTTGTACCGTAGAGCAGGCACCCAACACATCAGCGAGATATGTTCGACCGCGCGTCGGCGTGCCGTAAGCTTGCCGAAGTATCCTATTATCGCCTGGAGCTATGGGCCTACCGACTTTGTTTTGAAAAAAACAGAGCCAAGCATGTCTTGCGCCTGAAGAGCCGACCCAACCCCCTGGGCGTCGGTAGTTGGACTGTTTAACTGCTTAACCGCTACCTGCTCAA
>JBKHJB010000024.1:0-18631 GCA_046538345.1 Phycisphaerae bacterium
GCGGCATTGCCTGCGCCAATGGCACTTTCAGCTTCGCCGTCCTTGCCGTGCTCGTCCTCACCGACGAACAGGACGACAATCTTTCCGCAAAATGCTCTAGCGGCGCGTGCAGATGACGGTGAAGTCATTGGGGAGGTAGTCGTCGATAACGCGCGCCTCGCAGGGCAGGGGACGCAGCATTTCCAAGACCTCTTCGGGCGCGAAGGGATGGAACCCTCCGCTTGATGGAGTGCCACGCTTGTGCAGCAGGTTGAACGCCAGAACCTCGTGTGAAAGCTCGAACATCCGCGCAAGGGCATGTGGGACGAACGTATCGTTGTTGCCCAGCTCCAGGTTCAGCGCCCCGGAGCAGAACACCACGTCGAAGCTTTGCGGCGCGAAGAGCTCGTCGCTGTCCGCTGCGAATATATCCGCGCAGATGAGCTTCGCGCCGCCGTTGCGGCGGCGACCCTCGGCGACCATCTCCTCCGACAGGTCCACGCCGACGTAATCCACGGAACTTTCCTCACCGCCAAGGAACGCCCAGAGGTCTCCAAGCCCACAGCCGACGTCGAGCAACCGTTTGCCGCTTAAATCCACGTGGGAGGTCAATATGGAGAACCGCGCTTTCTGGGAATCTCCGCCGGCCCAATGACAGATGGCCCAGTTGGAATGGTACCGACTCAGACGGCGCCGGTAGTGGCGTCGGATCGCCTCTCCGGGTTGGGCGGGGCGTCGGCGAAACGGGTTTGGTCGCCACAAAGACACGACGGTTAAACCGAGGAGCTAAACGGCGGGTTCCGCCCGAAGCTCTCGCGAGTCGGCGGTTCTAGAACTCATCCTCGGCCGACTCCATGGTGTCCTTCCACATCTCGAGGTTTTCGAGATAGACGGCCGTTCCACGTGCGACCGCGGTGAGCGGGTCGTCGGCTACGCGCACGTCCAGTCCGGTGGCGTTTGAGAGGATGGTGTCTATTCCTCTGAGAAGCGCCCCGCCGCCGGCGAGGACAATGCCCTTGTCCACGAGGTCGGCGGCCAGCTCCGGCTCGGCGCGCTCCAGCGTGTGGGTTACACAGTCGATGATGGCGCCGACCGGCTCTTTCAGGGCGTCCCGGACCTCTTCCGACGAAATCATGGTTTTTCGCGGCAGCCCGGAGATCATGTCCCGCCCGCGGACTTCCATGGTCGTTTCGGTCTCCATCGGAGCGGCAGAGCCGATTTCTATCTTGATTCGCTCGGCCGTCTGCTCGCCGATCATGAGGTTGTAGGTCCGCTTCATGTGCGCGGAGATGGCCTCGTCCATGTCGTCGCCGGCTACGCGGATGGTCTCGCAGACGGAGATGTCGGCCAGGGAGATAATAGCTACCTCGCTGGTGCCGCCGCCGATGTCGACGATCATACTGGCGGTCGGCTCGGTGACGGGCAGACCGGCGCCGATAGCGGCGGCCATCGGCTCCTCCACCAGGAATACCTTCCGGGCGGCCGCGCGTTCGGCGGAGTTCAACACGGCGCGTTTCTCAACGGCCGTAATTCCGCTGGGAACGGCGATGACCACGCGGGGCTTGATAACGCGCCGTCGTCGATGGACTTTGCGTATGAAGTACCCCAGCATCGCCTCGGTGATGTCGAAGTCGGCGATGACTCCGTCCTTCATGGGGCGGATGGCACTGATGGAGCCGGGGGTCTTGCCGAGCATCTCCTTGGCGACAATGCCGACGGCATTACCGTCCTGGAGAACGCGGTTGGTTCCCCGCTTGACCGCCACCACGGACGGTTCGTTGAGCACGATTCCCTGTCCTCGCACACAGACCAGGGTGTTGCACGTGCCCAGGTCAATTCCCATATCCATCGAGAACAGGCCGAGCAGTGAGTCCAGGATCATGGCGAAATCATTCCTTTACGCCGGCGACGCGGGCCGGTCGTCCCTGTCCGACCAAAGGGTGTCCGAATTCCCGTTTTGTTCCCTATCGGCAGAAACCACCTCCCGCCGACAGACGATTTCACGCCTTCGGTGCGATCCTATCGGCCTGCTATAGCGCCGCGGCAACTCGTCGCGGCTGCAAGCCCGGGCCTTTACCGGGCGGTTCCACCGCCCTGCAAGGGCTCAAAAAGCTCGCCGAAAGACATGGCGTAGCCGCTCTCGGACATGAGATGCGTCAGTGACAGCGCTATGGTCACAACCAGCATGACTATGGCGATCAGCAATAACAGCGTATATATATTGGGCTGCGGTCTGGACGGGGCCTGTTGTTGTCCGGGGCTTTGAGCCATATCTGCTCGCCTCCTACTCCAGGGTCGTGGTGACCTTGTCGCCGGGCTTGGGGTCAAGCTGCCTGTCGGTGATGACTCCGGCGGCGGAGCTCATGTCCACCTCCTGAATGTCAACCTGGGCGACAAGTTCGGCATCGCGGTAGATAATCATGCGCATACCCTTGGAGACGCCCTGGGCAGATCCGGCATTGATTCCCACAATGTTCTCGTCAATGGTGGTGACCTCCGCGGTCAGGTCAACGGACGCCGCCGTTCGGGTGCGTGGCTCGTCCTCTGCGCCTGTCGAGGCCAGACGTTCCTCGAGCTGGGAAACCCGCTCTTCACTGGCGGCCAGGCGTTCCCGCAGAAGTCGAATCTGGTCCGTCAGGCGGTCGGCACGTGCCTCGGCGTCGCGCAGGGCGTCGGAAAGCTCCATCTTCTCGCGTCGGAGCTGATTCGCCTCGTCACGGGTGCTTTCGAGCTGCTCGGAGAGCTGCCTGCGCAACTGGACGGTCGCGTCGAGACTGGTGTTGATGCCTTTCAGCTCGGCAGCGGCAGTGTTGTAGCTTCGCTGAAGCTCCGCACGGTGGCGACGCTCCTCGTCAAGCTCGGACTGCAGCTCACTGACGCGCTCCTCGCTGGAAGTTCGCACCCGCTCCAACTGCGCCTTGTAGTCCTCGGCTCGGCTCAGCACTGCTTCCTCGCTGAGCTTGGCTGTCCTGGCCGTCGCCTCAAGGACGTTGTTTCTCTGCTGCGCCCGTTCCAACTGCTCTCGGTAGTTCTCCGGCACGGTCAGCAGATTGACCGCGATCGGGCAGAAGACCAGAACGAGCACTACAAGCACGACCACAAAGATCTTTGTCAGGGTATCCAACCGTGATCTCCTTCGAAGCACGCACACTGCCCTGCGCGGGCATTTGCTCCGACTACGGGTTGCGGCGGACTGAAAACGGCGATGATTCCGCTCCTAGACAGCTATTTGCAGGCAGCGATTCTATTTTGCCCGAAAGGCAAGTCAAGCAAATTTCGGCTCTGACACAGTTTCGGCGGCATCAATCGCGCCCGCCGGATGTATGCAGACCGGGCCGCGTCCGCACCTCGGTCTGTTCTTCGGGCGCTTCTTCCGGCTCGTCGGGTTCAAAACGTCCCTCCAGAAGCCGCAATATACCCATGGCGGCCGCCACGCGCACGCTCCCGTCGGAGGATTTCAGCAGCGGGAAGAGCACGTCCACGCCCGCTGGGTTGTCTATCCAGCCCAATGACCGTGCGGCGAGGCGCTGCAGCCGCTTGATGTCCATATCGCCTATCTCTTCGGGATCGGCGCCGGCTTCTATCAGTACATCCCGCGGCTGCTGTGCCGCGCGAACACAGTACTCATATGCCTCGCGGGAAACCAGAGACGCAGAGTCCTCGGTCATATCGCCCACTCTGGCCAATCCGCCTATAGCCGCGACGCGGACCGGTGGTGGCTGCCGACTGCTGGTGAGGTTCGCGAATACTTCCGGCGCCCGTTGCGGCTTGACACGCGCCATCGCCTGGATGCCCCTGAGACGGTCGTCCATGAACTGCGTCTTGGTATACGACTCCAGCAGGCGCCGACTACGTTCGTCACCAAGGGCCGCCATGGCTTCGACTATCTCCATCTGCACCGAAATTTCCCGCTCGTCCCGCAGTATTTTCCGGAGCGGCTCGATAGCCGACGGCTCGCCTATCTTGCCCATCGCAAGCGCCGCATTGGCGCGGACCTCCGGTTCGCGGTCGAACAGCAACGGACCAAGCATGCTCGTGTAGGAATCTTCCCCGAGGGTGTGCAGGGCGTAAACGATCGCCGCCAGCACCCGCTTGTCCGGCTCGCTCTGCTCGGCCATTTCGCGGAGCTGTTCCTTCGCCGGCTCATAGCCCGTGTCTCCGATGGCCATTGCCGCGGAAAACCTCACCAGCGGGGCGTCGGCTTCAAGTCCTTCCATGAACACGTGGCCGGCGTCCTGCTCCGGCAGTTCCGCCAGGGCTTCCATCGCATGCGCACGAATGACGGGATCATCACTCTCCGCCGCCTGCAGCAGCGTGTCGGTGGCGTCCACGTACGCTGCCCGCGGGTTGGTTGACATCTCGTGCTCGGCCGCACATCCGACCAGCGTCGCCACGAGCATCCCCACCACCACTATGCGTGCCGGTTTCACTGGCTGGACTCCTTCCATGTTCTTAACCTTTTCCATATGAGCCAAAGAGCCAAAGCCCCGGCCGCCGCTGAGACGGCCTGAGCGAAAACGTCGCCGACAAGACTGTACATGCTTATGCGACCGTCCACAAGAACTTTGGGACCGTGGCGCGGGTCGCCCGGAGAATCGTCGCTGCCGCCGTCCAGCAAAAGCGAGCCGGGGACCATGGCTTTGGAACCGTGTTTTTCCAGAACGGCCGCTATCCGACCGTTGGGGTCTATCGACGCACTGATACCGGTGTTGACCGCGCGGACCACCGGCGTTCGGGTCTCCACTGCACGGAAGACATACTGCACCATGTGCTGAGCGTGTTCCGTACTGCCACGGGGCGGTCCGCCACGCAGACTGTAAACGAACCATCCGTCGTTCGAGAGGTTGGCGAGTATATCCGCCTTCTTCCGCCCGTCTTCTATGACCATATCCCTACTGATGCGGGCGAAAGTACCCTCGTAGCAAATCGGCGTCGCCAGGCGGTATGAACCGGATTGCGAATCAAGATTGAAACGTACGATCTCCGGTCCGGGGTCGAGCTGGTGCATCACTGGAGGCACGAACCGCCGTAATTGCCGGTGCAGCCACGGCCAGGAGTATTTGAAAGGCACATATTCGCTGAGAGGCACCAGGTGCATCTTGGAATACACCTTGTCGGTAGTAAGGTCGCGATCGAACCATAGGGCGCTGTTCCGCGGCACCCAGAGATCGTTGTCCTCGGTTGGTCGCGGGTTCGCGTGCAGACTCACGCCGCCGGCCAGCAGGGGACAGTTCAGTTCATGGGACAGCTCCGCCATCTGCTCGGCATATTCCCGACAGCCGCGGGCGCTGTGACCCGCGGCGGTCAAAGCTCCGCCTTCGCGGATTCGCCTCAGCGTGTGTATATACGCCTCCCGGGAGTAGTGTTCCTCGCTCGAGAGCGGGACGAATCGTGACGTCAGCGAGCGCAGTTCCGCGTCGGTCATGCTTTCCAGCTCGGCGCTGAGAAACTCGTCGTTGACCCCGACGGGCAACATGGTCTCCGGCCAGATGACCAGTTCACAACCCTTATCGAGAAGCGATTCCTCCGTCGCATCATAGTGTCGCTTGAAGACGGTCTCCGGCGGGGCGGTACGTCCGGCGAGCGTATTGCGGAACGCCTGCTGAACGATGCCGATAACAGGTCCTTCGCTGAGGGTTTGCTGTCCAAGCCGCCAGGTTCCGTACCCCAGCATTCCCGCGGCAAGTAACACGCCCGCCGCTGCGCCGGCGACTATGCCGAGCAAATTCCGGCGTCTGCCCCGGCCCGCTCCGTACAGCCGGAGACGCGCGACATCTATGAGCACGCCGTTAACCAGCGCTACGAAGAACGACACGCCATACTGCCCGGCAATGTCCGCGACCTGGATGAGGCGGGTCTGGGCGTACTGACTGTGGCCCAGGAAAAACCAGGGGAAACCGCTGATAACATATGCCCGGGCGTACTCCAGCGCCACCCATACGACAGGCAGCACCATCCAGGCGTACCAGCCGCGTCTAACGGCGCCGCGCAGCAGCATTGCCGCCACCAGCCAGTACACCGTCAGATACACCACCAACGCCGCGTACCCCGCCAGGGTTATCCACCACAGCCAGTAGAGATTCGCCGCCCAGAACAGCGCCCCGGCGAGCGTCGCCCAAAGCAGCGCCCACCGCGGACGGGCAGGGATCAGCAGCGCGACCCCCCACGGCACGAGCGCCACGTACGCCAGCGGCCAGATGTCGAACGGAGCGAAGCCCAGCGTCAGCAGCAGCGCCGAAGTTACCGCTGCCGCGGCCACGCAGAGCTTGCGACGTCTTTTATGCCGCTCCGAAGCGCCCGATGGGGATGAATCGGCCTTGCGCTTGGCGGGCGGACGTTTAGGGCTGGTGCGACGGCGTTTCGTCACGCGGTTGTTCTCCCTCTGTGGTATGGTCGTCTACCGACGGCGGTATTGTCGGCAAATATGAACGTCCAGGTCAAGCGGCGTTTATGGACATCGGAGTTTATCGGGCATTCACGGCTCTTTACAGCAGCGGCCCCGCCGGGCTAATATCTTCCACATGTCCCCCCAGGAACCGACTCGCCGACCGAGATTCACACTTATCGGCATCCTTATGTTCGCATTGCTCGCCGGCGCCACGCTGTCGGCATGGCTGATAGTCCAGCGCCGCACAGGACCGCACAACAGGGGCGAGAAAGTTGTCGGGCGACTCCACGAAAAGGGCCTTTCGACCTGGTGGGAGCGTTCGACGCAGGCGAGATGGTTCCTTGTCCGCCGTGGTGACCGGGCAGTCGGCTGGCAGGTGCATGTGCGCGTGCCTCTGGATGATGGCGGCTTTGGCGGATTCGAGATTCGCATACTCCGCCGTGACGGTGTCAGCGGGGGAAGCTGGGAAGGATGGGTCCTGAACTCCGACGCCACGGCCGGCGAATATCGCGCCGGGGAGGTTGGGGTCAGCGGCGAAAGGGTGGTCACCAGCTTGCAGACCTACATCACGTTGTCCGAAGGCACAATCCAGGCCGAACAGCAGATACCGATACAAGCACGCAGCAAGGCACGCGCCCCGAAAAATTACATTCCGGAAGGCACGTTGTCGCTGGTAAGACGCCTGACGGCCGAGACCGGCGATGACGCGGCTTTCAGAATGGTCTTTAACGAGCAGCCCCCGCGCGGCAGCAGGACCTCTTTCGGCACTGTCCGAATGGAAACGCAACCCGTTTCACAGCAGCAGCGGCGCGAGGGCGCGACACAGGCGATGAAAATGACTTTTGTCCGCGCGGACGGACAGGAGAACGCCGAAACATATCTGCTCGACGAGCAGGGCGAGACGCTGGCAATCGTGGCCGACAACACACGGGTGGAGTCCGCCGAAGCGCGGGAAGTTCTGACCGAGTTTCCCGATGCGCCGCGGACAGTAGCGCATCTGAATGAAAGATTGCTGGAGAGATTTTTCGAACAGTTCGACACCGATGATTTCCTGCCCCAGGCGGTCATGCCGCCGGACGTCGGCGCCGGTGAACAGAACGGTCCTGAAACGCCGGACGACGAACCCGTGCCCGAGAAGATAAGCGACCCCGAAACGCAGACCCAGGGCGAATGAGGTGATTCGTGCCGATATCGCTACTTGACCGGCTGAAGGGTTCGCTGCTTCATCTGCTCGGCCTGGTCAAGCAGTTCCTCGTCGTCGGGAAGAGTCAGCGGTTCAAGCTTATAGTGCAGATAGCGCCGGTCGTGATAGGTCCAGGGAGCGAGGGCGCTGAGTAAATCAATCGGAGGGACCTCGTACCACGGCGTGTGTATCTTGGCGTGGGTGTCGAGTGTTTCGTACCCGTCCCTGCGGACGATGATGTCGTAGTCGCCGTACCAGGTGAACGGCACGGTGACCGGGGTACGGCCGACTTCCTCGTCGGAGATATACACCAGGGCGCCTTCGGGCTCTGATGTTATCGTCAGCTCCCGCTCGACGCACCCGAACATAAGTCCGACGGCCACGAGTGATATGAAGTATGCCAAGGGCCTCATGCCGTGATATGTACCGCCGGCGCGTCCGGCTGACAAGGGCAAAATCCGGTCGCTTTTTGCCCGGCCGGACGTGATGGGGTCTTGCCGCCGTCGCGAGCGGAAGGTACGCTTGTTTCGTAATGGCCAAGACCTACGACATAGCGGTCCTCGGCGCCACGCCCGCGGGCTTTGCCGCCGCGGCGCAGCTCGCCGGCGCCAAGCGGAGTGTGGTGGTGGTGGACGCACCTCGAAGAGCCGCGGAATCGCCGCTGGCCGACTGGGTCCCGCGGGACTTCTTCCGGTCGTCCGGTCTGCCCAAGGGTCTTATCAAGCGCAGCGGCGCCAAGTCCTTCAGACGGGTCCGCTTCCACGACGCATCCCTGCAGAAATCCGTTGCGCACAGCTTCCGCGCCACCGCGGGACATTTCGTCCAGAGTGAGGACCTCACCGCCGCTCTGAAAAAGTCCGCCACCGAAGCCGGGGCGCAGATGCGGGTCTCTCGCAGCCGACCGGCCATACGGCTCGAGGAAGACCGTGTAGTTCTGCTGGCGACCACGCAGGTCCGCTGCCGCGTGCTGATAGTCGCCCAGGACAGGCCCGCCGAAATCATCACCGACTTGGCGCTTCCGGTGCGGAATGTCCCTCAACAGGAATTGCTCGTTGCCGGTCTTGACGTACCCATTGCCGACACCCGGGGCATCGCGGAACCCGGGGATCTGCACGTGGTGGAATTCCCCGAGCGCAGCGAGATAGGCCTGATGCTGGTGACCTCCTCGGCGGTTCATGTGAGAGTCATCAGCCACTCCACAGCTCCGGGCACGCGCGCCGAGGAGCTGTCTGAGCTGGTGGCAAAGCTTCAGCGGTCGGAAATACTACCCGCGGACCTGCCGCTGAACAAAGCCCGCGGCGCGGTCTGGCACCCGCCCGCCGGGGCCGCACTGGAGCTGGAAAGCCACGTCGCCAAGCGCTGCCTCCTGACCGGAACAGGCGGGGGCTTCGCCGACAGCATCACCGGGCAGACGCTTTGGCCGTCGGTATGTGCGGCGTCGCTGGCGGCGCGAACCGCGGACGAAGCCCTGGACACCGACGACGTGCAGGACAAGCTGATGGAGTACAAGACTTCCTGGCGACCGTCGCTGGCCGAACGGCTGCGACCCCCCAACACGTCACTGCGAATGATGCTTCCGCTACTGTTCGTCAACAAGCGGATTCTGCCCAAGTTCACGCGCGCCATGCTCTTCGGTGAGGCGGTCTGATCGCTCGTCGGGGGGAGCTTGACAGTATCGGCTCAGGCCGGCATCGTAGCTCCGCCGCGCTCGCAGGCGGGAAAAACGCCGCACTGTTTGGGATCGCCCTGCATGGAACCTTCGACGCTAACATCTCGACGGTCAGCCATGCGGCTGGTCTGTGTTGTCGTGGTCCTGGTCCTTGCGCTTCTGGTGCGCGTGGAAATGATAAGCCGCGCCGAGGCCGTCGCATCGGACTCCGGAACATACATTGCCATGGCACGTGAACTGCACCTCGCGCCCACCGGCGAGGTCCTGCGGGCTTACGACTACCACCCCGGGTATGCGGCGATGACCGCGGCCCTGGGCCGGCTCAGCGCCGCCGAAACGCCCGAGCAATGGATCCGAGCCGGAAGGGCGGTGTCGCTGACGATGGGGATGGTAGCCCTGGTGTGCTTCTATGCCGTGGCGCGGGCGGCGTTCAATCATGCCGTAGCACTGCTCGCGCTGCTGACAGTGTGCCTCAGTCCACGGCTGAGCGAGCTTAGCTGCGACCCACTGAGCGATACACCGGCGTTGGCTTTCGCCCTCGCCGCGGTAGCTGTGGGTATATACGCCGGTCGGCGCGGCAGGGACGGGTTTTGGCGGGCGATCCCGGCGGCCGGCGCCGCGGGCGTCGCAGCCGGCGTGGGGTACCTCTTCCGCCCGGAGGCGCTGCTTTCCGGCGGCATAGCGGCGGTGCTGCTGATCCCGGCCGTTCGCCTGAAGCGTCGGCCGCGGAAGGTCTCGCTTCTGTCGCTCGCGGCTCTTGTGCTCGCTGTGGTGGCATGCGCGGCGCCCTACGCGGCGACCATCGGCGGATTCACCCAGAAGAAAACGCTGGAGGATTTTGTCGGCCTGGTACCCGCGGCCGGGCCGGTGCTGGCATCTGTAACGGCCGGGACGGGCATACCCGTGGCGCTGTGGCAGGTGCTCGACCGCGGAAGAGCAGCGATGGGCAACACCGTATTCGCTCTCTCTCTTGTCTGCTGGGTAACCTGGCTGGTGCGCTACGGCTTCCGCGTCCGCCTGCCGGAGGGAATAGTCTATCGCCCGAAACGCGACGTAGCGATGGTGATGGTAGTGGCGGTCGGTGTAATGATACCGCTGCTTACCGCGCTGGAGGTCCAGCGAGCGGACGGTGGTCGGTATGTTTCAAGCCGACATATGCTGCTGTCCGCGACGCTGTTGGCGCCCGCCGCCGGCGCGGGTCTGCTGACGCTGGCGGGCTGGGCTATGGTCCTTACGCGTCGCCTGGGCGCCAAGGCCCGGCCGCAATTGACCCTACTGCTGTGCATCGGCGCAGCCGTCGTCGCTTCGGCGGCCGAGACAAACTTCATACCGCACGCGGGCAAAGCGCCGTTGCGGGTCGCCGGTGGAGCGGTGAGATTCACACTGGGCGACGGCACGCGCGGACTGGTTACGCAGGGCAGGGCGGCGATGTACGCCGGCTCGCCGCCTGTTCAGTTCCGTCCGGAAACGGCCGGGCGGTTTCGCATTCGCACCCAGGACCTTGCCTCACCGCAGGCGCTGCTGAAACGAGCGGAGCACGCCGGCGACATATCCTACGTGGTCATCGATACGAGATTTCTCGACACGTCAGGTCGCGGCGAAATCATCGCCGAGCTACGCGAACACGATCGCTTCCACCAGTTGGGGGTCTTCGGAGTTGGCGAACCCAGCGAGGTGCACGTGTTCGTGCTTGGTGCCGCAACGGACGAACCGGGTGTGACTCGCCCGGATATGCCTGCCCCCGGTTCGACACGACGGCCGCCGTTTTGAATCCGCACGCCACACGGGCTATACTTCGCCGGAGACCAGAAGCGACGGAGGACCATGAAAGAGACAATCGAATTCGCAAAACTTTCAGGCAGCGGTAACGACTTCATCTGTATAGACAACCGTGACGGGAGTTTCGACCAGATAATATCGTCGTCCGACGTGTCGGGGCACTTCACTCGTGAAATGTGCCACCGCGGCACCGGTGTGGGGGCGGACGGCCTTATCTTCGCTTCCCGGCCGGAATTGGAAGGCGTCGCCGAGATTGAGGCGAGGTTCTTCGAGGCCGACGGGTCCGAAACGGACCTCTGCGGAAACGGTGTGGGCTGTTTTGTGCACTGGGTGACGGCCGCGAATATGGTCACTCCGGGCGAAACCAAAATACTGACACCCGCGGGCATAGTCCGCGGGCAGGATTCCGACGGCGACTACGTGCGGGTGTGTATCCCATCGCCGACCGACATGCGATGGGACCTGGAACTCTCCGCCGCCGGCGCACAACTCGGATGCGACTTCGTTATCACCGGTATTCCGCACGTAGTTACTTACGTGGACGACATCCGCAAAGCCGACGTCCAGCGGCTCGGTCCGGCGCTTCGCCACCACGAACAATTTGCCCCTCGCGGCGCGAACGCCAACTTCGTACAGGTTCTTGAACCGGGGCGATTGGCGCTGCGCACGTTCGAGTTCGGCGTCGAGGACGAGACACTCGCCTGCGGAACCGGTTCGGCGGCGGCCGCCATTCTCACAGCCCTGCGGCACCACTGGGGCGACGAATACCTGCGCGGCGAGAAACCCGTCCTTATCCATACACGCGGGGGCGATACCCTGCGGGTCTATTTCCAGGCCCACGAAGACGGATCGGTAAGCGACGTCTGTCTCGAGACGGTAGTGCGGTTCGTCTACGTCGGCCGGGTGCATCCGGACCTCGCCGCCCGGGCCTGCGCCATTCGGAAGCTCTCGGCGGAGGGCGCCTAACCAACGCCATGTTTTTCAGCATAGACCAGAACTGCCACAGCTTGTGGGATGCCATACCGAAGGTCCAGTCGCTGGCCGACGGTGGTGAGCAAGTACGCCATTTCCTGGAGGACGTGGACGTGGCGTTTACCGCGCTGGGCGCCGGTCCGAGCACACCTCTGCGACTGGCGAAGGAACGCTTCTACCGTAGCGGCGGGCAGGACTGGGGCGCGGCACTGTTCTACTCGGAATTCCTCGGCCGCGTGCCCGTGGAAATTCGCCACTGGGAGCCGTTGACCGGCATGACCACCAAGGCGCTGGCCGGTCGGCTGCGGCGGAAAGTGGACGAGCTTTACGGTCAATATTCGCCCGGGGACAACTGGCAGCTCATCGGCCCCAGCTACGTCGGCGATAAGGACCACCATCGCGTCATAGGCGATTTGTCCGTGCCGGAGACCGCTGAGTTCCTCCGGCAGACAATGGATACGGCCGAGCGGGACCTCCGCGAACGCTTCATCGATGAATCGGCTCGAAAGCACCTCGACGACTGGTTTGCCCGCGAACGGACGCTGATGGAACGGCTCATAGAGTCCGTCGGCGACGGCTCGCTCGTGGAGCTTTACCGACGATGGATGCGCGAACATCTGCGCGACAGCGTGGAACTGGATGTTACAAGCAATCTCTTCGCGCTGGAGTCGTCTAACGAGCGGCGGGGGCTGCTGGAGTGGTTCTGCCGGGACTATGAAACGGCCGCCGGGCTGTACAACTCGGCCATCGAGGCATCCGGCGTGGATGTCCACAAGCTGGATGTGGAGCATGGCGAGCTGCCGTTTTTCGCCGTCCTCAGCCGTAAGGGACGACTTTTGCGCTGCGAGGTCTTTCTGGATGGCTCCGAGCTGCGCGTCGGTCGGCAACGTTTCGAGCTGACCAAAGACAGGCGATTCCCCGTCGAGCGGATGGCCTCGGCGGGCGTGCGATGCATGGCGGGCAAGGCGGTGCTTTTGACCATACAGGCGCGGCTGGCGCCCGGTGGAGCGCCGCTGGCGGTTCCCCACCGTGGCTCGCCATACATACCGGCCAGCCACGAACTGGCCCGCAAGCTTTCAGACGCGGGAGCTGTCGGCAGCAAGGTCCACCCGGTCGCCCGTCTGCGCTTCCGCCTGCTTGACAGGATGGCCGGACTGGACACGCGCATCCGCCTGCCGGGGCATCTGGCGCGGGCGATGGGGCGCGAGGAGGTATCGGCCGACGAACTTTCGCACGCCTGGGAACCACTCGCCGAGGAAGCACGAAATCGGCTGGAGGACTTCCGCGGCGACAAAGGCAGACGGCGATGGCAGCAGGAGGCATTTTCCGATTTGCTCGAAGAGCTGGACGCGCTGGATCGCCGGCGTCGGGAGCTTGCCGAGAAGGACCCAAAGTGTCCGGAAATACGCGAGGCGTCCCAGCGATCCAAAGAGCTGGAGACACAATTGCTTGAGCGGACGCTGCAGCGCATCGACGACGACTGGCAGCTTGCCGCCCTGGACACCTGGGACAGCCGCGGCGCGATATTGCCCATCTGCATCGCGTTGGGCGGAGAGGACTTCTACCGGCGGGTGCTCACCGGGGTGGAAGTTTACGAGGAGTCCTGAGCGTCTTTTGCCGGCTTCTGCAGAAGCGCCAGGCGAACCGCGTCCAATGCCGCCAGAGCCGACCGCAGCCGGACCCCGTACCTCGTGCCGGGCATCACGTGGCGGAAGCTCCGCACGCCGTCGGCCCCGGCCAGACCGACGAAAACCAGCCCCACGGGCTTTTCTTCCGTGCCGCCGCCGGGACCGGCGATGCCGGTAAGCGAGACGGCCCAGTCGGCGCCCAATCGCTGCCTTGCCCCCGAAGCCATATCTTCGGCGACCTCACTGCTTACCGCTCCGTGGGTCTCCAAAGTCTCCTCGGACACGCCAAGCATGTCCCGCTTCAGGGCGTTGGAATAGGCGACCACGCCGCCGAGATAATAGTCGGTAGAGCCGGGAACGGACGTGAGAAGCTCACCAACCATCCCGCCGGTGCAGCTCTCCGCAGTGGCCAGGGTTTGGCCGTGTGCCCGGAGCAATCGCCCGACGACGACGGCCGGTGTTTCGTCGTCCTCTCCCACGAACAGCTCGCCGAGTCGGCGGCGGATATCCGCCGCGGTTTCGTCCAGCAGTCGCTCGGCCTCGGTGCGGCTCTCGCCGCGTGCCCGCAGACGGACGCTCACCAGACCCGAAGACGCGGTCGTGCCGACGTGTACCTTCCGGCCCGGCTCCATGAGGTCCGCGATTGCCGCTCCTATGTCCGACTCGCCCGTTCCGAAAGTGTGCAGGGTGCGGTGCAGGACGACCGCTTCGCCGCCTTCCAGCCGCGGTTCAACCTCCGCGGTGAACATCTCGCGCATTTCCGCAGGCACGCCCGGTAGCACGAATATCTGCGTTCCGCCAATCCGGGCCGCTATCCCGGGAGCCGTGCCGTCCTCGTTCGCCAGCGCTTCGGCGCCGGCGGGAATCATCGCCTGTCGGCGGTTGTTCTCGGACATCTCCCTGCCGCGACGGCGGAAAAACTCCTCCATGCGTGCAATGCTCGGTTCATCCAGCACAAGGTCGCTTCCGAGCAGATCGGCTATCGCTTCGCGCGTCAGATCGTCGCCGGTGGGTCCGAGTCCACCGCTGACGAGCACCACCTGGGCCGTTTCCGACGCACGCCGCACGGCGCCGGCGATCGCGGAGCGGTCGTCCGGTACGGTAATGTGCAGGGTGGCTTCGAACCCGCGCTCGCCCAGAGCGGTCGCCAGCCAGGCCGCGTTGGTGTCCACCGTCAAACCACTGGTAAGCTCGTCGCCGACCGAGACGATAGCCGCCGTCATGCCACGTCTCCGTTTCCGAGACGCATACGGCAGCTCGGGCAGCGGTCGCCATAGGCGTCCGCGCCGGTGAGCACCTCCCCGCAGTGCGGGCAGCGCCGCACGTCGGAGAACATCCGCGACGAGGCCGCCGCCTTGGAGCGCCGCCGCAGGATGACCAAAGCCGGGATGAACGTCAGGAACATGGTGATGAAGAACCACATCACGCCGTTGCGGCCGATGGCGGCCATTCGCATACCGACCCGGGCGCAACTGACGACGTAAAGCAACGCCAGCACACCCAGCAGAATCCAGTGTATTGCGTACCAATCGTCGAACATGTCGGACATGATAGCATCCACGCCGCCCGCGGGCGAGGGTTCCCGCCCGGGCGATCAAACCAAAGACGCGCGCCGACAGGGCGGTTGGCGGACAGGCGGATGTTTGTATAATGCCCCGGTCTTCTGTTGTATCAGGCGCGGGCGCTAAGCCCGATCAACGCAGGAATGGGAATTTGTCCGCAACATGGGCAGAGGTTACAAAACAGGCATTTTGACGATTGAAGACACCGTCATCGCCGTGATGGCTATCGCCATTGTGGCAGGGGCTTTGCCGGGCTGCGATGGAGGTAGTGAGCCGGGACCGGCCCTCGACAGACCACCGGCCGCTTCTGTCAGCTCTCTGTCCAAATGGGAGGTCACCGGCGATGTCAGCCCGGCCGGTGCCGTCGCCGACGGGAACCCCGCCACAGCCGCCGTCAGCGATCAGCAGTATCGAGGCGCGCAGATTACCATCGATCTTGGCAAGCCGTGTTTGCTCAACACGGTCGTCGTGGATCACGGCCGACGGCAGTTCGGCTTCCCTCGCCGTATGACAGTGCTGACCAGCATGAACGGCAAGGATTTCCAGCAGCATATCACGGTCCCCGGGACGCGGCGCGTGACCACGGCGTGTCTGCTCACACCCGTGCTGGGGCGGTATGTTCGGCTGCGTGCTGAAGTGCCCGGCGATCAGCCCTGGGCGATAGCCGAGGTACGCATACGCTAGCGTGAACGCTTGAAGCCGACACGGCGTTGTGTTCTGCTAAGGTCAAATGAACAGCCACACACCAACCCGCCGCAAACTGCGACTGATGGTCCCCCGCAACCCGCTGCCGAGGTTCAGTGACTACATCGAGCCGGACGCTGAGCGGTTGATCGCGCGGTCACTGGGCAAGACACCCGATGGCCGGGCCAAAAGCCGCTCCGGTATGGAAACCGCCGTGGAGGTGCACGCATGAACGACTCGCCGGAATCACCACGCCGACAGGGCAAACGCGGCGACGGACCTTACCTGGCGATAGTCGCGGGTCTGCTGATACTCATCATGACGCTGCTGGCGACGCTCTGGCTGAGGGAGAGATCCGCCCGAATCGCGGCCCAGGAAGAACTGACACACTGCCGTCGGCAGATAGAGCAGTTCAGGCGGATACTCCAACTTGTCCCCGCCGGAGACGAGCCGCGGACCGCACCGGCGGACGATGGTCCTGTTGTCCCGGTCGCGCCGAGCAACGAGACAGGGGCGGACGAACAGTGAGACGGTTTGAAGCCGGCGTGGTTTTGCGTATCATCTCCGCGGGTATAACAGCAACAGCGACTCACGAGAGGAAAGAGACGAGATGAGCTTACTGGTAACCGGAAGCATCGGAATCGACACAGTAGAGGCGCCCTGGGGGTCGGCCGAAGAAGTCCTGGGCGGCTCGAGCGTGTACTTCGCCACGGCCGCGAGCTTGTTCACGCCCGTGCGCCTGGTCGGCGTGGTGGGCGAGGACTGCCCGGACGGCTTTCTGAAGCCGCTGGAGGACAACCCCAACATAGACCTCGAGGGTCTGGAGGTCCGCAAGGGCAGCAAGACGTTCCGTTGGCACGGCCGCTACGAGGAGGACGCCAACGTTCGCGAGACCATCAACGTTGAGCTGAACGTCCTGGGCGAAGACCCGCCGGCGATTCCCGAAAAGTTCCGCGACAGCCGATTCGTATTCCTCGCCAACACGCATCCGTTCCTGCAGAAGCAGTTACTCGAGCAGGTTCAGCCGGAAGCGGTTTCGGTAGCGGACACCATGGACCTGTGGATAGACAACGAGCGCGACGCGCTGATGGACCTGCTCGGTTCGATCGACGGGCTGGTGCTGAACGACTTCGAGGCAAAGCAGCTCACCGACGAGACCAACCTCATCATCGCGGGGCGGGAAATCGCGAAAAAGGTCAAGCGCTTCGTGGTCATCAAGAAGGGCGAGCACGGCAGTATCCTGTTCATAGACGACAGCGTCTATCCCATGCCCAGCTATCCGGCGATGAACGTGGTGGACCCGACCGGCGCGGGCGACTGCTTCGCCGGCGGCATGATGGGCTATCTAGCAGAGCAGGATAAGGTTGACGCCCCCACGCTGCGAAAGGCGATCGCCTACGGAACCGTCGTCGCGGGCATAGAGCTGGAGGATTTCTCGCTGAACAAGCTCTCCGCTTCCAAGCGCGAGGACATTGAAGAGCGCATGAGCGAGTTCCGCGAGATGGTCCACTTCTGGATGTAAACGCACCGGCGGCTGGCCCGCGGAACGTTTCCGCCTCAGCGGAGCTTTTCCAGCGCGTCTTCGACGGCTGAGAGCTGCGCCTTCTGCTCATCCAGGCGGTCGCGCTGTTGCTGCACGACCTCCGCGGGCGCCTTGTTCACGAAGTTTTCGTTGGCCAGCTTCTTCTCGGCGCCGTCGATGGCTTTGCGGAGCTTTTCCGCCTCTTTGTCCAGGCGTTTGAGTTCCGCCGTGCGGTCCACCGCGCCGAGCACGTACACCTTGACCGTTCCGACCGTCGCCGCCGCCGCGTCGGCCGGGGGCTGATAGCCCGTCTGCTCGACAGTCAGCTCGCCTACCGACGCCTGCGAGCGGATAAGCTCGGCGTTGTCGGCAAGAAGCTCCGCGTCCCGCCCGGCGGCTTCCACGACCACGTCTGTCTGCCGGCTGCGCGGTATGTTGTGCTGCGTGCGGATGTTCCGCACCTCGCGGATAATCTGTTGCAGCGTCGCGAATCGCTGCTCCAGGGTTTCGTCTATCGTGCCGGCGTCCGCGCGAGGCCAGCTCGCCCGCACGAGCATACCCTCGGCCGGGCGGTCGCTTGCCCCGCGCCGGGGTGCGACCTCGTTGAGCTTCTGCCAGATGATCTCGGTGATGAACGGAACCACCGGATGCAGCAGTCGCAGCAGTCCGTCGAGAACGTACGCCAGAATCGCCCGCGGGGCGTCTTCTCCGGCGTTTATCCGGGCCTTGGCTATCTCCAGATACCAGTCGCAGAAATCGTCCCACATGAAGTGGTACAGCGTCTCGCCCAGGTCGTTGTAGCGGTATTTGCCCAGCGCGCGGGTGGCGTCGCGGATGGCGGAGTTGTAGCGGCTCAGTATCCAGGCGTCGGAGATATTCGCGTGCGGCTGGACGTCCGAAAGCGGCGGAGCGCCGGCGAGGTTCATCATCGTAAACCGTGAGGCGTTCCACAGCTTGTTGCAGAAGTTCCGGCCCTGGTCGAACTTCGGGCTGGTATTGGCTTTCCGCCCGTCCGGCAGCGTCATTTCCTCCACCGGCATGCGCACGTCCTGGGTCTGGGTGGTCATGCTGACGAGCGTGAAACGCATGGCGTCGGCGCCGTGGCTGTCGCTGATGGTCAGCGGGTCGATGCCGTTGCCCAGCGACTTGGACATCTTCCTGCCCTGTCCGTCCTGGATCATCGCGTGGATGAACACGTCGGCAAACGGGATGTCGCCGAGTGCGTACTGACCCATCATCACCATCCGCGAGACCCACAGCGTGAT
>JBKHJB010000025.1:0-18398 GCA_046538345.1 Phycisphaerae bacterium
CAGAGGACCCGCCGGCGTCAGTTCCGTGTCGATTTCTCAAAGTGGACGTAGTCTATCAAGAAAACCGCCCCCAGCAGCAATCCCTTGGTGCGAGGGTCCATATCCGCCGGTAAGTCCATGCCGAAATTGTCCGCATCCGTGAACGCCTCCTTGCCCAGCCCGCTCCACCGCTTGCGGATTTTGCCTAACTCTTGGCCGTCGGCAAGTATGCGGAACGTCCACGGGTGCAGCACCGGGCCGAACAGCCGAAGCATCTCAGCGCCGTTGTCGTCCAGCACGGAATATATCCGCCTGAGCACCGAGAAGCGTCGCACGACAGTCCCGATCGGCCGACCGTCCGCGTCCAGCACGTTCACCTGGTGGAAGTAGAACCGCCAGGGGCGCCGCAGGCGCAGCACGAGCTTTCCGTCGGCGTCGAGAACATCGATGGTGAAAGGACGGGTGGACTGAAAGATCATCCGGCTGAAAACGCCGCTGTGCTCCGCTGCGTAGAGCAGCTCCCGCCCTTCTCCGTCACAAACCACGTAGCGGTTCTGGGTCTCGAAGTCCGCCAGGACCTCGACCCACTCCACCTGCTGTCGTACAGCCAGCACCGTCACGTCACGCAAAAGCTCCATCGCATGCCCCTTCCTGTGCCGCCGCGGGACTGCCCCGCTATTGCGGTATAGTCACCAGCACCTCGTGTCGCGACCCCGCCGGCTGCGGCGGTATGGCGGCATCGGCAAGTTCTTCGCCGTCCAGCTCAATTCGCACATTGCTCGTGCGGCCGCGACGTATCTGGATGTCGAAACCGGCACCTCGCCATTTTCTCCGCACGCGAGCGTGTTTCCAACCCTTTGGCAGTTGAGGGTCGATGCGCAGGACGTCCAGCTCCGCCCGAACGCCCATGACCATGGCGACAGCCGTTCTGTAGTACCACGCGCTGGTGCCGGTGTTGGGCCGGTGGCTGCTCTGCCCGGCCGATTTCCCGCAGCCGGTCCCGCGGTAGAAGTTCGGCACATAGAGCGGCAGTTGTCCGCAACGGGTGACGGGATTGTCACGCGTGCCCGGAAGCAGATTCCGCAGCACACGCCATCCGTGCTCGCTCCGTCGCGCCATCAGCAGCGAGTAGGCGTAGAAGGTGGCCGCGTGCGAATACACGCTGCCGTTCTCGCCTGTGCCGGGCTGTTTCTGCGTGAGCTTGCCGATATTCTCGCGCATGTCCTGAAACGGGGGGTGCAACGTCATCGGACCGGGCGGTGTGGCAAGGTACCGCTCCACCGACTCGACGCACTTCTCCAGGCGCTGCCCTCCGGCGACACCGCCGATAATCGCCCAACTCTGGGCGTTGAGGAAGATTTTGCCTTCCTTGCACTTGCTCGTACCGAACCACCTGCCGGCGTCCGTCGTGCCGCGGGCGTACCAACTGCCGTCCCATGCGTATTTCCTGACGGCCTTTCTGCCGGTCTCCGCCTCGCGACGGTAACGTGACGCCCGGCGATTGTCGCCGGCATGATCGGCCACCTCAGCCCAGTCGTCCAGACCCCGGCTGAGCGCCTCGGTCAGCCAGATACTCTCGCCACGGCCTTGTTTGCCGGCCATGTTCAGCGGGTCGTTCCAGTCGCCCTCGCCCAGGCGGGATAGATTCCGCTTCGTGCGGTCGGCGAGCAGCCATTCCAGCGCTCGGCAGATGTGCTCGTAGAGCGTAGCGCCGCGTGCGTCGTCGGCGAAGGGGACACTCTCGTCAAGTATGCCAAGGTCGCCTGTCTCGGCGAGGTAGAAATACACAGCAATCGCACCCCACACGCAGGTGTCGCGGTGCGGTATCTCCGAGATGGCCATTATCTTCGCCCCCTCGGCCATCGGCATGCCGTGCGGCACCCAACCGTCGGACTGCTGATGGGCGAATATCCGCAGCAGCCAGCTTCGGGCGTCTTCCGGATTCGTATAGACCGCCCCCATCGCGTCCTGTATGGCGTTGCGTCCCTGCGGGGAGAAAGTCAGCCGCATCGTCCGGCCGATCATCAGCGCCCGCCTCGCCTGCCAGTGATTTATGAAATGATTGAACTGCTCGTCGGGCGTGTCAATCTCAACGGCCGGCTTGTGGGCGTCCAAGAATCGGTAAACCTTTTTACACGCCCGATCCACCCCGCCGTCTCGGAGATACTTACGCTTCAGACGCGATATCTCCCGGCGGTCCTGAGCCGGACCGAAGGCGAAGTTCACCTTCAGCGACTTTCCCGCCGCCAGCGTGCGTGCGTATTGGAAGGCAGCCGCGCTGGACTTCTGCGGCGCCTCGCCCCGGGCCAGGCGGGCCCGAGCCAGACCGGCAGGGTCATGCAGCCCCCTCTCTCCGGTAAAATCCTCCAGGTTGGTCTCCCACGAGCTGGGCTTCACATTCGACGCGCAGAAAACGTTGTTCGCCAGCTTCCGCAGCTTGAAGTAGTCCTCCCAGTGCACGTAGTACGGGAAGTATTTGTGGACGAATGCCCCCAGCCGCTCATCGAACCAAGCGCGGTGCGTGAGCTTGCCCAGCGAACCGACCGGAAAAAGCGATATCAACGAGACTTTGCGTTTTCTTCGGCCGACATTGCGCAGCTCAGCCGTCCAAAGCTCAACGTTGTCATCCCGGGGCACCACCAGCCGCAGGCGAATCTCCAGTCCGTCGCGGACGACCCGCCAGTAGAGGTCGCCCAGTCCGACGGAGAACTCGAACTCGTCCGGCTCGGCGCAGACCGGCTTCAGTGGAGCCGACCAGAACTCGCCCGTCTCGTCATCGCGGATGTAGAAGCACCGCAGCGGCTCGCTGTAGCTGGTCTGGTTCGGCTGAAGGAACCACGCGTCGCATCGGCCGCGATGGTCCATCTGAACGTGCATCGTGTCGTTCCAGAGGTCGCCGTCGGCGCGGTCTATCAGGTGAGGGTCTCGCAGCACGTACCGCCGCCCGTCGTTCGTAAATCCTTTGGGCGCTGGTTTGTTTTTGCTCTCAGACATAGATTCTTCCTTGCTGGTGTTCGGCGCGACAATGCCACAGAAGCTAACGCGGCGCGGCTTCGATGGCAATCTGCTCTTCGGAAGGTTGACAATTGCGCCGCCTGGACGCATTTTGACCCGTAGCAGTATTCCCAAGGAGACAGACATGACACAGCAGAGTTTTCCGGAGGGCTTCCTCTGGGGCACGGCTACCGCGAGTTACCAGGTCGAAGGCGCCGTCGATGCCGACGGACGCGGAAAGAGCATCTGGGACACCTTCAGCCACACCCCGGGTAAGACCGCCCACGGGCACACCGGCGACGTGGCCTGCGACCAGTACCACCGCTACGCCGAAGACGTCTCACTGATGCGCGAGCTTGGGGTGGACTCTTACAGGTTCTCCCTCGCCTGGCCGCGGATCTTCCCCGAAGGCGCGGGCAAGCGCAACCCGAAGGGGTTCGACTATTACCACCGGCTCATCGACGCCCTGCTCGAAGCGGGCATCCAGCCGTGCGTGACGCTCTACCACTGGGACCTGCCCCAGGCACTGGAGGATGCCGGCGGTTGGCCCGAGCGGCAGACAGCCCTGCACTACGCCGAATACGCAAAGACCTGCTTCGAGGAACTGAGCGATAAGGTGAAATTCTGGATCACCTTTAACGAGCCGATATGCACCTCCAAGCTGGGCTACTTCGTCGGCTGTCACGCACCGGGACGGAAAGACGGCGCGGCTTTCTTCCGGACGGCCCATCACCTCAACCTCGCCCACGGGCTGGCGACACAGGCATTCCGCGAGGGCGGGTATGAGGGACAGATAGGCATCACGCTGAATCTGGCGTCCGTCCGCCCCGCTACCAGGCGCCAGGAAGACATAGCCGCCGCGGAGCGGGCACGCGACACGGAGTCGCGCATATTCCTCGGGCCCATCTACGGCCGGGGGTATCCCGAAAGGTTCGCGGCCGACTTTCCCGATTGGCCGATGCCTGTCGAGCAAGGCGACATGGAACAGATCGCGCAGAAGCCCGACTTCATAGGCCTGAACGCGTACTGGGAAAACCCCGTCCGCCATGATGAATCCGGCTGGGACAACTACTCCATCGCCCCCAGCTACCACGACCAAACGGAGATGGGTTGGGATATCATCCCAGACGGACTGTACCGCCTGCTGAAGTGGACCTACACCGAGTGCGACGAAACGCCCATCTACGTCACGGAAAACGGCGCCGCGATGGACGACCGGCTGACCCCGGACGGAACTCGCTGCCATGACCGCGGCCGCGTGGAGTTCCTCCGCACTTACATCGGCGCCGTTGCCCACGCGATACGCGACGGCGTGGACGTGCGGGGATACTTCGCATGGTCGTTCATCGACAACTTCGAATGGGCCTTCGGCTATACCAAGCGTTTCGGGCTGGTCTATTGCGACTACACCGACCTGCGCCGTGTACCGAAGGACAGCTTCTTTTTCTACCGCGACCTCATCGCCGGGTATGAGGCGCTGCCCGCCGACGGCGTTCCGCCCCGGCTGGGATAGCCGCCGGCGGTCGTGAACAATGAGCAGGCCGGATTAAACTATACCCTCCGACACCGCGAAGCGGACGGCGGAAGGACATATCAAAAGGAGACCATCGCCCATGGGAGGTTTTTTCGGCGTAGCGGCACGGACCGACTGCGTAACCGACCTTTTCTACGGCACCGATTACCATTCTCATCTCGGTACGCGCCGCGGCGGTATGGCGACACTCAACGAAGAGGGCTTCATACGCTTCATCCACGACATCACCAACAGCCAGTTCCGCTCGAAGTTCGAGGACGACATCTTCCGGTTGCACGGCTCGTCCGGCATCGGGGTCATCAGCGACAACGAGGACCAGCCGCTGATTATCGGCTCGCACCTGGGAACATACGCGATAGTTACCGTCGGCGCTATCCGCAACGCCGACGAGCTGGCCCGCCGGGCGTTCGACAACCGCGCCACGCACTTTTCGGAGATGAGCGGCGGACGGGTGAACCCCACCGAACTCGTCGCCACGCTGATAAACCAGGGCGAAAGCTTCACCGAAGGCATCCGCATCGCACAGGAGAGCATAGATGGCTCGTGCTCCATATTGCTGCTGACCCACGAAGGCGTATATGCCGCGCGCGACCGGCTGGGGCGGACCCCCGTCGTCGTCGGACGTAACGACACGGGCTACGCCGCAACGCTGGAGACCTGCGCCTTTCCCAACCTCGGTTACGAGATAGAACGCTATCTCGGCCCGGCGGAAATCGTGCTTATCACTCCCGAGGGAGTCGAGCAAATGGCGCCGGCCGGCGAGAAAATGCAGATATGCGCCTTTCTCTGGGTGTACTTCGGCTACCCTGCCAGCAGCTACGAGGGGCTGAACGTCGAGACCGCACGGTACCGCTGCGGCGCTGCACTGGCGCGACGTGAGAAATGCGACATCGACCTCGTCGCCGGCGTTCCGGACTCCGGCACGGCCCACGCCGTGGGATACGCCAACGAGTCCAAGCTCCCCTATCAGAGGCCTTTCGTCAAATACACCCCCACCTGGCCGAGGAGCTTCATGCCGCCCAATCAGCGGGTTCGCGACCTGGTGGCGAGGATGAAGCTCATACCCATCCGCGAGATGATCGACGGCAATCGGCTGCTGTTCTGCGAAGACTCCATCGTCCGGGGGACGCAACTGAGGGACACCATCCGCCGGATCTTCGAATACGGCGCCGAGGAGATCCATATGCGCCCCGCTTGCCCGCCGCTGCTGTTCAACTGTCCGTTTCTGAACTTCTCCCGCTCGCGGTCGGAGCTGGACCTCGCGGCGCGCCGGGCAATTGCCGAAATCGAGGGCGACGACGCCCCCGACCCCACACCCTACGCCGACAGCGACGGAGACAAGCACGCCGAAATGGTCGAGATCATCCGCCGGCGTCTGGAACTGACCTCGCTGCAATATCAGCGGCTGGACGATCTCATCGAGGCAATCGGCATCGACGCGGAGAAACTCTGCACCTACTGCTGGACGGGCAAGTGCGCCGACTGACGCCGCTCTGGTCGGGCTTGCCCGCGGCTGATATGCTTGGTCCGTGCTGACGCTTATCAACACCAATACGATGGTCCCACCCATCGCCCCGGTGGGACTGGACTATATCGCCGCCGCCACCCGTGCGGCCGACATCGAAACACATCTGCTGGACCTCTCGGCCATAGGCCGGGGCCGGACCGGACTGGATTACCCACTTCGCCCGGAAGCGTCCGACGCTGGTGGGGCTGAGTTTCCGCAACGCAGACGACTGCTTCTGGCCCAGCGCGACGTGGTTCGTACCGAAGCTTGTCCGCACAGTCGAGCGAATCCGGAAACTAACCGACGCTCCGATAGTTCTCGGCGGGGTGGGGTATTCGATCTTTGCGGCTCGCATACTTGCCGAAACCGGCGCCGATTTCGGCATCCGCGGCGACGGGGAATGGTCGCTGGCGGAGCTGTACCGCCGCCTGCGCAAAGGTGGCGACTGTTCGAACGTCCCGGGACTTGCGTGGCACGACGGCGATGAGGTGCGCACAAACCCGCCGGCCTGGAACACGCCGCTGCGATTGCCGACCACACGCGACGCCGTGGACAATGCCGAGTACCTGCGGCTGGGCGGGCAGATAGGCCTGGAGACCAAGCGTGGCTGCGACCGCCGCTGCGCATACTGCGCCGACCCGCTGGCGAAAGGACCGGCCGTCCGTTGCCGGGAACCCGGAGAGGTGGCCGACGAGGCGGAGAACCTGCTTGCCGCCGGCGTGAGCGTGCTGCACCTCTGCGATGGGGAGTTCAACATCCCCCGCGAGCACGCCCTGGCTGTCTGCCGCGAGCTGGACCGTCGCGACCTTGGCCGGCGCCTCCGCTGGTACGCATACCTCACTGTAACGCCGTTTGATGCCGAACTCGCCGGCGCCATGCGCCACGCCGGCTGCGTGGGTATCGACTTCACAGCCGACTCAGCCAGCGACAGGATGCTCCAAAGCTACGGGCATCCCCATCGCCGCGAGGACATAGCCACCACCCGCCGCCTCTGCCGCGAGCATGGTATGACGGCCATGTTCGACCTGCTGCTGGGCGGACCGGGAGAGACACGCGAAACCGTCGCCGAGACGATAGAGTTCTTCAAGAGCATAGACCCCGACTGCGTGGGCGCCGCCTTGGGCTTACGCCTCTACGAGGGTACCGTCATCGCGTCACACCTGGCGGCCGAGGGACCGCTGGAAAAGAACCCCGGAATCCGACGCCGCTACGACGGCCCGGTGGACCTCGTCCGTCCGACGTTCTTTATCTCGCCGGACCTCGGCGAGATGCCGTCGGAGCTGGTCCGTGAGCTTATCGAGGGCGACGAAAGGTTCTTCGAACCGGCTCCCGAACTCGACAGCGACGAGAAGGGCTACAACTACAGCGACAACGAGCCGCTCGTCCGCGCAATCGCCGCCGGCGCCCGCGGGGCGTACTGGGATATCCTCCGCAAAACCAGATAGTGTGGAGAAGCTACCTCCCTGCCGGCAGGAAACGGGCGAGCTACATCACACCCACAGCCAACTCGGCATATCGCCCCTCGCGGGAGATAAGCTCCGCGTGCGTGCCCTGCTCGATTATCCTGCCGTGCTCCATCACGAGGATCTTGTCGGCGTTGCGTACCGTTGACAGGCGGTGGGCGATGATGAAGCTCGTCCGCCCGGCCATCAGGTGATCCATACTCTCCTGGACAAGGCGTTCGGTTACCGTGTCCAGGGCGCTGGTCGCCTCGTCGAGGATCACGATCGCCGGATCCTTCAGAATCATCCGGGCAATCGCCACCCTCTGCTTCTCCCCGCCGGAGAGTGTTACGCCCCTTTCGCCGACGCGGGTCTCATAGCGGTCCGGCAGCGACTCGACGAAGTCGTGTATATTCGCCAGCTTGGCGGCCTCGATAATATCCTCGCGGGAGGCGTCCTGGCGGCTGAAGCCGATATTCTCCGCGATGGTCCCGTAGAACAGGAATGTCTCCTGGAAGACTATGCCCACCGCGCCGCGGACGCATTCCATCCTGATGTCGGTAAGAGGATAGCCGTCCAGAAGAATCCTGCCCCGCTGGGGGTCGTAGAACCTCGGTATCAGCGATACCAGCGTGCTCTTGCCCGACCCGGTGCTTCCCACGACCGCGACGGTCTCGCCCGGTTCGGCGCGGAGATTGATGTCCTCCAGAACGGGCTGGTCCGGCTCGTATTCGAAGGTAACGTCCTGGAACTCCACCTCGCCCCGCGTGATTTCGACGTCCTTGGAGTCGGGCTTGTCGCGGATATCCGGTTCTATCTCGAAGAACTCGAACACTCTTTCGGTGCTCGCAAGCCCTCGCTGGATAACGTCGTAGAACCGCCCCAGCCGCACGAACGGGTTGAAGAACGACCGCATCAACGGCAGGAACGACAGGATCATCCCGATGGTCACGTTGCCCGTGCCGGTGATGATCAGCAATCCGCCGCCGGTCGCCAGCAGGACCATCGCGAAGTCCCGCGTTCCGTGCATGGTCTGGTGGTTGACGCTGAAAACCTTCATCGCGTCGTTGACCGCGCGGACGTAGTCCTCGTTAACGCGGGTAATGTCGTCCTGGGCGGCCTGCTGCTGCCCGAACGCCTTGATCTCGCGGATGCCGGAAAGCTGTTCGTGGACGGCTGCGTTTACCTGGGCCTGCTTCTCCCGCTGACGTCGATACAGCGGCCTGAGCTTCCGCCGAATGCGCCAGACCGTGTAGAAGATAATCGGCAGCGGAACCAGGCAGAACAAAAACAACACCGGGCTCATCGACAGCATCAACAGCGGCGCGACCAGCAGATGCACGCCCGAATAGGACAGGTCGAAGGAGTTTTTGAGCATCCGCTGCATCTGCATCACGTCGTCCACCGCGCGCGTAAGCACGCTGCCGGTCCGTTCGCGGTGGAAATACGACAGTGACAGCTTGTGAAGGTGGTGGATGATGTGCGTCTTGATATCCAGCAGCAGTCGCTGGATGACCCGTGTGCCCGCCCGCCACATCACCACGCCGATAAGGTTGGCCCCGATAATCAGCAGCACCAGCGCCACGAAATACGTTATCGACCAGAATATCTTGTCCTCGACACCCTGGACGTAAGGTCGCGGGTCGATGGAGAACCCCAACAAGCTCACCGGGCGCGGCGCGACTACCATGTCGAAGTAGTACCGCAAGCTGAACGCCGGCAGCAGGTTCAGCAGTCCGTTGGCCAGGTGCATACCATAGACGCCCACCAGCGGCCGCTTGTACGGCTTTACGTACCGGAAGAACTGTCGCAGCAGACTTACGTCGCCACGGCCGATATATTGTGTGCCTTCGTCACTACTCATCAGACTGTGATTGCGTGTGAGTCAACCTCTCGGGCGCAAGCCATCCGTAAATAACCGCTCCGTGCTCCCCCTGGCCGAACTTGACGTTACTCGTCCTCGCTGGCAAGGACCGACAGGAACGCCTGCTGTGGAATCTCCACGTTGCCGACCATTTTCATGCGTTTCTTGCCGGCCTTTTGCTTTTCCAGCAGTTTGCGCTTTCGGGTCACGTCGCCGCCGTAACATTTCGACGTTACGTTCTTCCGCACCGCCTTGATGGTCTCTCGCGCGATGACCCGCGAGCCGATCGCCACCTGCAAGGGAACCTCGAACATGTGGCGGGGAATTTCCTTGCGGAGCTTCTGTATCACCCGCCGGCCCCGCTGGTCGGCCTTGCTGCGATGGCAGATAATCGCCAGCGCGTCCACCGGCTCGCCGTTGACCAGTATATCAAGCTTGACAAGGTCGTTCGTTCTATAGCCCAGCAACTCGGTGTCCATGGTACCGTAGCCGCGGGTGGCGCTCTTGAGCTTGTCGTAAAAGTCGTAGATTATCTCCGCCAGCGGAAGCTCGTATGTCAGAATCACCCGCTCTGCCGAGAGATACTCCGTGTGCTGATACTCTCCCCGGCGCTCCTCTGCGAGCATCATCACCGCGCCTATCGCGTCGCTGGGAACGATCAGGTCCACCTTCGCCACCGGTTCGCGTGTCTCTTCAATGTCGCCGGGCGGGGGCAGCTCACCGGCGGAGTCCACCTCGATGGTGCCGCCGTCCCGCAGCAGCACCTCGTACGGCACGGTGGGCGCGGTCTGCACGACGTCGATATCGTACTCCCGCTCCAGCCGCTCCTGGACTATCTCCATGTGCAACATGCCGAGAAAGCCGCAGCGGAAGCCGAAGTGCAGCGCGTCGGAATGTATCGGCTGGAACGTCAGCGACGAATCGTTCAGTTGCAGCTTCTCCAGGGCGTCCCGCAGCTCGGTAACATCCGTCTCCGTGCCAGGGTAGAAGTCGCAATAGACCATCTGTTTCGGCGGCCGGTAACCCGGCATCGCCTCGCTCGACGGACTGTCCGCCTTCGTCACCGTGTCGCCCACGTGCACCGATGCCAGCGTCCTGATGGCCGCACAGAAATATCCCACCTCGCCGGCGCCCAGCGAATCCACCCGTGTGGGGCGCGGCGTGAACTTGCCCAGCTCCTGGACGGTGTAGGTCTCTCCGGAGCCGATCATCAGTATCTCGTCGCCGGCCGAGAGTCGCCCGTCGAAGACGCGCACGTAAACAATAACGCCGCGATAGTCGTTGTAGGTGCTGTCGAAAACCAGTGCCCGGACCTTGCCTTCCGGATCGCCGCTGGGCGGCGGAACGTGGCGCACCACCGCTTGGAGCATATCCTCCACACCCTCGCCGGACTTTGCCGAGGTGAAGATGCAATCCTCCGCCGGCGTGCCCAGCAAGTGCTCCATCTCCATGGCCGTATCTTCAGGCCGGGCCGTCGGCAAATCTATCTTGTTGACCACCGGGACAACAACAAGGTTGTTACGCTTCGAAAGGTGCGCGTTGGCAACGGTCTGGGCCTCGACCCCCTGCGCGGCGTCCACCACCAGCAAAGCCCCCTCACACGCCGTCAGCGACCGGCTGACCTCGTAGGCGAAGTCCACGTGCCCCGGCGTGTCGATGAGATTCAGCATGTACTGCTCGCCGTCCAGCTCGTAGGGAATCGTAACGGCCGAGGCCTTTATCGTGATGCCCCGCTCTCGCTCCAGGTCCATTTCGTCGAGCAGTTGCTCGCGGAACTCGCGTTGGGTAATCGCCCCGACGCGCAGAAGCACCCGGTCGGCAAGGGTGCTCTTGCCGTGGTCGATGTGAGCGATAATGCTGAAGTTTCGAATGTGAGCCAGGTCCATCCTGGTGATTTTACCGTATAGAGTCGCGCAGACAAGCCGTCCGCCGAAACAGCCCCCTTATCGGACTACGCCAGCTCGTTGATTATGGTCTCGAGCTTCGCTGTCGCCAGACACACTGTGGTGTCCGCCGCCCCGTAGTACATCCACAGCTCGTCCCCTCGCAGCAGCAGACCGGTGGGGAATACAACGTTGGGAATCAGTCCGGAAAATTCATAGATGGCCGACGCCTTGAAGATATTCCGTCGGCCGCGGGCGATGACCTTGTGGGGTTTGTCCCTGTCCAGCAGCGCCGCTCCCACGCGGTACGCCATCTGCCCGGCATAAAGCTTCACCCCGTGGTAAAGCAGCAGCCAGCCGTGCTCGGTCAGCACCGGCGGCGGACCGGAACCAACCTTCTCGGCATCCCACGCCGGTCCGGCCCCCTCCGGAAGCACGCAGTGCGGCTCGCCCCAATGCACCAAATCCGGCGAGTAGGCGCTCCAGATGTTCTCGATCCCGCCGCCGGCATCCGGGCGGTGCAGGACCGCCCAGCGCCCGTTGAACTGCTCGCTGAGCAGAACGGCGTCTTTGTTGTTGGGCGAGAATATGAGTCCGATTCGCTCGGCCTTGGAGAAATCGCGCGTGCGGGCCAGCCCCACCGCCGCGCCCGCCGACGAATAGGCCGTGTACGTGATGTAGTATTGATTTCGCTGGCGAACGTAGGTCACTCGGGGGTCCTCCACGCCCCACTTCTCGTACCGCCAGCGCGGATTGCCGTACTCCAACAGCGGCGTGCGGCTGATGTCCCAGCCGTCAACGCCGTTGTCGCTGCGGGCGACGTACACGCTGGAATATCCGGCGTTGTCCTCGACCCGCAGCAGCAGCACGACCTGTCCGTCGTGCTCGCACGCGCCGGGGTTCAACACCGCCTCGGAGGGAAACGGCATATCCTGCGGCCTGAGTATGGGGTTCTTCGCACAGCGATCGAACATGGGCTTCACTTTTCCATTCTCCGGAACCGTGACTGGCGTCGTCCCGGCCTATCTTACGACACAGCATATGTTACGCGCCACCGTCGCAAAGGCAAACCCTCACCAGCCGGTCCTGCCACGTCCCGGCCCGACGAGTCGCCTTGCCGCTCTCACCGCCACGGCGTATGATGCCCGGCATGACCACAGCCGTCCACGTCATAGACGAAACTTCGCCTCCGGACGCGTTGGACCAGCTTTCGCTGCTGGCGGGGGAAAACGACCGGATAATTGCCATCGGCGAGCCGCCGGCCGGTTCGGCGCTGACGAAGGAATTCGCGCGCGTCCACTGCCCGCTGGGCGTCGCCCGTCTCGCCGGGAGGTATCTCCGGCGCCGGACCACCGAGGCCGATGTCCTGCACGCCTGGTCGCCGCGGTCGGCGACGGCCGCCCTTTCAGCCCGGACAGCCACGCCTGTCGTCCTCTCGCTGGCGTCGGTCCCCCAGGCCCGGACTTTGAAGTGGCTGCTCCGTCGCCTTCACAAAGCCCGGTTGCTCTGCACCATCCCCACCGCCGAGGCCCGTGAACGCATGGTCGCCGCCGGAGGACCCGAAGGCAGCGTGCGTGTGCTTCCGCCGCCGGGTGACCCCGTGGAAGACGCCACGGCCCGCCGCAGCCGCGCCCGCGAGGCGATGCACCTGTCCCCGGACAGTACACTGCTGGTGGCGCCGGGTCCGCTGGTCCGCGACAGCGGGGCGCGCAAGGCGATATGGGCACACGGTATATGCCATCACGCCGGCTGCGACGTACACCTGGCGGTAGCCCGCGGCGGAGCGTTCGAGCCGCACGTCCGCTACTTCGCCGAGACGGCGGGAGTTTCCGACAAAATAGACTTCACCGCGGGCGTCCTGACCGATGCGGACGTACTTGCAGCCGCGGACGTTGCGCTGGTGCTCGCCACGAACGGGCGGACAATCGCCGCGGCGGTAAGGGCATTGGCCGCGGGGCTGCCCGTCGTCGCCACCGACACCGCGGGAATGCGTGAGTGCGTGGGGCACAACCGCGCCGGGCTGCTTTGCCCAGCCGGAGACGTGCGCTCCGCGGCGGCCGCGGTGTTGCGCCTGATAGAGGAAGCCGACCTCGCCGCTCGGCTCGCCTGCGATGCGCGGACCGTCGCCGCGGAGAATCACGACCGTGAGAACTGCCGTCGGCTGTTGGACGAGATATACAAATCCGCCCTCGCGGTCACATCGGCTTGAAGGACATATCGTACCGGGATTACAATGCGATGTTCCCGCCCCGCCGACGCGGCAGGCCGCGGGAGCCGAAGCCAGCGGGCCGCAAATCGTCGGAGAACATGCAATCCATCCATGCCAACGACCCTCGCGCCGGCGAACAGGTGCGAGTGACATTCGCCGATAAGCAAGCGGCAGAGCTGCTCTCCGGCGAACTTTCGACGCTGCGCCGACCGGAAGAAAACGGCTTCGAGCGCGTCAAGCGGAACGCCTCCCGTACGGTCTATCGCGGGACCGTGGCAGCCGAGCCGGTGTACCTGAAGCACTATCACGGACAATCTCTGGCCCATCGCCTGCGGCGGATGCTCTCCCGGAGCGTCGCCGAGCGGGAGATGTGGTTCTCGCAATACCTGCTGTCACAGGGAGTGCACACGCCCCGTCCTTTGGCGGCTATGCGCAACGGGCGGACCGAGTGGTTCGTATCGGCCGAGGTGGCGCCGGCGCTGAGCGGCGATAAGTGGCATCTCGAGCAGCTCAAGTCAGGTCGGGAAGGCGGACGCGCTCTCCGTCGGGCGTGCGTGGCGCTGGCGGAGATGGTCGCACGAATGCACTCCGCCGGCGTTATTCACGAGGACCTGCACTGTGGCAACGTGCTGATACGCACCGACGACGACGGGGTCATCCGGCCGGTGCTTACCGACCTTCACCGCATGAAGCGGCGCAGGCGCCTCTCGCGCCGTCGGCGCGCCGCCAACCTTGCGCAACTGTTCCACGACCGATACCCTTTCACCACCCGCACCGAGCGTCTGCGGTTCCTGGTGCACTATCTGCGCACGTCGCAGACGCAGGGCACGCTTCGCGGCTGGCAACGGATGATAGAGACTTTCGCCCGGCGCCACCGTCGCCGCCAGCACGCCCGCCGCGACCGGCGGATATTCGACCACAACCGTTACTTCACGCCCGTCAAACAGGCCCGCGGCTGGCGGGGACACGTGGTGCTGGCATCCAAGCGGCAAATGGCCGGCAGTCGGGCCGCACAGTTCACATTCGGTGAATCCGACTGGCAAGCTGCGCTGGCAGAGCCGGAATCTTTGCTTGAAGGCGAGGATGTGACAGTCCTGAAGGACTCCGCCTCGAGTATGGTGGTGCGCCGGCGACTGCGGGTGGGTGAACACGAGCTCGACGTTTATATCAAGCGGTCACGGCGTAAACATTTTCGCCGAGCGCTGGCCGACTGCATCCGTCCGAGCCGGGCCAAAAAGGCATTCAAGCACGGGCATCAGCTATTGACACGACGCATCGCAACGGCCCTTCCGCTTGCGGAGATGGAGCGACGGCGCGGGCCTCTGCTGCTGGACAGCATACTGATAACCGAGGCCGTCGAAGGACGCGACCTGCACTCTTTCCTGAACAAGTGGCTATCGCCCGTGGAGACGAAAGACACGGCACTTACACCGGCCGAGCAGCAACAGCTCGCCCAGGCGGTGCTCTGGCAGCTCGGACGCCTCCTGCGCCGTCTGCACGACAACCGCTTCGCCCATCGAGATCTGAAGGCGTCGAACCTGCTGATCCGCTGGTCGCCGCCCAAACGCCCGGAGGTGGTGCTTATAGACCTGGACGGCCTGCGAAGGGTGCGGCGGCTGACCACCCGCCGACGGTTCCAGGGACTGATGCGCCTGAACGTCTCGCTGCTGAAGTGCCCGGTTGTCAACCACGCCGGACGACTGCGGATGCTGCTGGGCTACCTTCGCCGCCCAGGTTCGCCGCCGGTGAACTTCAAACCATACTGGCGCGTACTGGAGCAATGGTCGGCGAAAAAGCTGCAACTTCAGATCCGCTCTCGCCGCAGGCGCCAGCGGGCGGCACGGAGACCCGCGGGATGACAACACCGCAGGCCACAACCAGCCCGCCCGCTCGCGCGCTGATCGTCAAACCAAGCTCGCTGGGCGATGTGATAACCGCTGTGCCTGTACTTCGCGGACTGCGACGGAGCTTCCCGCGGGCACATCTGGCGTGGCTTCTGGACGAACGCTTCGCCGACGTGATCGCACACGACAGCGACCTCGACGAGGCAATTATCTATCAGCGACCCTGGCTCACCGAGCCGAGACAACTCTCCAAGCTGCTTAAGCGCTTGCGGGCGGAGAAGTTCGACTGGACCATCGACCTCCAGGGGCTTATGCGAAGCGCCATGCTCACGCTCGCCACCGGCGCGCCGCTGCGGGCCGGCTGGGTAAGCCCCAGAGAACCCCTGTCCCGTCCGGCGTATAACCGACACATCCGCCCCACGGCCGAGCACGTGGTGGACCAGAACATCCAGCTTGCCCGTTCGCTGGGTATAGACGCCCGCGGAGAGGACTTCACTCTCGAGGTCTCCTCTCGAGGCGGGGAATCCGCTTCACGGATCTGCAGCGAGTGGAAATTAAGCTACGGGCAGTTTGTAGCTGCGGTCCCGCCGACGCGCTGGGCGACCAAGCAGTATCCCGTGCGCCACTGGCGGAAAGTGGTGGCGGAACTGGCGCGTTCGCGTCCTGTTGTGATACTCGGTTCGCCCTCGCGTTCGGAACGGGAACTTTGCGCGGCAATCGCGGCCGATCAGTCCCCGCGGGTAACTGACCTGTGTGGCTCGACGACCGTGGACGAGATGGTCGGCATGATCGCCGCGTCGGGCGCGGTCGTCTGTGCCGACTCCGCCGCCCAGTATATTGCCCCGGCTGTGGGCGTACCTGTGGTGAGCATCGCCGGGCCTACACGCCCTCGCCGCACCGGACCGTATCGGCTGGGTCGTACCGTCGCGGCGGACGTGCCCTGCCGCGGGTGTCTGAGGCGGTCGTGCGATCATACAAGTTGCATGCAACTTATCGATCCGAAGCGGATCGTCCGCGCCGTCGAGGAGATGGCAGCCGCCAACAGAGCTTTATGATCGACTGCATTTCGGGCATAATGTCCCGAATGCAGATGCGTCGACAGCCCGCGGCAAACACGATTCCGCTGGTGCGGAAAGGTCCCAGGGGCAAGGTGCCATGCCGGTAAAGATGCTCTTGAGAAGGTTAGAGGGGTTCTTCATCTATCGCGTGTTGCACGTGGACGACACGCCACACCGCATCGCGCTGGGCGTGGCGATAGGCATCTTCGTTACCTGGACGCCGACGCTGGGCTTCCAGATGCTCATCGCACTGGCGCTGTCCTGGCTGCTGGGGGCCAACAAACTGGTGGGCCTTCCGTTCGTGTGGATATCCAACCCCCTCACACTCGGCGCGATTTACTACCCCAACTTCGCGCTGGGACGCTGGCTGCTGTCAGGGCATCACGAACGCCCTCGATTCACGCAGATTCTGCTGGTCTCGGGGGATTCATGGATCGAGACATGGGTACTCCGCGTCCAGGCGTGGTGGGAGGCGACCTATCATGTCCTTGCGCCGTTGTGGCTGGGAAGCTTGACCGTCGCGACTGTGCTGGGGCTCATAACCTATGTAGCCATCCGCTACGCGGTGGTCGCATACCGCAAGGCGCTTGAGTTACGTCGCGAGCATCGCCGTCAACTCCGCGAAGAACGCAAGACCGGCAAGCGTCGTCGCCCCAGGCGGCGGAAAGACAAGCAGCCGGAGGAGCCGGAAAAGCAGCAACAGTAACCTTACGCCACGGCCGAGGGGCGTTACTCTCGCACGGTCATATCACAGCCGACGGACTGCATCTGCGTGATAAAGTCCGGGAATGTCTTTCTTATGCACTCGGCAGTGGAGATCATCGTCCGCCCTTCCGCGAGCAGACCCGCGACCGCCAGCGTCATTACCATTCGGTGGTCGCCCTTGCTGTCCAGCTTCGCGGGTCGCAGCTTACTCTTGCGTACGACAAGCCCGTCGCGACGTTCCTCGACGTCGGCGCCGAGCTGCTTCAGAGCGCGGGTCATCTCCGATATGCGGTCGCATTCCTTGTAGCGGGCGACCTCGGCGTTGGTCAGGACGGTCTCGCCCTCGGCACAGGCGCCCACCACCGCCAGGAGCATGAACTGGTCGATGAAGTCGTTGCAGTCTATCTCCGTGCCCGTCAACGACGAGGAACGGGCAACCACCTCGCCGTCGTTGGTGGTAATCTCCGCGCCCATGTCGCGCAGGATGTTGACGACCTCCTTGTCCCCCTGAACGTCGTTGACATCCATTCCCGGCAGGCGCAACTCGCTGTCCTGTGTCAGAACGGCCGCGGCGATGGGATAAAGGGCCGCCGACCAATCCAGCGGAATCCGCACCTCAAAGCCGTTCCATTTGCCCCGTCCGCGGACGTGGTAGCGCTGGAAATCCTCGTTGGCGTAGTCCACGCCGCAGCGGCGCAGCCAATCCAGTGTCAGCGCCACCCAGGGCTTCTCGCCGGGCCTGTGGACGTTAATCTCGGTCGGGGCGTCGGCGAGCGACGCCGCCGTCAGCAGCGCCGAGACCGGCTGGGAGTCCATACCGTCGATCTCCGCACTACCGCCGCGCAGTCGGCCGCGGACCACAACCGGCGCGTGCCCGTCGCCCTTGGTGGACACCGCCCAGGCGCCGAGCTTGTTCAGGGCGTCTATCAAAGGCCGGCACAGCCGCAGGTGCCGCAACGAATGATCGCCTGTGAGGACCGTATAGCCCTCGCACAGCGAGGCAACGGCCATGAAAAACCGCAGGATAATGCCACTGTTCCCGCAGTCGATGACATCGTCGGGGGTCTGCAGTTGCCCGCCGGTTCCGGAGACATGCCAGACGTTGTTGGCTTTGGGGTCCACCTCCGCTCCGAGCATCTCCAGCGCCTCGACGCCGCGCATCCAGTCGTTGGAGACGGCCGGCGCGGTTATCTGACTGGCGCCCTCGGCGAGGGCGGCCATTATCAGCGCGCGGAACGAATGACTCTTATTCGGCGGAATGCGAACGGTCCCGTGAAGGTTCGGTGAACTGCTTACGGCAAGGTCCATTGGTAGCTCCCTTTGCGGGAATGCTATCGAAGACGAGGCGGCGAATCAAGCGCGGGCGCCGGCCTCGTGGG
>JBKHJB010000198.1:0-3994 GCA_046538345.1 Phycisphaerae bacterium
GCAAGCCCACCGCTGTCGTCCGCCCCTCGCGAAGGCTTACAACGCAACCGGCTCTGACCCCGGAAGCCGGGTGGTTCGGAAAAGCCGAGCGTCTATGCCTGCCAGGTTACCGTCGGATGGGGATCCGCCGGGCGATAGCGCCCTTCGTTTTCCCGGTATCGGCTGAGAGCCGCCAGGACAACACCATCGCGGCAGACACGGCGACAACTGACGTGTACGCGGTGGTGCAAAGTTACAGGCCCCAATTGGGACAATCTCCGGCGAACGTTGCTCAGGGCGCCCGTCGGGGCATAACCGCCCGACGGCGCTGCGGGGACTTCGCTGGTCTCCGCGGTCCTGTTGAGCAGGGGCCGATTCACCGCCGTCTTCTCCCGACAGGCCTACTTAGGCCCGTCGCTGAAAGCGATCTGCCTCCCTGCGGGGTTTCTTCGGCGGGTCCCTCCGCGAAGTGTTCTCACTGGCGGCCGATGCTACCAGGCCTGGCCGCTCATAAAACTATTTTACCCCATCTCCACGTGGCGCCAACCGGGCTTTCGTATTTGAGCTTAAGAGTTGATATTAGAAAATCGTAGCAAGGAGTAGCAGCGTTGCCTAATGGCGCTTGAGAGACGCTGGTCGGCCGGGGGACCACCGTGGTGCAGCCGATAATATCGACGACCGGGCGGTGTGGGCCTGTTGACCCGCGCCGCCCGATCGGCCCCATTCTGACTGCCCCCGCCGCCGCCCCTGTAACAACCCTCTGTCCGCTGCACGACGGTCGGTGGTTTTGTTTAAGTCGGGCCGCCCGGCGCGGAACCAACCCCTCAAGGCGGTCCGGCGCCCTCCACGGGCGGCCCGGGACTCGGTCAGGCCTTTACCAGGCCTGTATTCTGTATTCGGTTGCTGGAGCAGTTTAAGTTTTTCTGTAGCGTCCGGCCTGCCTGCGGCGTCGCCAGGCCGCGTCCGCCTGCATCACCGATGCGAAGGCATCGGCTGCGCCAATGGCACTTTCAGCTTCGGCGTCCTTGCCTGGCTTGTCCTCGGCGACGGCTGATCCGCCACACAAAAACTTAAACTACTCTAGCGTCCGGCTTCGATCGCGGCGGTTCGAACCGCCGCGGCCGTGTAAGGCCGAGACACCACCTCATCGAAACCTTCGCGCTTCAGGCGCCCGGCGTTGGTTCCGGCGTTGTCAACAGCGGCCATCACCTTCGCCGAACGCAAGACGTCTGTATCCTTGATGTTCCGGCAGATGGCGATCGCCTCCTCCAGCTCCTCGGCGGATATGTCCAACAGCACTACGTCCGGCTGGATGCGCTGGGCGATTACCCCCGCTTCAAAGCCGTTCTTGGCGGTCGTGACCTCGAAGCTTTCCTCGTTCCGCAGCTTTTCCACCACGTCGCCCACGGGGTCCGGGTCCACGATGAGAACGTGATAGGCCTCGCCGGTCAGGGCGTCCAGCGGGATACCGTGGGCGCGCATGAATGCCTCGAGCTGCTGGCGGGGTATCCGTCGGTCCCTGCTGCCGGGAATGCGGTATCCGCGGAGCTTGCCGGTATCAAACCACTTGCTGACGGTCCGGGGAGCGACGTGGCAGATACTCGCCACCTCTCCGGTCGTCAGAACTTCTTTCTTGGCGTACTTCTCCATGAGTTCTCTCGTCGCTGTCACAAGATGTTCCGATGCATTCATCGGCTTGTGGGGGTCTCGCTTTAGTTACTGCGCGAAAAAGTGATAAAGCCGCACGAGAAGGACCGAACGCTTCGGCTTTGCCCGTATCGGCGATGGCGGGTATATTGGTCGGCGTCTTGAAAGACGGAGGCAAGAGGTTGGACCTGCTCGCGGACCTGAACGAACCCCAGCGTCGTGCGGTTATGCACGTGGACGGGCCGTTGCTGGTGCTCGCCGGCGCCGGCTCGGGCAAGACGCGCGTCATAACCCGGCGCGTGGCCTGGCTGATCCATAGCGGGGTGGCGCCCTGGCACGTGCTGGCGATTACGTTCACCAACCGCGCGGCCGATGAGATGGCCCGGCGCGTTGGCGAGCTTAACACGCCGCGCGGCGCTACAGTCTGCACGTTCCACTCGCTCTGCGCCCGGTTGTTGAGGGAATTCGCCACCGAAGCGGGACTGAGCGGGAACTTCTCCATCTACGACCGTGCCGACCAGCTCCGCCTGCTCAAGCAGGCACTGGAGCGGTTGCAGATGCCTTCCGGCAGCTTCACACCTGCCAAGGCACACTCGGCTATCTCGCGTGTGAAAAACGAGTTGAAGTCCCCACAGGCAATGGCCGAGCAGGCCGGCAATCCTTACGACCGCCGCCTGGCGCAGATATACGGCGAGTACGAACGCCTGTTGGTGGGCAACAATGCGCTGGATTTCGACGACCTGCTGCTTCGGATGGCGATGCTGCTGCGGGATAGGCCGGATATCCGACGGACGCTGAGCGAACGCTACCGCTACGTGCTCATAGACGAATACCAGGACACCAACCACGCCCAGTACCTGATTGCCCACGGAATCGCCCTGGACCACGAGAACATCTGCGTAACCGGCGACCCGGACCAGAGCATCTACGCCTGGCGTGGCGCGGATGTCAGCAACATCATGGAGTTCGAGAGCGATTATCCCAACGCCGTGGTTGTCCGCCTGGAGGAAAATTACCGCTCCACGGCTGCGATACTCTCGGCCGCCTCGCGGTTGATATCCCGCAACCGCATGCGCAAGGACAAGTCGCTCTGGACGCACCGCCAGGGCGGGGCGAAGGTCAAGGTGCTCGCCTGCGACGATGGCAAGAGCGAGTCGGAGCTTATCGCCGAGCGCATCGCAGCTCATCGCGACGCCGGCGGCAAACTCGACGACGTGGCCGTGTTCTATCGAGTGAACGCCCTGTCGCGACAGGTGGAGGAGACTCTGCTGAAACGCGGCATCGCCTACCGCATCGCGCGAGGCACGGAGTTCTACAACCGCAAGGAGGTCAAGGACGTCCTGGCGTACCTGAAGCTGCTGGTCAACCCCGCGGACGACCTGAGCTGCCTGCGAATAATCAACACACCCGCGCGGGGCATAGGGTCCACCACCATAGACCGTCTGCGTTCGTTCGCCGAGGCGAACGGCTGCTCGGTGCTGGAGGCGTGCGACCGGGCCGACGCGGAGACACTCGGCGCCGCCGGCGCCAAGCGAGCGGCCGGCTTTGCACGCATAATTGGCTCACTCGCCGGCCGTCTGGACAGGCCCGTGCGCGAAGTTACCGAGGACGTCGTCCGTGAAAGCGGCCTGGAAGAGGACCTCTCCAAGGACGACGAGGATACACGCCAGGCACTTTCCAACGTGCACGAGCTTATATCGACGGCAGCCGAGTTCGACCGCACCGTCGGCGGTTCGCTGGCGGACTACCTCTACCAGGTATCACTGGTAAGCGACGTGGACCACTTCCAGGGTGGCGACGGGGCCGTGACGCTGATGACGCTGCATGCGGCCAAGGGATTGGAGTTCCCGAAGGTTTTCATCATCGGCTGCGAGGACGGGCTGCTGCCCTTCAAGCGCGAGCACGCCCCGGGCGAGGACAGCGATTTGGAGGAAGAACGGCGACTGCTGTTCGTGGGAATGACCCGTGCCATGGACGAGCTGACGCTGACACAAGTTCAACGGCGTGTCCGCCGCGGCCGGGGGCAGTCGCAGAGCACGTCACCGTTCCTCGCGGAGCTTGACGGCGAGGACGTCGAAACAGAGGACCATACTTCTCCGGCGCCGTCGGGGGTGGGTGCGGCCCGGCGTTTCAGGCGCGGGGGGTTCTACGCACCGGCCGACGAACGTGCCGCCATCGAGCGGTTGTACGAAGAGCAGGAGCGGCAATTCCCGCCGGAATACGAGTACCTGCGGCAGGGCTGTCGCGTCAGGCATCCGAGGTTCGGCGAGGGGCGCGTGCTGCGGCTGGGGCGGCAGCCCTGGCCCGACACACGCGCCGAAATCGCATTCGACCAGTACGGACCGAAGACCATCGTGCTGGCAAAGAC
>JBKHJB010000026.1:0-18122 GCA_046538345.1 Phycisphaerae bacterium
CGCGCCGGTGGGGCTTTGCAAGCATCGTGAGTGTCGCTACAATGTTGATTTCACAAGGTCCCCGCAGCAGGAGGTCGCTGAATGAGCATCCGTGCAATACACGTAAAGCCCGGCCAGTCGGTTAAGTACAAGGACGGCGTCTGGAGCGTCGTCAGCAACGAGAAGGTTGCCAAAGGCAAGGGTCAGAGTTACCAGAGCGTTCAGTTGCGCAATATCCAGAGCGGCCAGCTTATAACCGAGCGGTTCCGCACGACCGAGGAGTTCGAAGAGGTCTTCGTGGATCGTAAGGAGATGGAGTATCTCTACTCCGACGGCGCCGGGCACGTGATGATGGACATGGAAACGTTCGAGCAGGTGCATGTCCCGGCCGAGATGGTTGGCGACAGTTCCGTATTCCTTACGCCGAATGCCCGCGTTCAGGTATGCATCATCGAGGGGAAGATAGTGGGCGTGGAGCTTCCCAAGACGGTTGTGCTGACCGTAACGGACACTCCGCCGCAGATAAAAGGCGCCACCGCCACCAATCAGGACAAGGAAGCCCTCTGCGACACCGGGGCGCGTGTGAAGGTCCCACCGTTCATAGAGAACGGCGAACAGATACAGGTGGATACGCGGAGTGGCGAATACATCGGCAGGGCGTAAAGCCGACGACCGCGCCGGGGTGGCGCGTCGCGGCTTAATCGTCGTCCTGATTGTCGAAGCGCACGCCGACGGCCAGGTGCCCCATCGAGAGCATGGCGTGTCGATCCACGCGCACCACCGTCGCCGGCACGTCCTTCTCGCCAAGCCCGACATACTCGGGGCGGCTGATGGCTTCCATCTTTACCTGAATGGGGTGTCCCGGCTGGATGGGGACGGAGGCGGGCACGTACATGAGCATGCCGCCGTGAGAGACGTCCACACACCGACCGGGCCAATCCCGGCGGGAGGGGCTGTGATGAAAGTTCACCCGCGCCGGCATCGGACATCGGCGGTGCTTTCTACGCTCCACTGCGGATGGAGAGCTCATAAAGCGGCTCCTTCCTGCGACGACCATCCGGCGACCGTCCATGCGTATCGGTCTGTACCGAGGGCAACATTATATCCTTTTCTTTGCCGCCGGGCCAGCGGGGGATTAACCTCTAATCTCGTCAGTGTCGGATATGTCGAGAAACCCACCAAGCGCCGTGGAGACCAATATGAGCAAGTCCTTGAAACGCATTGGCATACTGACCGGAGGCGGGGACTGCCCGGGACTGAACGCCGTCATCCGGTCCGTCACCAAAGCCGCTCTGCTCGGCGGCATAGAGGTTGTCGGCATAGCGGACGGTTACCTGGGGCTTATCGAGAACCGCTATCGTGAGCTTACCTTCGACGACGTCAGCAACATACTTACGCAGGGCGGGACCATACTCGGCGCGTGTAACAAGGCCAACCCCGCCGCCTACGCCGTTCGCGAGAACGGCCAATGGGTCACGCGGGACGTCCGAGACCAGGTCCTGGAGCACTACGAACAGGCCGGACTGGACGCCCTGGTGATTATCGGCGGCGACGGGACCATGAGCGGAGCGGCCGAGCTTATCGAACGCGGAGTGCAAGTCGTCGGCGTGCCAAAGACCATCGACAACGACCTCTGGGGCACGGACATAACCTTCGGCCACGACAGCGCCGTGACCACCGCCACCGACGCGATCGACAAGGTCCACACCACCGCCTCCAGCCATCACCGGGTGATGGTCGTGGAAATCATGGGCCGGTACTCGGGTTGGCTGGCGCTGCACTCCGGCATCGCCGGCGGTGCCGACGTTATTCTGATCCCCGAGATCCCCTTTGATATGGAGAAAGTCGCCGAGGTCTGTACATCGCGTAACGAGCATGGACGAGGTTTCACCATCATCGCCGCAGGAGAAGGCGCCAAGCCCGTCGGCGGCGGGCAGATAGTGGACCGGGTGTACGAGGACTCGCCCGACCCCATCCGCCTCGGCGGTGTGGCGAAGTTCGTCTCCGACAGGATAGAGGAAAACACGGGTCTGGAAAGCCGCGCCATCGTACTTGGTCACGTTCAGCGAGGCGGTACGCCCACGCCGCGAGACCGCGTGCTGGCGACGCAGTTCGGCTACCACGCTTACGAGCTGCTTAGAGAGGGTCGCTTCGGGCGCGTGGTGGTCGAGACCGAAGGCCGCATCGACTCCATACCGATTAAGGACGTAGCCGGGAAGGTCCGCACCGTACCGACCGACCATATCGCTATACAGGCGGCGCGGGCGGTGAAGACCAGCTTCGGCGACTGACCGGCCCACACCCCGGCCGCAGGGAGGCGAGATGATACGGAACTTCAATCGCGTATGGGCTGCGACGATGGCGGTGGTGTTGCTGACGGCTGCTCCGTCCACCGCCCAGACCAGCGCGAAACACGCCGAACTCGCCGGGCGGGTCCGGGAAATTGTCGGCGACTACGAGCAGCAGTCCGGCGCGACCGTTGGGCTGTGCGTCCGCTCCGCGGACGGGCCAAAGCTTATCTCCCGGCACGGCGCGGAGACCTTTGTGCCGGCGAGCAACCAGAAACTTATGACGGCCGCCTTCGCCATCGCGGAGCTGGGAGACGACTACAGCTTCACCACACGCGTGCTGGCGAAAGGAAGCGACCTGTACGTTGTCGGTGGATTCGACCCGACGTTGGGCGATGCCCGCATAGCCGAGGAAAAAAGCGAGGATATCTATTCCGAGCTTGACCGTTGGTCGAAAGCGGCGAGAGAGCACTTCGGCGACAGGCCCGTCGGGCGGATATACCTGGCCGTTCGCAAGCCCGATGGTCCGTACCGACCGGCAGGTTGGCCGGCGGGGCAGCATCAGCGATGGTACGCCGCGCCGGTTGCGGCGCTGAATTTCAACAACAACTGCTATGGCGTCGGTTTCAAGGTTCACAGCAGCGGCGTCATAGAGCCGCGGGTCACGCCGCAGAGCCGCTTCATCCGCGTGCTGAACAAAGTCAAACGCAGCAGCCGCCACGTCTGGTCGATGTCCGCCGCCGCGGACGAATTGACCGTTACGCTTCGCGGGCAGGTCAGCACCACCACGCCGGACCCGCTGCCGGTGGCCGCCAACGACCCGCCACTGCTGCTGGGCCGGGTTTTCGCGGACCGGCTCGTCAGAGCCGGAGTGGGTTTCGACGGCGCATTCGAGAAGGTTTCCCTGGAGGACGTCCCCGTCGAAGCCGTCGAGATTACCCGCACGGAGACGCCGCTGCGCACGGTTCTGGACCGGTCGAACAAGCGGAGCTTGAACATGGCCGCCGAGTGCATGCTGCTGGCGGCCGGTGACGGGACCTGGCCCGGCAGCGCGAGTGGCATGAGAACCGCTCTCCAGAGGCGCTTCGAGCTACCGGCCGGGGTTTTGAGTGTCCGTGACGGCAGCGGGCTGTCCGCTGGAAACCGTGTCTCGCCGGAGGCGATGGTCCGCGTACTGACGGAGTTGGCGCGCGACTCCGGCCGGGAGGTGCTCCTGTCGTCGCTGGCCGTCAGCGGCGAGGACGGAACGCTGGAAAATCGCTTGTCGCAAAGCGGCTTCCGCGGGCGCGTCGCCGCCAAGACCGGCTATATCCGGGGTTCGAGCTGTCTGAGCGGATACGTGCTGGATGTCGACAATAAGCCCGCCTGGGTCTTCTCGATACTCGTCAACGACGTGCCCGCAGGACAGGCCTGGCGCGCCAAGAACCTGCAGGACGCCATCTGCCGGGAGCTGGTCAAAGCCCTGGGCGATTGACCTGTGAGCGGCATGGTGTTGTGGGATGCCGCATATGAACCAGCTCCATTTGCGGCGTTTCTGTCCCCCGCGGTGCGACAAAGTCCAAGCTACCATTCCTGCAGTTCGCCGACGATCTCTTCGACGAGGTCCTTGATGGTGGCGATGCCGATGTGTCTGCCGTCGGCCGCTCGGACTATCGCCATTGGCGAGCGGGCGCGTCTCATGCGATACAGCGCGTCGGTGACGGTCATGTCCTCCGGAAGGATGAACGGTGGGCGCGACTTTTGGCCCGGTTCGGAGTCCTCCGCCATAAGAACGTCGTACACGTTCACCACTCCCACGACCTGTTGCTGCTCGTCCAGCAGCGGCAGGCGTGAATGCTCGTGTCCTCGCAGCCGGTCTATGAGTTCACGGCGTGTGACGTTGCGCTCCGCCCACACCACGCGGCTCATGGGAACCATCACGTCCGAAAGCACGACTTCACGGATGTGCACTACTCTTTCAGCCATCGCCGACTGAAAATGGGTAATCGTGCCGGTGTCCCGGCCTTCGGCGACGACGGCCGATATGTTCCCGTGCGCCAGCGGCGTAAGCTCACGGTTGCCCTGGCGCGTCAGGCGCATCAGCATTACGGCGAATCCGCGCACCAACGGAACAAGTCCCGTCCAGCGGAATACGAACCGACTGAGGTGCAGCAGCCAGCTCATGCGATACACCCAATGCTCGGCCTTGCGGCGGAATATCGACTTCGGGACGCTCTCGCCGAGGATAAACAGCATCGGTGTAACCACCAGCAGCGACATCGCCTCGGCGAGTTGCCTTCTGCCCAGGGCGACAACTATTCCGCTGACGGCGAAAGTAGCTGCGTAGTTGGCGAGGTTGTTGCCCACCAGCAGAACAGCGAGGAAGCTGTTGGGGTCTTGCAGAAGTCCGCGGAGCGTTTGTCCGCGCCGCTCGCCGCTTTCGGCGCGCAGGTCCAGCCGCATCTTGTTCAGCACGTACAGTCCCGTCTCCATGCCGGCGTAATATGCCGACAGCACCAGGCCGACGCACAGTAGCACGCTCCAGCCGATCAGGGACGCGATGTCGGAAACTGCCACTATCATTTTTTGTCCGGTTGTTCGTCGGTCAGTTGCAGTCGGATTTTGCCCACGCGCCGTCGGCGCACCGATTCGACCGTGAACTCCAGGTTGCCGTAGCTGACCGTATCGCCCACGCGGGCGACGCGACCCAGCAGTCGGGTCACGAACCCGCCCACCGTGCTGACGCGCCGTTCGGTGATATCCGTTCCGAAAACGTCCGACCATTCGTGTATGGACAGGTCGCCGTCCAGCAGATACTCGGTGTCCGACAGTTTGCGCACGGCCGGTCCGCTGCGAACCTCGTCCGGGTCGGGGATATCTCCGACTATCTCCTCGAGTATGTCCTCCAGCGTTACCAGACCGGCCGTTCCACCGTATTCGTCCACCACGATCGCCATCTGCGTTCGCGATACACGGAACTGCAGCAGCGCCCTCTCGATGTTGGCGGTCTCGGGCACGAACGGGATTTCCGCTGTAAGCTCTCGCAGCGGGGCCTTGGGGTTCAGCAGCAAGCGCTTGGCGTGTACTACGCCGAGGATATTGTCAATGGTCCCGTCATACACGGGGACCTTGGGCAGGTGCGTCCGACGGAAGACCTGGAGCAGACCCTCGGCCGGGTTGTTCACGTCGTAGGCGACCATGTCCACCCGCGGGACCATCACCTCCGAGACGCGGATGTCGGTCAGCTCGACTATCTCCTGCAGTAGCGTATTGGCGTCGTGGTCGATGATTCCGCGTTTGGCCGAAAGGTCCAGCAGGGCGTTCAGCTCCTTACTGCTGATGTGCGGCTCACCGGCCGAGTGGGGCGCTATGATACGCACCAGCGGAATTACGCACACGTACTCCAGTATCCAGACCACCGGGAGCAGGAGCTTCTGAACGACCGCCAGTACGCCGGCGACAGCCATCGACCAGCGCTGGGCGAGTGTGATCGCGATCATCTTCGGCGTAACCTCTCCGCCTAGTATCAGCAACACCACCGGCAGGGCGGTCGCGATCGCCAACTGCCAGCTCCGCGCGCCGACGTGCCTGAGATCCAGCACAAGCACAGCCGCAACCGCCGAGAAGGCCACGTTCACCAGCATGTTGCCCAGCAGCAAGGTGTTGAGAACACGCCGGGGTTTGCGCATCAGCCGCAGCACCAGCCGTGACGAGGCACCCCCTTCTCCGAGGCGATGCAGTTGCCCGATTGAAAGCGAGAAAAGCGCCGTCTCGGTTCCGCTGAAGAACCCCGAGAGACCCAGCAGCGCGAGCATCGCCAGCACCTGCCAGGTGTGGGTGGCGAAGAATTCTCCCCACATCAGCGGCGCCCTCCGTCCCGGGCGGCATTACCGCCGCCGCGAAGCGCGCCGCGCGATGGCGCGTGCGCGGATGGTTCCGGTTCCTCGGAACCGTCGCAGTCCTGTTCGCCGTCGCTGTCAGCGTCTTGTGTGATAGTCTCCGACATGAGAACAACGCAATTATACATCAGACCAGTCTTCTCGGCGAGAGCATGACGTTGTCGTGGCCCGGGATGATGATGTCGGCTATCTCCAGGATATCCCGCAGGGATTCGCCCGCCTGGTCGGTATCGGCGCAGCCCTGCCAGATTTGTCCGTGCGAAATGTGATCGGTGGTTATCGCCGCGTCGCCGGCTATCACTATGCTCTGGGTGGGCGGGGTCAGCAGCAGACCGGCCGAACCGGGCGACGCGCCGGCAAGCGGATATAAGTTCACCTGGGGGGTAAACTTCTCCTCAGCCGCCTGGAACCGCTCCAGCAGGCGTCGGTCGGCTTCCACTATTTTGGCGTCCTCTTCGCTGAGCCGACCGGCCGAGTCCGCCAGATGCGCCAGATGCCGTCCGTAGGTCTCCAGCTCCTCTTCGGACGTCCACCACCGGGCGTGTTCGAACGCTGCGATGCTCCGGCGATGCACCGGTCGAAGCGTCGTGCAGAACACGTCAGTGACGTCTTCCAACTGTCTTCCGGTTCGTTCGTTGTAGCGCGCCGACAGTATCTCAGCGGGCAGCGAGGGGTCCACCAGAATGCGCCTGTCATTTTCGACGACCAGCGTGGTGGTGGCGTGCGAGGTCCGCACAGCCCGTGACTCGCCCCACAGACGATTCTGCGACATCGTGCCTATGCTGATGATGCGGAACTCAACAGCCATCCGTAACCTCCCGGAGACGAGGATATCGGCGGATGAATGGATTTCCAAGCCCTCATCGCCCGTGCATGGTGACGACGTCGGCGCCGCCGGCGCCGAATCGCACGCGGATCCATCCGTCGCGGCTGGTGACGTGATAGTCGCTTTTCTCGGCAAGGTCGCGATAGAACGTCCGCGCGCTGTCATCGGCGTTTGCCGGCGGGCGAGGCGCTTTTGAATTGCTTGCTATTACCGCGCTTGGGTCCACAGCACGCACGAACTCCGCCAGCGAGGGCTTCCAGCCGCCGTGATGCGGCAAGACCAGCGCGTCGGCGCGAACGGAACCTGTCCAGTCGGCAAGGGTTTCCTGGCCGAGTTCCGCGAGATCTCCGGAGACCAGCACCGAGGACTCGTCGCAGGTGACCTTGAGCACCAGGGAGCGGTCGTTGACGCTCAAGTCTTCCGCGTTGGCGGGTGGCCAAAGCACCTGCGCGACTGTCCGCGGACCCAGCCGTATGCGCTGCCCTGCGCGGAGGCGCACGATCTCTGTGTCGTGCTCTGCCAGCAAACGCATCAACCCCTGCGCCGAGGCGGATTCGTCCTGCCGCGCGAAGTAATCGTTCAGATATGCCCGCCGCAGACCGTGGCGGTCTAAAAGTCCCGGTAGCGCGTTGTAATGGTCGGTGTTTGCGTGGGAGATGAAAGCCACTTCCGGAGCCGGCAGGCGCATTTCCCGCAGGAAAGGCAGCAGCACCTCGCCGGCCGCATCGAAGCCGCTGCGCGTCCCGGCGTCAAGCAGAAAGGTCTCTCCGGAGGGTGTTCGCAGCACGGCGCACTGACCGGCGCCGACGGCGAGCATGTGCAGCTCGGCAACCGGTGGGGGTTCGGCGGCTCTCTGTGTTTGCAGCGTGGCGATCAGCAGCGCCGAGGCCGCCACGCCGGCGACCAGCCGCCCTCGCCGCACTCGCCGGCCCAGCAGCACCATCGCCAGCACCGCGTAGCACAGCAGCACCCATCCTGCGCCGACCGGGCGGACCTCAAAGCTCAGTCCCGGCAGCCGCTCGCACTGCTGCACAGCCCATGCCAGCGCCTCGGCCGAGCCGTGCGCCATCCGCGAAATCGCGTGCGACAGGTTCGGCAGCAGGACTGCCGTTGCGATGGAGACATACCCCGGTATCAGAACAGCCAGCACCAGCGGAAAGACCAGCAAGCTCAGCAGCGGTGCGTACGGACTGAACAGATTGAAGTGTTGCGCCACCAGTGGAGCCGCCGCGAGGTACGCCGTCAGCGACGCGGAGACCGCGTCCATGCCCCAGTCAGCGGCGTTATAGTACATCCAGCGCTTCAGCCGCTGCTCACGGCGAAAAACCATCAATCCGCGCCGGCGAATCCATCGCCCGAACAGGAACATCTTCATCGGCTTGTGCAGGAGTATCAGACCGGCGACGATTACGAAGCTCAGTTGGAACCCCGGCGCGAACATCTGCAGCGGGTCGATCGCCAGCAGCAGTATGCACGCCAGCGCCAGGGCGTTCAGTGTGCTGTTGCGCCTCTGGGCGAACACCCCGGCGCAGACCAGGCCCGCCATTATCGCACTTCGCAGAAGCGGGGCGCGCGGCTCGGCGAGCATCACGTAGGCCGTCAGCACCACCAGCACCACGGCCGCACTGCGCCGGGGCGTGAGCATCGCCAGGCGGCATACGGCGTAGGCGAAGCCCAGAAAAACGCCCAGATGCAGTCCGGATATGCTCAGAAAGTGCGCGATGCCCGCCCGGACCATGGTGCGGTTCAGCGAACGCAGGGCGGGATGGCGCTCGCCGATAATCAGGGCGTTGAGCAGTCGGCCGGTTCGCGCGTCGCCGCAGGCGGTGAGGTGTTCTGTGGCGGCCGCCCGCATCCGCGCCGCCAGTAGCCCCGGCTGCGATGCTTGTTCCGATAGTATGCTCACCCCGCTGGGCGCGGGCACTCGCATCCACACCAACGTACGGTTGCGCCGGGCGAACTGCGACCAGTCGAACTGCCCCGGGTTGTCCGGCGGTCGGGAGCGGCCGACGCGGCCGAGAAGCTCGACGACCTGTCCGATCCTGAGGCGATCGTCGGCTCTATCGATGGTAACGCGAACCAGTCCGGTTACGGGTTGGTATCCGTCGCTGGTCTTTATCTCATCGGCCGAGAGCAGAAAGCTCGTCCGCGGCGGTCTGCGGTAGCCGAAGCGAACTTCCGCGGCATCGGAATAGCTTTGAGGGGTCGTCGCTATCCGACCACGTATGGTCGCCAGCGAGGAATCTTCCGACGTGTAGGTCACCACGTGCTCGTTGGGCAGGTGGTAATACAACAGCCGTACGTGCACCGCCGAGACGCCGAAGATAGCCACCGCCGTTGCTGCGATTGCAGCCGTGTGAAGACGACGGCGAAGCAGCGTGATCAACGCGGCTGCTGTGCCCGCGGCTCCCAGCACCGCCCAGAAGCCGGTGGGAAGCGGCAGATAGCGACCGGCCGCTATACCGGCGGTCATAATCACAGCGGCCGCCAGCAGCGGCGCCCTGATGACCGGGGTTCGGTCGTCGCGATTGGTGCCCTGGAGATGTTCCATTCTCTGCCCGACGTGCCATGACAGCGGCTAAGCCGTGGGTTGGTCCAAGACGCGTCGGACAGATAATCTCCGCCCGCTCGGGCGGCGTCAACACCCCGGATTCTCTTGGCTTACAGGTCGCGCCCCAGAGCGCGGGCGACTTTGGCCAGCGAGGCCACCAGTTCGCTGAGCGACGCGGGGTCTATCGACTGTGCCCCGTCGGAAGCGGCGTGCTCGGGATCGGGGTGTGCTTCTATGAGCAGACCGTCCGCTCCCGCGGCGATCGCGGCGCGGCTCATCGCGGGCACGAGGTGGGCGTGCCCGGTCCCGTGGGACGGGTCCACTATCACCGGCAGGTGTGTGCGCTCACGAAGCTCCGGCACGACCGTCAACGGCAGCGTGAAGCGGACGTATTCCTCGTAGGTGCGGATGCCCCGCTCGCAGAGGATGACCTGAGGATTACCGGCGTCGATTATATACTCCGCCGCCAGCAGCCATTCGTCCAGCTTGGCGCTCATGCCGCGTTTGAGCATGACGGGCTTACCGACCTTGCCCAGCGCCTCCAGCAGCGGATAGTGCTGCATGTTACGCGCGCCTACCTGGAGGACGTCGGCGTATTCGGCGACGGCGTCGATGGTCTCCAGTCCGGTGACTTCGGTGACGATGGCCAGGCCGGTCCGCTCCCGGGCCTCGGCGAGCATATTGAGGCCCTTTTCCCTCAGTCCCTGGAAGCTGTACGGACTGGTGCGGGGCTTATAGGCGCCGCCGCGAAGCCCCACGCAGCCGGCATCCTTCGCCGCGTCGGCAATGCGCAGCATCTGTTCGCGATTCTCCACGGCGCAGGGACCGGCGATGACACCGATTTTGTTGCCGCCGACAGGAAAGCCGGACGGACCGATAGGGACTTCCGTGCGCTCGCGTTTGACCTCCGTGGAGGCCATCTTGTAAGGAGAGAGAATCGGCACGATCCGTTCGACCATGGGGGCGTTCTCTATCGCGCCCTTGTCCACGGCCCGCTTGTCGCCGATGCACGCCACCACCGTACGGTCCGTGCCCTGAATTACGTGGTCCTTGAGACCGAAGTCGCGCACCAGCCGCACCACGTGGTCCACGTGTTCGGCGCCGGCGCCGGGTTTCATAACTACGATCATTGTTCCTGGTTTTCCTCGTTCGGCGCGGTTGTGGTGTCGTCGTCACGCGGCCGCCTCTCGAAGTCGCTCATCATTCTCTCGGCCTCGCGACCTTTGGTGTCGAGCTGTTCCTGAATCTGCTCGATGTCTTCCTCGGCCTGCTGTCGGGTTTTGATGGAAGTATCGGCCTGCTCGGCGGCCATATTTGCCATAAGCGCTATGGCGATAAGCAGCCCGATGAGACCCAGCCCCCCGAACAGGGCGCCCACCAGCCGGGCCGAACCGCTGCGAAATCGACTTCTCATGGTCCACCTCCTGCGAACGCCATTGTAGCAACTCGCAGTAGCGCCGGCAGCTTTGTTGCCGACGTGTTGGATTGCGTATTGCCTACGCCGGCGTGATCTTCTCCATGCCGTGCATGTAAGGTCGCAGGGCCTGGGGTACTGTCACGCTGCCGTCGGCATTCTGGTACAGCTCCAGGATTGGTATGAGTATCCGCGGGCTGGCGATGACTGTGTTGTTGAGCGTGTGGCAGTATTGCAGCTCGCCGTCGTCGTCGCGGTAGCGGATGTTCAGCCGCCGGGCCTGGAAGTCGTGATATCGGCTGGCGGAGTGCGTCTCGCCGTAGGCGCCGCGGGAGGGCATGTAGGTTTCGATGTCAAATCGCTGGACCTGCCCGATACCGATATCGCCCGTGCAGCAGTTGACCACGCGGTAGGGCAGCTCCAGTGCGTTCAGCACGTCTTCGCTGTTTGCCAGTATCTCGCTGTGAAGCTCCAAAGACTGCTCCGCGTCGTTAAGCCCTACCACCACCTGCTCGACCTTGTCGAAGTAGTGGATGCGGTACAGCCCGTAGGTGTCCTTGCCCGCTGCTCCCGCTTCGCGGCGGAAGCACGTCGAAAGCGCGACATACTTCTTCGGCAGCTCTTCCCGGGCGAGAATCTCATCGGCGTGGAAGCCCGTTACGGGCACCTCCGCGGTCCCGACCAGCGCCATTTCGTCGCGCTCGACCAGGTAGGACTCCTCCCTTCCCAGCGGGAAGTGTCCGGTCCCGACCATCGCCTGTTCGCTTACCAGCACGGGCACGGTCAGCAGCGTCCAGCCCTTGGCGATCATCTGGTCCAGCGCGAGGCGAAGCACGGCCTGGTGCAGCAAGGCGCCCGCGCCCTTGAGGGCGAAGTTGCGCGAGCCGGCCAGCTTCACGCCGCGCTCAATGTCGATTATGTCCAGCGCCTTGCCCAGCTCGACGTGGTCCTTCGGCTCGAAGTCGAACTTACGCGGCTCGCCGACGCGGCGCACTTCCACGTTGTCGTCCTCGCTTTCGCCGAAGGGGACTTCCTCGGAGGGCACCTGCGGGACGCGCAGAAGAAGGTCGCGGTGGGTCGGCTCAAGCTCAGCCGCCTGGTCTTCCAGCTCCTTGGCGCGGGCCTTGAGGCGGGACATCTCCTCTATCGCCTGCTGCTTCTGCTTGCCGGAGAGCTTGGCTATCTCCTTGCCGGCTCGGTTCTGTTTGGTGCGGATGTCCTGAAGCTCGCGCTGGGCGTCAAGAAGCTGCTCGTCGATGCGGAGCAACTCGTCGATGTCCACGTCGATTTTCTTGCTTTCAGCGGCCTGGGCGAATTTGTCCGGTTCCGCGCGGAGTTCTTTAATGTCGATCATGGTCTGTGTCTCGTCAGGGGTTCCTTGCGATGGCGGTGATTAGACCCAAGCACAGGCGCTTTTGCAACCGACCCGCTGGCTACACAGGGCACGAGGCATACGGCGCAAAGGGGCAGCAGTTGCCTGCGGCGCTTTTGCCTGTCGGGCTACTTGCTGCTGAATGTGGACGCTACCACCTCTTAAGCAGGGCCAATCCGGTACCGCCGCGTTGGGGGTCGGTATAGGGCACGACGTCCATGCCGAGTATCCGCGGCTGGTGGTTGCGGGCGACGGCGTGGCCGATGGCTATGCCCAAAAACGCGCCCGACACCACGTCGGAAAGGTCGTGATTGCGCGCGTCCACGCGCTCATAGGCCACGAATGTGGCAAACCCGTAGAGAGGCACGCCCACCCAGGGACCGTAGGATTCGTTCATGACGGCTGCGAAGCAGAAGCTGCTGGAGGTGTGTCCGCTCGGCCAGGCGAATTCGCCGTCATTTGGCGCTTCCGTACGCGCGGCGGCCTTCAGGGCGACGGTGGTTATGCCGTTCAGCGTGAGCGCGTTTATCAAGGTCTTGGATATCTCGTAGTTTTTCACGTCGTTGCGGGCCAGGGAGGTGGCGTACATGGCTCCGGCGAGCGGGAAGTGGAACGCCGGACTGCCGAACAAGCCGCCCACGCCGTCCCAGGTGGTGTTGAGCTGCGAGCCGTTGGGATAGTCGTAATGCTCCTCGACGCAGTCGTTTCCGCCCCCGCCGCTAAGGGCCGCACCGGCGCCCGCCAGCGCCAGCAGTACCAGTGAAGTTTCATTGGTGACGGTGGCCTTTGTGTCGTCCCACAGAGTGGCGGGCAGTTCCCTGGCATCGCGCCCCACCGACCGCCAGAAGTCGTCCGGATACGCCGGTCCGCGACGCTCCTTCCAGTGGATATGGTCGGGCAGGGGTTTGTCGTTCGTGTCGGCCGGGGCGGTTTCGGCAGAACCCGATTGCGCCGGCTGGGAGTCATCGGCCGCCGCCAGCAGCATCCCGTATCCGCCGCCGTCGGCGTCCATGCGTACCTCTGTTCCGCGTTCGCTCCGGGCCTCCGCTGCCGCCAGGGGGCGGCCGGCCGGCGGAGTGCTCCCCTGGTAGCGATCAATCGCCTGTTCCATCTCCGCCTGTGCGTAAGGGTCATGGGCACAACCGCCCGCTATGCACACCAATCCCGCCAAAACCAGGCCCGCAAGAATCTTCTGCATGGTCCTATCCTCTCGCTGTTGTTGCTTCAGTGTTGCCCGTCACGGAATACGTCGGCATCAGCAGCGACCGAACTTGGGCGAATCGTACATCGAACCCCTACCACAGGAAAGCACTGAAATCCATGCGCCAAAAATTGTCCGACAGCAGTACCTCCGCGACCTCAGCAACCAGGAGCGCTGTGCTTAGTCCTATCCGCGCGGAGCCAATTCGCGGCTGGAAACTCGCGATTCTACTTGCCGGCCTGGTGTTTGAGGTCCCGGCTGATTCGCATTGCGCACCACTCGCGGCCGCACATGGAGCAGAAGTCCGCGTCGTCTTCCATGTCGCGGCGGCGGATGTCCCGGGCGGTCTCGCCGTCGAAAGCCAGGCGGAATTGTTCGTTCCAGTCGAAGTTTGCCCGGGCGTCGGCCATCCGGTCGTCCCAGTCGCGAGCGTGGGGGAGCTTACGGGCTATGTCCGCCGCATGGGCGGCTATCTTATAGGCCACGCAGCCCTGCTTGACCTCTTCCGGCGTGGGCAGGGAAAGGTGCTCCGCGGGTGTGACGTAGCACAGGAAGCTCGCTCCATAGTAGGCGGCCGCGGTCGCGCCGATGGCCGAAGTTATGTGGTCGTATGCGGGGAACACGTCCGTGACGACCGGCCCGAGCACATAGAACGGCGCGCTGTCGCAGACTTCCCGCTGGCGTGTCATGTTGTCCTCGATCTGATCGAATGGAACGTGACCGGGTCCTTCCACGATGGTCTGGACGCCGGCGTCGCGGGCACGGGCGACCAGTTCGCCCATGACGTCCAGTTCGGCAAACTGCGCCTCGTCGGACGCATCCGCGAGACAGCCCGGCCGAAGCCCGTCCCCCAGCGAGTAAGCCACGTCGCAGTCGCGCATAATGGCGCTTATCTCGTCGAACATCTCGTACAGGGGATTCTGGCTGTCGTGGTGGACCATCCACTTCGCCAGCAAGCTGCCACCGCGCGAGACGATGCCCAGGCGTCGCTTGTGCGCCAACGGAAGGTGCTCCCGCAGCAATCCGGCGTGAATGGTGAAGAAGTCCACGCCCTGCTCGGCCTGACGCCGGATGGCAGAGAGCATATCATCGCGGGTGACGTCTTCTATGGACTTGTGGGCGATTACCGAGTAAAGCGGCACGGTCCCCAGAGGCACTGAGCTGTGGGCCAGCAGGTACTCGCGTATATCGTCCAGGTCGCCGCCGGTGGAGAGGTCCATGACCGCATCGGCGCCGTTACGGACGGCCCAGGTGAGTTTGAGCAGCTCGTGGTCCCTGCAACTGCTGATCGAGGATGTGCCGATATTGGCGTTGATCTTGGTGCTGACGGCCCGGCCGATGCCCATTGGGTCCAGCCGGCCTTCTTTTTCGTCGCTTCCGCCGAGGTGTCGCTTGTTCGCGGGTATCACCAGCCGTCCGGCGGCCAGCTCGTCGCGGACTTTTTCCGGTGAAACATGCTCGCGCTCTGCGACACGGCGCATCTGTTCGCTAACAGTGCCGGCTCTGGCTTGCTCCAACTGTGTCATAACTCTCTCCGGTGCGGGGCAGCACCTTCGGGTATGCGAGCGGGAGAATCTGTCGGGCGACGGAGGTGTGTCCACCGTCCGCTTTCCTCCGCAACTCGCCCCGAGCGGGACTCGTTGGTCAGGTTCCGAGGGTCTTCTCAGTCCCGAACCGTCTCGGCGCGGGACGCCCCTAGCGGACACTTTGTATTATACTTTCATCATAGCAGCCCGTCGGGCGTGATGGAAGCGACTCAGCCGTTCCGCTCGCCCGGTCCGTTGCCGCGGGCGAGCCGGTCGATGCGGTTGCGGATACTCGCGGCGTCCTCGTAGCGCTCTTCGCTGACGGCCCGGCTAAGCTCCTTGCGGAGCTTCTCCAGCGGGTCGGGGGGCATACCCTCCTCGATTTCGCCGGCCAACGCCTTTAGGATGCCTATCTCCCGCTCGGCGCCCGCTTCGGACGGCTCAGCGTCGGTGAACTCAGCGACGAACTCGCGAATATCCGCGATGCCGCGGCGGATAATCTGAAGCGCGGTCTTGGGACGATCCTCCCCCATCGCCAGACGCGCCCTGGCGCGGGTGCACATCATCAGTATGTACGGGCGATACTGCTCCAGGGCGTAGCGGTCGACGTCGCGGCGGGTGTTCGCCCGGCAGAAGTCCAGCAGGCGAAGGTTGCGAGTGGCGTCGCGTTCGACGGCCTCGAAGTCCTCCAGCACGTACTCGGCGATGTAGCGGTGGTAATACATCACCCCTTCGGCACGGAGCTGCTCGCATTCTTCCTCGGTCAGCTCGAAGTCCTGCTCGGATTCCCCGGCGGCCTTGTGGCTGCGAAGGCGATGCTCGTGGTAGTCCAGCAAGCTCTCATGCCCGTGGGGACGCTTGCCGTCGGGTCGGCCGGTGGTTTCCATCTGCAGCAGGCCGAGGTCGAGACGTACCTGAATTTTCTCGCGGCCGTCGTCGCCGCGGATGCGGCGAACGGACAACTCGTCGGGCTCGTAGGGCCAGTCGTTCAATATGTCGCTGATATCAAGGGTCATGTCGATTCGACGCGCACATTCTATGGAAAAGCCGCCCGCGCGCCCAATGTCCGCGCCGGTCGTGGCGCAAAAGCACGGCCCGGTCGATTATCTCGACCGGGCCGATGGGGGCGGGCCATCCTCCGCCGAACGGTCCGTGGTGCTTCGAGCGGTGGACCGTTGGGCGGTACTCCGAGCGCTTCCTCCTCCTGTTGCCTGGCGAAGGGCGAGGGTGACGCCTTCAGCGGCGTTCAGCCCAAGTGTCGTCCATTAGGCCGACGACACATTTGCCGATGGTGCCGCCCGGTTTTTCGCATCGAGCGTGGTGCCCGTGAAGTATTCAGTTGTCGGCCGGGTCTGTGCCCGACCAGTCCCGCGGCGCCTTGGCGCGGCGGCGGTGCTACAGTCTTGAACCGGTGTTCGACGGGTACGACCGCTTCGCCGACGAGGGCTGAGGAGTTTGAGCGAGCGGCTCCGCGAGGCAGCGCTGGAGAGCGTTTTTCAGCGCTACAGGAGACAAGGGACGCGTCAGGTACGCCGCCACTCCCGCCAGCCGCGCCTGTCGCTCCATCTGTAAATCGCCCGTCGGACCTATACCGACGACCCGTCCGGACGAAAGAAGTCGCGACAGTGCCGCAAGCAGGGGCTCGGCGTCGTACCGCACCTCGACAGCCGCGATCGCCCCGTCGAACAACCGATTCCTTAAAAACTGTACGGCCTGCTCCGAGGACCATGCCAAAGACGCCTTGATGCCGATTTTCTTCAAACATCGATCCAATACCTCGGCGTCCGGCTTTGAGCGCTCTACTGCGAGCAAGCCGCCAGATTCACTCTCTCCCAGGACCATGCCTGTTTCCTCTTACAACGAGCCAAAAATTCTTCGAGCCAGTGCCGTCACGGAAACGGACGCAGCGGGGCCGGCTTCATGTCCGTTATTCCCTTGAATTAGCCGAACTGCGTCCGCTTCCGCGACGCACACTTCGAGCAGGCGACTCTGCGCCTATGCAATATGATAGGAGCAACCGGCGTGCCAGAAGCATTGCGGACGCGCAAAACGCGGCAAGTGCAGTGGCCGCATAGCATTAAAAATTCACGGCAAGACTGTCGCCGCAACGTTCCCTCCGCGCAGCGTGTGGCGAGTCTCAACGCCACTGTCAACCCGAATGGCGCATCGTACCGTTGTGGCGGGGTCGGTGTTGCTGCGATGCACTTCGCAATGCGCGGTTGCGTTGCGCAACGCCGGCGAGCGGGGCGCAGCAAAAGGCCCCGGCCGATGTCGGAAATTTTCTTCCCACCCGACCGGGGCATAGCTTAGTAGCTCCGGGCGTCTCAGATTCTCAGGTCGTAGCGTTTTATCATCCGCCACAACGTGGTGCGATCTATCCCGAGCATGTCGGCCGCCCTGGTGCGCACGCCGTCGGCACGACAGAGGGCGTCTTTGACGTGTCGGCAGACCTGCTCATCCAGAGTGGGGAACTCGCTCGCCGCCCAGCTAAGCCCGCCTTCGCCGAGACGGTCCGGCAGGTCCTCGGGGCGTATGGTGTCCCCGCTGCCGAGCACGTAGGCACGCTGGATTACGTTGCTCAGCTCGCGGACATTTCCCGGCCAATCATGCTCGCGGAGCATCCTCATCGCCGCGGGGGAAATGTCCCTGACGGGAAGCTTCAGCATGCCGGCGACTGCCTTTCCAAACCGCTCGGCCAGCAAAGGCACATCCTCCGGCCTTTCGCGCAACGGAGGAATGTACAGCCGCACCACGTTTATCCGGTAGTAAAGGTCTCTGCGGAAAGCTCCATCGTGAACCGCCTGGAGCAGGTCCCGGTGGGTGGCCGCCACGACGCGCACATTGACTGGTATGCGTGTGGTTGAACCGACGGGTATGACCTCGCGCTGCTCCAGGACGCGCAGAAGCTTGCTCTGCAACGCCTCGCTCATGTCGCCGATTTCGTCCAGCAGGACCGTGCCTTCGTCCGCACAGCGCAGGAAACCAAGGGTGGCTTTGGCGGCGCCGGTGAAAGCGCCGGCCTCGTGGCCGAACAGTTCGCTCTCAAGGAGGGACTCGTGAATGGCAGCGCAGTTGACCCCCACGAAG
>JBKHJB010000199.1:0-3948 GCA_046538345.1 Phycisphaerae bacterium
GGGAAAACTCCACCCATGGAAAATCATCAAGCAGAAAAGAGCAATCCCCCAATCGAAAATCAGCAATCGGCAATCGAACGCCCCGCTACCCCTGATCACGACCGGCTTCGAGCAAAGACGACCGGACCTTATCCAGAAGCTCATCCACCTTGAAGGGCTTTGTCAGCACGTTGGCCGATTCCTCGCGGTTCGCCCGCAGAATCGAGTGGTTGGGGTCGTACCCGAAGGCGGTGGTAAGCACCACGGCGGTATCCGCAGCCGCCTGCTTGGCTGCATGGTATACCTCGTACCCATTCGCACCGGGCATACGTATGTCGGAAACGACCAGGTCATAGTGCCCCTCGCGGAGCTTGTCCACCGCGTCCGCCCCGTCCGTGGCGATATCCACCCGGCAGCCCTGGGAGGTCAGGACGTCCCTGAGGGTCTGACGGATAAGCTCCTCGTCGTCGGCGACCAGTACGTCCAGTCCCTCCAGCATCGGCTCACGTCGCTGGGCTCGCCCCGCGGACGAAACCATTCCCGTATCGAACGCCTGGGTATAGTCTTGAATGGTCTTCCGCGAAGCGCAGGCGCGCTCGATTATCTCGGTCAGACGCTTGCGGATGTCATCGTGGCCGATGTAGTCATCCTTCAACTCGCTCGCCTCGGTGATGATGTCCGTCAGCGGGCCCGCCACGTCGGCCGATATCGAGCCGCTGACCTGGGTGTGCGTGGTGTGCCGCTCGGAAACCAGCAGGTTCAGCACGTGCAGCGCCATCGCGATGTAGTTGGCGAAAATCTCGGCGAACTGGCGGTCCTCCTCGCCGAAGACCGCCGGCGTGCTGCTCTCCACGTTCAGGACCCCCACCACCTTGTCGTGCAGCCGAAGGGGCACCGTCAAGCTGCTGCGCGCTTCGCTCAGCCCTGTGATATACCGCGGGTCGGACTGCACGTCCGGGCATATGTAGCTGCGACCGGTCGCGGCGACGTATCCGCTGATGCCGTTGCCCTCCGCACTGGCGAAAATCTCGTACCGATCCGGGCCCAGGTCCAACCCCTCCGAGACCAGGACCTCCAGGCGGTTGGTCTGCTCGTCCAGCAGCAGAACGGCGAAGTGCTCGTAATTCAGAACGTCCCGACTGTAGCGGATAACCCGGTCCTCCAGGAGCTTGACCCGCTCGCCGGCGTCGAGACGCCGGAGTGTGTCGTAGTCGAACCGCACAAGCTCTCTGCCCGCACGGTCTATCGCATTGAGCTTGAGCTGCTGGCGGCGCTGAAGCGTGGCATCTACCACGACAGCCGCTACCTGCCGCAGTATGCCCCCGTGATCGCGCACCGGCGAGCAGATTACCTCGTAGTAGCAGCCGTCGCCGGGACGTATGCTGAACCGGCGGCCCCGAGTAGCCCCCGCGTCGCGCGCGGTGGCGAAGTCCTCGTACGCCTCCACGCATACATCTCGGACACGTTGGAGGACCTTTTCGGGAAACTCCCGCAAACGTCGGTTCGCCCAGACCAACTGCCCGCCGGAGCCCACGATACACACACCGTCGCCGATGGTGTCCAGGATAACGGACGCCTGCTGCGTAACGACGCCGCGCTCCAACGGCAGAAAGTCCGCTGTCTCCGCGAGCACCGCGTCGAAGCGCTCCTGACGCATCGCCGTCAGGGCTTCGTCCAGCTCGGCAGCGACAGCTACGTCGAAGTGCTCGCGCAGAAAGTCGAGTATTCCTTCGGCTTCGAGAGTCGGGCCGCGGAGAACCAGGAGCTTGCGAAGGTCTGTCTTCTCGCCCATAGACGTTCGCCCCACAGGGCGCGGGTTGAAGCTACACTTACACTACAGGTATTCTAGTATTGCGCTGCCGTTACGGTCAACACCTGCAATCAATTCGATGGCGTCGCACGCAGCTTCTCCAGCAGGACTGTCACGGCGTCGGACACGGCGGGAACCCCCACCTCGACCCGGATAGCCCGGCCGTTTTCCCCGCCGACCATCGCCAACCCCTGCCAGCCCTGTTGGCCGGAGCGGACGTGCACGGCTACGCAACTATGGCAGTCAGCTCCCAGACCCCGCAGGACCGCCCGCTCGCACGCCAGGCGAGTGGTCGCCGAAGGGTCCGCTATCCGCCGCAACATCGGAATCAGCCGCCGATCGTCCCGCCTGCACTGCACCGCCAGCGTGCCCTGCCCGGACGCGGGAACCATCTGCTCCACCGACAGCGGAACGACGCAATTATCAAGCTTTCGCGTCAATCGACATCGCATAAGCCCGGCCATCGCCACAACCACGGCGTCGAGGTCAGCGTCCTCGTTCAGCGTCCCGCCCAGGCGGGTCTCGACGTTGCCGCGGATGGGAACCACCTCCAAGTCGGGCCGATGCGCGAGCAGTTGGGCCCGGCGGCGTAAGCTGCCCGTTCCCACCTTCGCGGAGCGGGGTAAATCGGCCAGGCCGTAACCGCCGCGCGAGACCAGAGCGTCGCGGGCGTCTGCGCGGGCGGGCACCGCGCCTATGCACAGTCCGGGCGCGTCCGATGTGGGAAGGTCCTTCGCCGAGTGGACCGCGATGTCCAGCCGACCGTCACGCAGGGCATCCTCAAGCTCGGCCGTGAAAAGCCCCTTGCCGCCCGCCTCCGTGAGCGACCCGGCGCGACGGTCGCCGCGGGTGCTGGTCGGGACAAGCTCGCAACTCACGCCGCAGGCGGACTCCAGGGCATCGGCCACCTCCCGCGCCTGCGCGACGGCGAGCCGACTGCCCCGCGTGCCGATTCGTACACGGTCCATAAGCTACCGATCCGCCGCTGCGATCAGGAAAACCTGTCGTGGCAGACCACCTCTTTCAGCGGTTTGCGACTCTTGGGCTTCGGCTCGTCGGCCGGATAGCCCAGCGGTAGAAGCTCGATAATCCATGCCGAATCCGGTACGCCCAGCGCCTTGCGGGTCTCTTCCTGCTTGAAGTGTCCGACCCAGCACGAGCCGAGTCCCTCTGCCGTCGCGGCCAGCGTCATATTGGCAATGGGGATGGCGCAGTCAACCGGATCGGTCGGCACGTCGCAGAACATCGTCTCGCCCGGCGTCAGACCCACCACGGCGATGATAACCGGCGCCGACGCCATCCACTCCTGCTCGGACGCCTTGACCACCGCCTTTCGCGTCTCGGCGTCGCGGACGACCACGAACTTCCATTGCTGACGGTTCCTGGCCGACGGCGCCAGACGCCCCGCGTCGAGGACGCGGTTCAGCTTGTCGTCCTCTACGGGTCTGTCCTGGTAGTCCCGAACGCTGTAACGATTCCGTATGGCTTCGTAAACATCCATAACCAAACTCCCGGATTCTCTGAAACCACTCGCTGAACTGCCAATTCAGCCGATGGAACCGCCGCCATTGTCCGTGTGCTTACGTCTGGCTGGGCGTTTGTCCACCGCTCGGCGACTGCGGCGTCTGCGAGGCGGGCGAAGTGGACGGCGCCTGTGGCTGGGATGCTTTCTTCTTTTCCAGGCCCATCGGCAGCGACTCTCCCCAGCAGGCGGCCATCGCGCAGCCGAACGCCATTATCGCCGCCAACGTCCCGACGATACTTTCAAGCACGCGGGACCAGCGGGCGCCAGTCCAGTCGAAGAAACCGGTGAAGAAAAGCATGGCTATGACGCCGACGACACCCAGGCAGAAGAAAAAAGGACGCTTCACGTGCTGCCAGCGGACAACTAGGTACAGGTAGAAGGCCAACAGGATGGCTGGTGCGAGGGCGAGATTCATGCCGCTTCTCCTTTCGGTTCGTGAAATTCGTGCATTGTGTGGCTTAGTCGTCGTGGTTCAGCATAAGACGAACCGTAAAACGCCCGTACCGGCGCACGGTTAACCAAAGCCGCCACAGACGATAACGTCACCACTTTCCGAAGCATAGGTAGCATCGGCCAAACCTTCAAGCCGGCCTGAGAGAAAGTCTCTGCGGCAAATGATCTTGCCTTCCGGAGC
>JBKHJB010000200.1:0-3937 GCA_046538345.1 Phycisphaerae bacterium
CCGTAGTGGGCGATGGACGCCACCAGCACCGCGTCGGCGCCGGCTTCGTCGATGGCTTCGTAGAGGTGTTCAAGCTCCCCCGCCCCGCCGGAGGCGACTACCGGCACGGACACGGCCGATGCAATGGCCTGTGTCATGGGTATGTCGTAGCCCGCCTGCGTACCGTCGGCGTCCATGCTGGTGGGCAGAATCTGCCCCGCGCCGAGCTGTTCGACCTGTTTGGCCCATTCGACCGCGTCCAGCCCCGCCGGCTCCTTGCCGCCGCTGACCATCACCTCGAAGCCCGACGGCATCTCGCCGTTGCCGCGGGTGTCTATCGCCACGGTAATACGTCCTCGGCCGAACTTCTCCGCCGCCTCGGCGACCAGCTCGGGCCTGCGGACGGCCGCGGTATTGATGGACACGCCGCTGACGCCCGCGTCCATGAGCTTGGTGATGTCTTCCACGGAGGATATGCCGCCGCCGACTGTAAGGGGCACGTCTATCGCCTCCACCGCGCGCCGGACCGCGTCCAGCATTGTCTTTCTGCCTTCCAAGGTGGCCGTTATGTCGAGAAAGACAAGCTCGTCGGCGCCGGCGTCGCTGTAGGCGCGGGCGGTTTCGGCGGGGTCGCCCAGGTTCTTGAGCTCCACGAAGTGCACGCCTTTGACCAGGCGGCCGTCCTTAACGTCCAGGCAGGGGATAACGCGTCGGTAATCCATGGTGTTTTCCTTCCATTGTGAGTATTACGGAAAGCTACCTGTCGGCGAGGACGCTGTCAACGGACCCGGGACAATACTCGTACACTGGCGTATTTGGTGGGGCGGTTAGATTGCCCGCGCCTTCTCTGATGCGCCGCGCGACAGGTCTTGAGTAAGCCCCGTGCGTGAGCACGGGTAGGCGCGTTGGCACCTGGGGCGATTGTATGCCGCCGCCGATAGTGTACGATGGGCACACCATGCACGAGATTATCAGGCAAATCTTCGGACACACGTTCGAGTGCGAATGCGGGCGGATCCACAGCGTCCAGCCGCGCGAGATAGTCTATGGCGACGACGCTCTCGCCCGCCTTCCGCAACTCGCCGCCGATGTGTGCGACGGGCCTACGGTCTGTGTCCTTTCGGACGTCCGCACGCATGGCGTAGCCGGCGAGGACGTGGCTGACGCGCTCACCAGCAACGGCTGGGATGTCCGCGAGCTGATCGTTCCCGACCGGGCCGAGGGCGAATCGCCCGTCTGTGATGACGTGACCAAAGGCAGACTCGCAGAAAAGCTCCCTGATGTGGATCTGATGGTTCCTGTCGGCGCTGGTGTAGTCAGCGACCTGGGCAAGTGGCTCGCCTTCGAGCGTGACATACCTCTGATAACCTTTGCGACTGCCGCCAGCATGAACGGCTACGCGTCGGCCAACGTCGCGCCGGCGGTGGAAGGCGTGAAAACGCTCATCCGCGCCCGTCCGCCGGTGGCGGTGGTCTCGTCGCCGTCGGTGCTCGCAGGCGCTGCTTACGAGCTTACAGCCGCCGGGCTCGGCGACGTCCTCGCCAAGAACGTCAGCTCCGCCGACTGGAAGCTCAACGCCGTGCTCTTCGGCGAGTACTATTGCCCACGGGCGGTCTCGCTGACAGCGGACATCGAGCCGTTGTACATGAACCAGCCGGAAGCCATCCGCAACCGCCGAGGCGAAGCGATCGAATCGCTCTACGAGGCGCTACTGCTGACAGGCGCTGCGATGACAATGGCCGGGACATCCTCGCCCGCTTCGGGCGGCGAGCACCTGCTGAGCCACGCTTTGGATATGCTGGCGGCGCGCGACGGCGCCGGCCACGACCTTCACGGCCGGCAGGTTGGCGTCGGTACTGTGCTGACTGCGGACGTGTACCGCCGCGTGTTGGACGTCGAGTCGCCCCAGCCGGTCGCTCAACCGACGGAGGTGGACAGGGCGTACTGGGGCGAACTTACCGGCGCGGTGGCGCCGCACTACGCCGAGAAGCAGCCCAAATACCAGGCCGCCGCCGATGTCATCATCGCAGGCAATACCTGGGACGAGCTGCGGAGTGAGCTTGCCGGTATGGTCCGTCCGCCGGAGCAGCTCCAAGGTGTCCTGAGCCGCGCCTCGGCCGCCACGACCGCTACGGACATCGGTTGCGAGCCGCAGCGCCTGCTTGGCGCCTTTGTCCACGCACACGAGTTGCGGTCGCGTTTCACCGTGCTCGACCTGGCCCGGCTGCTGGGTGTCATGCCCGCGGCGGCAGACCATATTGCCTCCACCCGGACCTGAAGCCCTGTTCAGTCCGCGTGCTCGAACCTCGCCCATATGCCCGACCGTGCGGGTAGCTCGATGCAGATCGTTCCCTCCGTATCGATTGGGTGCTGATCGAGCACGTCCTCGCCGCTTGAGTATTGGTGGTCGAACGTTCGCAGCAGTGCGGGCCGGGCCGGACCGTCGTTCAGCAGGAAGTAGTGGTCGGCTCCCGGCGCCGAGAGCCGGAACGCCATCGGGGCGTCGCAGGACCATTTCGGCGCCACTTCGCCGACGGCCAGATTCGCCAGCAGCTTCTCCACGCGCGAGCAGCCCGGACGGTGGCACATCCGCGCCGCGTCTAAGCCGACCAGCACGGCGCTTCCGCGACCCAGGCGGTGTTCGGTTATCGCCGCTCGGCCGTCGTCGAAACGGGCCAGCACACGCGCATCGGTAACCTCCAGGTCGCCGAAAAACCCTTGGATGTCGATATCGCCCAAGCGCATCGGGCTGGTCCGAGCGTCGTGGACGGCGTCCACCCACGCCCCGAATAGCCGCTCCTGCGGGCCGCCTTCGCCGGACCGGTGACACTTGCCCCAGCAGTCCAGGAATGCAAACTGCACGTCAGCTATCAGCCGACCGCCTTTCCGGACATACTCCGTCAGGTGCTCCAGCGTCTTGACCGAAAGCGCCCGGGCGTGCGGGACCAGCAGCGTCGGATACACGCAGGCGATGCCCTCGGCCAGCTCTGCCGTGGTTACATACTCGAACGGCACGTGCTGGTTTATAAGCGCCCTGGCCGCGCCGATATAAGCCCGCTGGGCCTGGGTGGCCGTTCCGCGGCTGTGCGGTGTCGGACCGTCCCGAAGGTCGTGACGCTGCGGTTCCAGCGTGAGAATTGCCTCGGTGTCCCAGCTTTGGACCAGCCCCACCTGCGGCTGCGCGGTCGCTTCCCAAAGCTCCGCGTGATAGCGGCGCATACCGCTCGCCACCTTGCCGGCTTCCTTCGCCCAGGGCGTCAGCCGTCCGGACAAGCTCACCATCCCGTATTCGCCCGACTCCCAACAGCCCGGGCGATGGTTCCACGTCCAGAAGGCGATATTGACGTTCCCGGCGGCCAGGTAGCTCAGCGTCATCCGCCGCATCAGACCCGCGGTCATCCCTACGCCGTAGCCGCCGCTGTACTGCACCGGCCCGCCGGTGGTTTCGTAAGCGCTGGTCCAGCCGCCCTTGAAGTAGTCCCGCGTCTGCTTCGCCTGCATGTAAACCGGGCGGTCCACCTCGCCGGCCACCTGCTCGAAGTGCCACGACAGGTGAATGGAAGTGGTGTGCAGGTCCGCCACCCGCGCCCGTTCGGCGGTGTCCCACGCCAGCTCGGCCTGGTTGTAGAAGAGCTGGTGCGACCCGACGCTGATTGGGTGTTCGTCGTCGTGTTTTCGGATTACCGACACCAGAGCGCGGGAGCGTGCGATGGTCTTATCGGCGATGTACCGCAGCTTGTCGCGCTGGGCGCCATAGACGTACTTCGCGTGGTGGGCGCCGCTGATTTTCTCGTCAACGTCCGGCTCCGCCACCAGCCAGGCGTCCTCAAAGCTCTCGACCATCAGCCGACCGGCTTCGGGATAGATATTCCACGCCGCGTCCAGAGCTTCGACGGAGCCGTACTGACGCCGCAGCCACTCGGCGAAACGTTCGCGGTCGTAATCGTTGTCCAGCGAG
>JBKHJB010000201.1:0-3928 GCA_046538345.1 Phycisphaerae bacterium
GTCGCTTCAGCGGGCGGCAAAAGCCGTTGACAGCGACTCGGCGCGTCTCTAAACTTCCATGTCCGCTTTGCGCTTAAAAAGGCGACCCCGCCGGCGGACGGTTCCACGGCTGTGCATACCGGGTTTCGCCGGAACACACAAGCGGTCGCGTCTCGTGGAGGCGCGGAAGTCAATCACCCAGCATACGGAGACGTTCCGATGGCCAAGAGCACCAAGTACGTGTATTTCTTCGGAGGCGGAAAGGCCGAAGGTCGCAGCGACATGAAAGAGCTGCTCGGCGGCAAGGGCGCGAACCTCGCCGAGATGTCCAACCTCGGATTGCCTGTCCCGCCCGGTTTCACCATCAGCACCGAGGCGTGCGCCTACTTCGCCGAGAAGGAGAAGTGGCCCCAGGGTCTGAAAACCCAGGTGGACAAGGATCTCCGCGCTCTGGAGAAGACCACCGGCAAGACCTTTGGTCGAGGCCCGAACCCCCTGCTGCTGTCGGTCCGCAGCGGAGCGGCCGTGTCCATGCCCGGCATGATGGACACAGTGCTGAACCTCGGGCTTAACGACGAGACTCTTCAGGTGATGATCGAGCTGACGGACAACCCCCGCTTCGGCTGGGACGCCTACCGTCGATTCATCCAGATGTTCGGCGACGTCGTGCTGGGCATCGAGCACGAGGAATTCGAGGAAGCGCTTCAGCGCATCAAGGACAAGCACAACGCCGAGCTGGACACCGAGCTCGACGCCAACGCGCTGCAGGAGGTCGTTGACGAGTACAAGAAGGTCTATAAAGCCAATAATCTGAAGTTCCCCCAGGATCCCCACGAGCAGCTCGCCGACGCCATCAACGCCGTCTTCCAGTCGTGGAACAACCCCCGCGCCAAGCGCTACCGCGAGCTGAACGACATTCGCGGACTGCTGGGAACCGCGGTTAATGTCCAGACGATGGTCTTCGGCAACATGGGCGACGGGTGCGGGACAGGCGTGGCGTTCACACGCAACCCGGCCACCGGCGAGAACAAGTTCTACGGCGAGTATCTGATGAACGCCCAGGGCGAGGACGTCGTCGCCGGCATCCGCACGCCCAAGGGCATTACCGAGCTGAGACGCGACAACCGCAAGGTGTACCGCCAGCTCCTGGACATCCGCGAAAAGCTGGAGCAGCACTACCGCGACATGCAGGACATCGAGTTCACCATCGAGCGCGGTGAGCTGTTCATGCTCCAGACGCGGACGGGTAAGCGCACGGCGGCGGCTGCGGTCAAGATCGCCGTGGACATGATGAAGGAAGGTCTCATCAGCGAGACCGAGGCCGTCTGGCGAGTGGACGCCAAGAGCGTGGACCAGTTGCTGCACCCGCGCTTCGACGAGGACGCCGAGGCCGGCGCCGACAAGCTCGCCACGGGGCTGCCCGCCAGTCCGGGCGCAGCGACCGGCATGGTCGTCTTCAACGCCGACGACGCCGAGCAGTGGACCGAGTCCGGCAAGGACGTCATCCTCTGCCGCACCGAGACCTCCCCGGAGGACATCGGCGGAATGCACGCCGCCAAGGGTATCCTCACCAGTCGCGGCGGCATGACTTCGCACGCGGCCGTCGTGGCCCGAGGCATGGGCAAGTGCTGCGTAGCCGGCGCCGGCGACATCGTTATCCGTTACGGCGACAAGACGCTTTCGGTCAACGGTAAGACGCTCAAAGAGGGCGATTGGATTTCCCTCAACGGTTCGACCGGCGTGGTGTACGCCGGCAAGATCGACACCGTCGAGCCGAAGCTCACCGGTCCGTTCGCGACTATCATGAAGCTTGCCGACAAGCACCGTAAGCTTTCCGTCCGCACCAACGCCGACACGCCGGGTGACACCGCCACGGCCGTTAAGTTCGGCGCCGAGGGCATCGGCCTGTGCCGCACCGAGCACATGTTCTTCGAGGGCAATCGCATCATCTCGATGCGGAAGATGATTCTTGCCGATTCGCAGGAGGCCCGCGAGAAGGCCCTGGCGGAGCTGCTTCCGCTGCAGCGGGACGATTTCATCGGCATCTTCAAGGCGCTGAAGGGTCGCCCCGCGACCATCCGCCTGCTGGACCCTCCGCTGCACGAGTTCGTTCCGCACGACGAGGCCGGTCAGAAGGAAATGGCCGACGCGCTGAACGTTCCGGTCCAGAAGATCCGAGACACGGTCGATTCGCTGGCGGAGTTCAACCCGATGCTCGGTCATCGCGGCTGTCGGTTGGGCATCGCCTATCCGGAGATTACCGCGATGCAGGCGCGGGCGATTATCGAGGCCGCCTACGCCGTTCGCGGCGCAAAGGCCGAGATCATGATCCCGCTGGTCGGACACGTCAAAGAGCTGGTCCACCAGAAGCGCCTCATCGAGCAGGTCTTTGAGAACGTAAAGTCCGAGAAGAAGGGCAAGAAGCCGCCGGTGATTTCCATCGGCACCATGATCGAGGTCCCGCGCGGCGCCGTCACCGCCGACGAGATCGCCGCCGAGGCGGACTTCTTCAGCTTCGGCACGAACGACCTGACGCAGATGGGCTGCGGCTTCAGCCGTGACGATGCCGGGAAGTTCCTCAAGCAGTACGTCGAGCAGGGCATCTACGAGTCCGACCCGTTTCAGTCGCTGGACCAGGACGGCGTCGGGCAGCTCATGGAGATCGCGGCCGAGAAGGGCCGAGGCGTCCGCAAGGACCTGAAGCTCGGTATCTGCGGCGAGCACGGCGGCGACCCGTCGAGTATCGACTTCTGCCACCGCCTGGGGCTGAACTACGTGAGCTGCTCGCCGTACCGCGTGCCGGTGGCTCGGCTGTCGGCGGCGCAGGCGGCTATCAAGCGCGAGGAGACGACCTCCAAGAGCAAGAAGACCAAAAAGTCCCGCAAGGGCGGCAAGAAAGCCACTTCCCGCCGCAAGAAGAGCGCGAAGAAATCGAAGAAGTCTTCCCGGAAGACCACGAAGAAGTCGAAGTCGAAGTCGAAGTCGAAAAGGTCTTCCAGCAAGAAAAGATCAAAGAAGTCTTCCAAGAAGACCTCACGGCGATAACGACGACTATCGCCTGAGGAAATAAGGCAAATGCACAAGCGGCCGGGGCCAACTCAGCCCCGGTCGTTTTTGCGCGCGGACGAAACTCCCTGCCCGCGAGTGTGAGGCGGCAAATGTTCCACTCGCGTCGGGCGCCGTCAGTCCGCGGAAAGCGGTCGGGCGCGGCGGGGTTGCACGCGGGTATTGCTGCTTCGCCGCGCAGGCAGCCGGAAAGCCCGAAGGGTCTGCCTACAATTCAGTAATGCTTCCGCGAGGAAGGCATACTGCACCCGGCCGGGGCGAACGCCCGGTATGACCAGACGAACCCAGGAAAGGAAAGACGATGAAGCTTGTATCGAGAGAGATGGTGGAGCAGGCGGGAATCGACGTGGATGAGCTGCTCAAGGAGCTGGTTGCGAACGCGTCGGCCGAGTTGACAACGTTTTATTACTACACCGCCTTGCGGATAAACCTGATCGGATTCGAGGGCGAGGGGCTTAAGGAAATCGCCGAGGACGCGCGCATCGAGGACCGCAACCACTTCGAGGCGCTCGTTCCGCGGATCTACGAGCTGGGCGGGTCGCTGCCCAACGACATGAAGGAGTTCCACGACATCTCCGCCTGCCCGCCGGCCAAGCTGCCGAAGGACCCCACCGACGCCAAGGAGATCGCCAAGGTGCTGCTCAAGGCCGAGCAGTGCGCCGTCCGCGGGTATACCAAGCTCTGCCATATGACCGCGGGTAAGGACCATCGGACCTACGCGCTGGTCCAGGCAATACTCAACGAGGAAATCGAGCACGAGGCGTGGTTTGCCGAGTTCCTTGAGGGAGGCGCCAGCGGACACTTCCGACGGCGCCGCGTGGGCGAGTCGCCGTTCGTCTCGCCGTTCATGCACAGCGAGTGAGGAAATGAACAATCCGTAGGG
>JBKHJB010000202.1:0-3927 GCA_046538345.1 Phycisphaerae bacterium
TCTTGCTCTGCAATCATGCCTGTCGGGAAGACGACGTCGTTGCGGAAACCGCCTTGCGTTTCGTAATGCGCCAGCGGCGCGAGCAGAGGTCGCCGCCCAAGGGCGACAACCTTCGACGGGTCGCGCTTCTCCAGCAGCATAATCCCGGCAAAGTAGCGCTTCTGCCAGCGGTCCTCCCAGCCGTTCTTTCCGCGGGAATCGTCGCGATGGACGGCGTGGAAGGTTGTCAGCCAGCCGTGCTCGGTCCATACCGGCGGCGCGGCCGGTCCGATCTTGTCGTTGGCGAACGGCACGTCCTCCACGGTGAGGACAAGCTCCGGCGTGCCCCATCGCTGTCCGTCCGGCGAGCGTGACAGCCAGATGTCGAACCGATCCCCGCCGCGGCTGTAAACGGGCATGGGTCTTTCCAGGCGAACCAGCTCGCCGTCGATGCGTTGCGGCAGCAGCACGATGTTGCGGTTGTCCGGGGCGGTCAGATGCACTATCTCGAAATTCCGGAAGTCGTCGGTGACGGCCAATCCGCCGCGGACGCCGTGGCGTGTATCCAGAGCGAATGTAATCCAGCATTGTTCTTCCAACACCGTCAGGCGGGGATCGTACACCCGCATCACCTCATCGTCTCGCCACTGCCAGCAGGGACGTTCCTCGACCCGCCAGTGCAGGCCGTCGTCGCTGAACGCCAATCCCAGGTTGGTGCCCTCGAAGCTCCGGGTTCGCCCGCGCCAGCCGTAGTCGTTGCGGAAGACCATCACATATCGCCCGTCGAGCTTGCAGACGCCGGCGTTGAACACCAGGTCGCTGTCATACGGCACGTCGCGCGCGGTGAGTATGGGATTGCTCTCGGACCGGCGAACAATGCCGGTCGATGAGCCGTCTGTTGTGAAGTCGTTGTCCTGTGTGTCCGCCATAGGTCGTCGTGATTCTCGCCTGCGCGCGGATGATTCGCAACAGCCCGGCAGAAAGAGGTTTGACAACGGCTCATCGAATGCTTACTTTTCCGCCGATACGATATTTGATCATCGGCCGCGCTTCTTGACAGGCGGCACGGACGACTTATCCGGGACGGCAGGCGTGAGCACACAGACGCGAGCGTTGAGAATCCTGGTGGCATGGATGCCCTTGTTTGTGGGGCTGTTGCCCGCGGCCGCCCAAGCTCAGGACGCCGGCGACGGCGATTATCCCTCCACCGTCATCGAGGTCCGCTTCGAGGGACTCGAGCATGTCCGCGAGCAGGTTGCCCGGTCGTTAATCGGCACGCGCGTGGGCGAAGAATACAGCGAACAGCAGATCCTCTCCGACAGACAGCAACTACTGGCGAGCAGGCGGTTCAGCAGCGTCGTCGTCACCCGCACGCAGACCACCGAGGGTGTGATAGTCACCTACCAGGTCCGCGAGAGGCCGCTGGTGACCGCCGTGCGGCTCGAGGGCAACAAGGTCTTCTCCGACGAGGAACTCTCCCGGGAGCTGAGCTTCGGGGTCAACAGTCCGCTGAACGTATTCGAAGCCGAAGCCGGTCGCCAGGCGATACTCGCGAAGTACCAATCCCGCGGATACGCCCAGGCGGAGGTGGAGCTGGACCGCGAAGCGCTGGACGACCAGCGGGTCGTCTATCGCATAACGGAAGGCCCGCAGGTGCGCGTCCGCAAGCTACGCTTCGAGGGCAACGAGTACTTCAGCAACTGGCGTCTGAAACGCGCGACGGAGTCGTCGCAGCGGCTTTGGCCTTTTATTGACGGATTTCTGGACATCGAACAGGTCCAGCGGGACCTGACCAGCATACGCAATCTCTACGTCTCGGAGGGCTTCCTGGACGCGGAGGTGGACCGGCTGCTGGAATACTCGCCGGACAAGAGAAGCGCCCGTCTGACCTTCGTTATCGACGAAGGCCCGCGATACCGGGTCAACCGGCTGATCTTCCGCGGCAACACCGTATTCGCCGACGAGGAACTTGCCGGTCGCCTCGATCTTGGTCGCGGGGAGTTCTACGTCGCCGAGACCGTCCGTCGCGACGCGGGACGTCTGGAGGACACCTACGGGCAGTTGGGCTACATAAACGCGTCCGTCAGCGAGCGGAAGCAGTTTCTCGACCCCACCGGGGAACTGCCGGACTGGGCGACGGAGCTTGAAGACGAGCAGGTCGGTCTGCTGAACGTGGTCTTCGAGCTTGAGGAAGAGGACCAGTATCGCGTCGGGAAGATAGACATCCGAGGCAATCACACGACGCAGGACCGGGTAATCCGACGCGACCTGCGGTTTTATCCCGAGCAGCTTTTCAACGCGGTGGCTGTGGAAAAATCCCGCAGGGACCTCCAGGAGACCTGGCTGTTCGAGGACGTCGAGATTAACCCCGTCGGTGACGAGCCGGGCGTTCGCGACGCACTGGTGCAGGTTTCCGAGGGCAGGACGGCGGAGTTCCTCATCGGCGTCGGCGTGAGCACCAACAGCGGTCTGCTGGGGACCATCTCGCTGACCGAGCGGAACTTCGACATACTCAATTGGCCGACGTCCTGGGACGAGCTTACCAGCGGCCGGGCCTGGCGCGGCGCGGGACAGACCTTCCGCATCGTCGCCGAGCCGGGCACGGAGCTGAACCGCTTCCACGTCGAATGGACCGAGCCGGCGATCTTCGACGGCCCGTACTCGCTGACGACCAAGGCGTTCCTGTTCGACCGCGTTCGCGAGGATTACGACGAGCAGCGCTACGGAGGCGTGGTAAGTGTCGGGCGACTGTTCGAGAATCGCTGGTACGGTGAAGTCGCCACGCGCGTCGAGGGCATCGAGCTGAGCAACTTCTACACCAACGCCCCGCCGGAAATCCGCCAGTTGGACGGCACGACGGGACTGGTCGGCGTGAAGGGCTCGCTGGTCCGCGACCGCACCGACAGCAGATGGACCCCCACCACCGGCGACCGCCTTCGCTTGAGCTACGAGCAGGTGATGGGCGATTATACGTTCGGAGAAGCCAACGTCGAGTATCGCCGCTATTGGCCGGTGTATCAGGACGCCCTGGACCGCAAGCACGTCATCGCGACACGATTCGGCATCGGGCACATCTTCGGTGACGCACCGGTCTTTGAGCGGTTCTTCGGCGGAGGCACCGGCTCGATCCGCGGCTTCCGCCACCGCGGCGTCGGACCGCGCGCAGAACCGCCCTATGACCGGAACCCCATCGGCGGAGACTTCGAGCTGCTCGCAAGCGCCGAGTACAACTTCCCCATCGTCGGCGAAGAGCTGCGGGGCGTCGTATTCCTGGATACCGGGACGGTCGAAAGAGACTTCGAGATAACCACTTATCGCGCATCCATCGGCGCGGGACTGCGGTGGGTCGTACCGCTGATGGGCCCGGTCCCGATGAGTCTGGACTTCGGCATCCCCATCAACAAGGACAGCGACGACGAAACACAGCTTGTGAGCTTCACGCTCGGCTGGACGCTGTAGTACCTTCCACAGCAACAGCTTATCCGCCGACCGCTTTTTTTGCCCACTCTTGTTTGCATGACTGCCCCGCAACGGCTATAATGTTAACCTAGCAGGGCTGTAGCGTGTTCTCCGTAGAACCCGCCCGCCATTGAAAACACTCCAAAAGATCCGCAGCAACGCAGGAGGTCTCCCATGCTTCAATGTCGTAAACATGGATTTACGCTGATTGAATTGCTCGTTGTCATTGCGATCATTGCACTGCTGATGAGCATCCTTATGCCCGCTCTCGGCCGGGCCAGAGAGCAGGCCCGCCAGGTGGTGTGCCTGACCAATCTCAAAGGTCTCGGCAACGCAGTGAACCAGTACGCCGGGGACTATCGAGAGTTCATCCCGCCCATGCAGTGGCGCCAGAGCAACGGCGCCCAGACGGACGACACCTGGGCAACTCTGCTGGATAAGGGCGGCTACGTCTCGGTATCCGAGGCGGAGAACCGCGACGACCTGCCC
>JBKHJB010000203.1:0-3911 GCA_046538345.1 Phycisphaerae bacterium
GCGAGCGGACGGGCACAACCGTCATGAAGATACTGGTCAGCAATATCGGCTCGACGAGCTTCAAGTTCCGGCTCTTCGAGCTTGGCGACGACGAGCGGGAGCTTGCCCGCGGCGGCGCGGACCGCATCGGCGCCGAGGGCGGCGAGTTCGAGCTTGCCGTCGTCGGCGAGTGCCAGAGCCAACCCGCCGGCTTCGCCGACCATGGTGAAGCCATCGTCTTCGCGCTGGATGCGCTGACCGAGGCGGGCGTGCTGGCAGATCGCGACGAGCTGGACGCGGTCGCCTTCAAGACGGTAATGGGTGGCGACTGCGATCCGGTCTGTTTGGTCACCGACGAGGTGCTGGAGCGGATGGAATACTTCGTGCCGGTCGCCCCCGCGCACAATCCGCCGTACATCGAGGCCATGCGGATGTTCCGCGACGTCCTGGGCGAGACGCCGTTGGTGGCCGCGTTCGAGCCGGGCTTCCACCGTACCAACCCGCCGCGGCGCCGTTATTACGCCGTGCCGCTGGAATGGGCCGAGAAATTCGGCATAAAACGCTACGGCTTCCACGGCGCATCGCACCGGTACATTGCCACCCGCTCGGCCGAGCTTATGCCCTCGGCGAGACGGGTAATCTCCTGCCACCTGGGCGGGTCGAGCAGCATCTGCGCGATTCGCAACGGTCAATCGGTGGCCACGAGTATGGGGCTAAGCCCGCAGTCGGGTCTGCCGCAGGGCAGCCGGGTGGGAGAGCTGGACCCTTACGCGATTGCGATGTTGCAGGACCAGGCGGAAATGGGCCTGCGCGAGGCATTGGCGGTGCTCGGCTCCAAGGCGGGACTCGCGGGCATAAGCGGTGTGGGTGGCGATTGGCGGGACATCTCCTCCGCCGCCGACGGCGGCGACGACCGCGCACAGTTGGCCGTGGATATGTTCGTCACAGCCATACGCGATTACCTCGGCTCGTACCTGATGGAGCTTGGCGGCGCGGACGCGGTCGTGTTCACCGGCGGCATCGGCGAGCACAACCCGCCGGTTCGCTCTGCCGTCCTGGCCGAGGCGGAATTCGCCGGCATCCGGCTTGATGAGGACAAGAACGCCTCGGCCGATGGCGAGAGTCGCATCGACGCCGACGGCTCGGCCGTTGCGGTCTGGGTTATACCGACGAACGAGGAACTCGTCGTCGCACGACAGGCGCGAGAACTTTTGGAAAAGTAGGGCGGGCTTTGCCCGCCGAATCTGCAGAAATAGGTCGGGCTTTGCCCGACGAGTCGCTGCCCGACAGGAAAGTGGAGAACGGAAATGCCTGAAGAAGCGTTGGGAATGATTGAGACGAAGGGCCTGGTGGCGTTGATCGAGTCGATTGACGCGATGTTGAAGGCGGCGAGCGTGAGCTACCACGGTACGCGCAAGGTTGGCAGCGGGTACATCAGCGCGTTCGTCGGCGGCGATGTCGCCGCCTGTCGCGCCGCGGTGGACGCGGGCGCGTCGGCCGCCGGTCGCGTCGGCGAGGTCGTCAGCGTTCACGTAATCCCGCGCCCGCACGACGAGATCGCCAAGATACTGCCGTCGGCCGGGTAAACTCGCCGCGTCAGCGGGAAAGGAGCCGCGATGTTCATCGGGCGAGTGCGAGGCAACGTCGTAACCACGCAGAAGGTCGTGCAGATGACCGGGCGGAAGATGCTCCTGGTCGAGCCGATCTGCGTCAACGCCGCCGGCGATGACTGGACGGCGACGGGCAAGACCTTCGTAGCCGTCGATGCCGTAGGCGCCGGGTTCGACGAGTTGGTGCTGGTCACGCAGGGCTCCAGCGCGCGTATGACCGAGGGCATGAACGATGCCCCGGTGGACGCGGTGGTCATCGGGATAATCGACTCGGTCCACGCACTGAACAAGCGCCTCTACAGGAAAGAATCCTGACGACCGAGCGTAGTGTCGCAGGGCCATGCGACACGGAGAGTAAGAGGAAGTAGAGAAGCTGCCGGGAACACCTTTTCCTCTGTTTTCTCTGTGCCCGGGGGTCCTGCGGTCGCGGAAGTTACCGACGCCGCACTTAAGAGCGTCTTTGGGAGCAAGCCATGACACAGGTAGATGAAAAACTGGTTCGCGACATGGTCGAGCAGGTTTTAGAGCACGTCCAGAGCGGCTGGGGCGGACGGCCGGCGCCGAAGACCGGAGGCAGCGCGCCGCCGGCGGTGGCGACCGCTCCCGCGCAGGCCGCGCCGCAGGCATCAGCCGCCGGACAGTGTTTCGGACAGTTCACCGACGTCAACGAGGCGGTCGAGGCCGCCTCCGCCGCGCAGCGCAGTCTGATACGCCGCTCGCTGGCTCAGCGCAAGGTCGCCTGCGACCTCATCCGCCAGATATGCGTGAACCGCGCCGACGAGTTGGGCGAGATGGAATATCAGGAGACGAAGATAGGCCACCGCCCGCACAAGCCCGAGAAGCTGAGCATTCTCGGTGACCTGGCGCAAGGAGTAGAGGCCGTCGCGACAGACTGCTTCAGCGGCGACCACGGCATCACGCTGGAGGAGCGCGGACCCTGGGGCGTTATCGGCGTAATCACGCCCGTTACGCACTGCCTGCCCACGCTGGCGAACAACGCCATAAACATGATCGCCGCGGGCAACGCGCTGGTGTGCAATCCGCACCCCGGTGGCAAGGGCGTCGCCGCCTACGGTGCGAAACTGTTCAACCAGGCGATATATGAGAAACTCGGCATCGACAATCTCGTCTGCGTCATCACCAAGCCGACCATCGAGTCCGCCCAGGAGATATTCAAACACCCCGGCGTGGGCATGCTGGCAGTGACAGGCGGCGGGGCGGTTGTGGCGGCTGCGATGGCGTCGGGCAAGCGGGCCGTCTGCGCCGGACCGGGCAACCCGCCGGTGGTGGTGGACGAGTCGGCTGATTTGTCCAACGCCGCCCGCTGCATCATCGAGGGTGCGGCCTACGACAACAACCTGCTGTGCCTCTCGGAGAAGGAGGCATTCGTGGTCGCGGAGGTGTTCGACGCCTTCATGAACCAGATGCAGCAGCAGGGGGCGTATCAGCTCAGCTCGCGGCAGATGGACGACCTGGCGGCCAGGTGCATCCAGCCGGCAAGCGACGGTGGACACCCGGTTGCGAATCGTCAGTTCGTTGGCGCCGATCCGCGGAAACTGGCCGAGCAGATCGGCGTGAGCATACCCGACGATTGCCGACTGCTTTACGGCGAGACAAAGGCGGATCACGCCTTCGTGGAGGCCGAGCAGATGATGCCCGTGCTGCCGGTGGTCAAGTGCGACAGTTTCGAGCAGGCGGTCGAGCGGGCCAGGCACGCCGAGCACGGTTTCCGCCATACTGCCGTTATCCACTCGCGACTGGTGGACCACATGACGCACATGGGCAAGGAGATGGACACCGCCCTTTACGTCAAGAACGGACCGAGCTTGGCCGGTGACGGCCTGGGCGGCGAGGGTTACGGAAACTTCTCCATCGCGTGCAGCACCGGTGAAGGCGTGGTGACGCCGATGACCTTCACCCGCTTCCGCCGCTGCGTGATGGTGGACAATCTGAGGATAGTCTGAGTTGGATATCGGTTAACTGGTTAACTGGTTGACTGGGGCGTGCCGGACCGTGACCGGCGATTTCCGGTTAACCAGTTAACCAATTAACCAGTTAACGAGTCTGTTATGAAGACCGCCGTAGTCGAAGGAAATGCGGTATCGACCGTCAAGCACCCGTCGATGGTGGGCTGGCGGCTGTTGATAGTCCAGCCGGTCTGCAAGGGCAAGCCCGACGGAGACCCTCTGCTGGCGATCGACATGCTCGGCGCCCGCCACGGCGACACGGTGGTCATCAGTAACGACGGCAAAGGCGCGCGTGACATGGTCGGCGATAACAACTCGCCGGTGAGATGGACGGTCACGGGTATTGTGGATTGAC
>JBKHJB010000027.1:0-17523 GCA_046538345.1 Phycisphaerae bacterium
CGAGCAGACCCCAGGCGGGCAAAACCAGCAGGATCGCCCTTCGGCGGCGACGAACGCAGAGGCGGTAAAGCCGCCCGACAATCGCCCGCGGGGTTACAAGAAGACATCGGTCAAGATGCCGCGTGAGATGGCGGTTCGACTCAAGGCCTTCTCCCGGGCGACGGGCAACTACCAATACGCGGTGGTAGCCGAAGCGGTGGGGCGGTTCCTCGACGAGGCGGTAGCGGAGCTGTCGGACGATACGCGCCGGCGGATGCGGGATTTTGCCGAACAATTCCGACAGAACGAGAATCGCTCACGCTGGCGGGAGGTGTTCAGCTTTCGGTGGAAGTGAGCGTGGTTTTGCGCCATGGCGGTTATCCAGCATGCGCTTGACTCAGCGGGTTCGCGAAAGGTCGCGGGCCCGCGGTCTTTCGGGGGGGGCAGGTGATTACGCGGCAGGGGGCAAACCTTCCCGAAAAAACGTTGAAAATGGGCTGCAAACACGCCGGCGATTACCTTAGAATTGTCTGAAGAAAGCAAGACCTCACGCGCCGTATGAACCCGGCGTTATACCCTCGTGCTTAAGCACGGGGCTTTCCGAAGCCCGCCGGTTGTCGGCGGGGATTTCCGTGAGCGATGCCCCCTGAGCGGCAGAGGACGATGGATGGACGATTTCGTTGCTCAGTATTGTGAAAAAATTCACAATCTGGTCGCCCGCAGCGGCGACGCGCCCGGACTGCAACTTATGGAGGTGTGCGGTACGCATACCATGTCCGTCGCGCGCAACGGCTTGCGCTCCCTGCTGCCGGAGGGGTTGCGTCTGGTAAGCGGGCCGGGCTGTCCGGTCTGCGTGACCGACCAGTCCTACATGGACTCGGCCGTCGCGCTGGCGAAGCGGCCGGGCGTGGTGATTACCACTTACGGCGACATGCTCCGCGTGCCCGGAAGGAGCGGCTCGCTCGCCGATGCCAGAGCCGTCGGCGGGGAGGTGGAGGTGGTTTACTCCGCCGACCAGGCCGTCGAATATGCCAAAAATCACGGCGACAGGCAGGTGGTCTTTCTGGCGGTCGGTTTCGAGACCACCGCGCCGGGCACCGCACTGGCGCTGAAGCGCGCCCGCGAAGAAGGCGTGGACAACTTCTCCGTGCTTACCGCGCACAAGCTGATAGTTCCTGCTATGAAGGCGCTGCTTGCCCAGCCGGACGTGCGGATTGACGGTTTCCTCTGCCCCGGTCACGTCAGCGTGATATTGGGCTGGGGTGCGTACGAGCCGGTGGTTGAGGAGTATTCCGTGCCCTGCGTGGTGGCGGGCTTCGATGCCGGGCAGATTCTCTCCGGCATCGCCGAGATACTCCGCCAGCTTGATGCGTGCTCGCCGGCTGCCTGCTCTGTGTACCCCGCTGTGACGCGGGAGGGAAACCCACAGGCGCTGGAGCTTCTCGACGAGGTGTTCACGCCGTCCGACGCAAGGTGGCGGGCGCTGGGTGTGATACCCGAAAGCGGACTGGAGTTGAGCGACGCCTACGCGGAGTTCGATGCAGCCGAGCGGTTCTCCCTGCCGGAGGCCGAAAGCTACGAGCTGCCGGGCTGCCGCTGCGGCGACGTTATCTGCGGGAGGTGCCGACCTCAGGACTGCGGGCTTTTCGGTACGCGGTGCACGCCCCGCGACCCGGTGGGACCGTGCATGGTTTCCTCCGAGGGCGCGTGTGCGGCCGCGGTCAAGTACGAGGCCCCGCTGGCGATTAGCGAGTGATGACGGATACCGGTCGGATAGAGCTGGCCCACGGCGGCGGCGGGCAATTGACCTGCGAGCTTATTGAGCAGGTGATCCTGCCGGCCATCGGGGGGCAGCAGCCGGACAACCTGCTGGACGCGGCCGTATTTGAGACGGCCGGGAAAGTTGCTTTTACAACCGATACTTTTGTCGTTCGTCCGCTGGAGTTCCCCGGCGGAGACATCGGCAAGCTGGCGATCTGCGGCACGGTGAACGACCTGGCCGTCGCCGGTGCGAAGCCGCGGGCCTTGAGCTTGGCCCTGGTGCTGCGCGAGGGTCTGGAGATAGACCTTTTGCGGCGGGTTCTGGCGTCCGCGGCGGCCGAGGCGCGCGACGCCGGCGTAACTATCGTCACCGGCGATACCAAGGTCGTCGAGCGCGACGCCTGCGACGGGATAATCATCAACACCGCAGGCATAGGTGAGCCGCTTGCCAAAGCCAAGCTGGGCTTCGAGCGGATACAGGCGGGTGACCGCGTGTTGCTCTCCGGACCGCTGGGCGAGCACGCCATAGCGGTGATGAGCCGTCGCGAGGGGCTGAGCTTCTCGGCCGAGCTTGCCAGCGACTGCGGCTCGATACACCGCCCGGCGACGGCGCTTGTCGAACGGCTGGGCGAGAGGTTGCGGTTCATGCGTGACCCGACGCGCGGCGGGCTTGCGGCGACACTGACGGAGATTGCCGCTTCAAGTGGTCACGACGTGGAGATCGAGGAATCGGCAATTCCCACGAATCCCGCCGCGGTCTCCGCCGCCGAGATGCTGGGTCTGGACCTGACCTCGGCCGCCAATGAAGGCAAGCTGGTGGCGGTGGTGGACGCCGAAGCAGCCGCCGAGGCCCGCAACGTGCTGGCGACCTACGAGATATCCGCGGACGCCGCCGTGATAGGGACAGTGGGCGGTCCCGGCTCGCTGGTGGAGATGGTTACACGCGTCGGCGGACGACGAGTGATTCAGAAGCCGTATGGAGAGCAGTTGCCGAGAATCTGCTGAGCAGGCGAACAGCCGGGACAGAGGCAAAAGGGCTTCAGCCGGCAGCGGACGATGGTTACTCTCTTTCGCTCTGTGTAGCAGACGAGATACGCATGGTTGGAAAAGGACATACAGGTAGGAGCCACAGATGGCGAAGCGAATTCTGATCGTTGACGACGATCCGGACATCCAGGACGCGACGCAGATTATCCTCCGCGGCGCCGGGTATGAGGTGGACACCGCCGGCGGCGCCGGCGAAGGCATGAAGAAACTGCGAGAAAGCGGCGCGGACCTGGTCCTGCTGGACGTGATGATGGAGACCGAGACGGAGGGTTTCCACATGGCCTACGCCATGCGGGAGGACCCGAAGCTCAAGGACATCCCCATCATCATACTGACGTGCATCGAGGAGAAGACCGGAGAGGTTCTGGAGCCGGACAAGGCCGGCGACTATCTGCCGGTGCAGGCGTTTCTGCGCAAGCCGCTGGACGCCGAGACTCTAAAGGCCAAGGTCGCCGAGGTGCTCGGTTGAGCGGTAGCGAACAATCCTGCGATAGAAAGGACGTATAGATGCTTCCACAAACCCTGCCCAAAGACAAACTGGTCGATTTCGCCCGGTTTCTGATGGGTGAGTATCGACTGGCCGCCCCGGTGGCGAAAGGCCACCAGTACGCCTTCGAGTTCATTGAGACGCCGGAGGAAGCCGGTCGGATCCGGATGGACTACGATATCACCATCCTTCCGCCCAAGAAGTTCCTCCACCCGATGTACGAGGACCTGCTGCGTTTCGGCGGGCGCGACCCCGCCAGTGCCGAGGCGCCCATCGAGGCGGAGCCGACCGTAATTCTCGGCGCGCATCCCTACGACCTGCACGCCATTGCCACGACGGACGCGGCCATGCTCGCCGAGCCGGCCGATACGTATTACGCCGCCCGGCGTGAGGCGACGCTGCTTGTCGGCATGAACATCTGCAACTATGTCAACGAGCAGCAGTTCATGGCCGACATGCGGACCACCGAGCCGCCGGAGGGCGGGTATGACCTGTTCCTTACCGACCTGGGCGACAGGTATTACGTGGAGGTCGGCAGTGAGGCCGGCTCCAAACTCTACAAGGCCGCGGGTGTCTTCACGCAGGCGACGGCCGACGACCACAAGGCCAAGCAGGCCTTCGACAACGAGAAGTCGTCGAACCTCGTCAAGCGCATCCCCTACGACGCGAAGTATCTGCCGGAGCTGCTCGCCGAGAGCTACGACTCGCTGCTGTGGGACGCGGTCGCGCGGCGTTGCTTCAGTTGCGGAACCTGCACCAACGTCTGCCCCACGTGCTACTGCTTCGACGTAAAGGACAGTTTGAACCTGGACGCGACCAGCGGCTCGCGGATGCGGCAGTGGGACTCCTGCCAGTTGCGGACCTTCGCGGAGGTCGCCGGCGGGGAGAACTTCCGCGAGCACCGCGCCAGCCGCCTGCGGCACCGGATGTTCCGCAAGGGCAAGTTCATATACGAGCAGACGGGCAAGCCCGGCTGCGTCGGCTGCGGGCGGTGCAGCGTGCACTGCGTGGCGGATATTTCGATTCTCGAGACGTATCAGCAGATAGCGGACGAGTCGGCAATTGCGGCGGTCGAGGCATCGGCCGGACGGGAGGAGGCATAAATGAGTCAGGCAGCGCAACAATCCGAAGCGGTCTCGCCGTATCTGCCCCGGGTGGGGCGAATCGTCGAGACGAAGGACTTCACCGAGCAGGAGAAGTATTTCCGCTTCGAGTTCGAGGACGGTAAGGGCATCGAGTATATGCCCGGGCAGTTCATGGAGGTCAGCGTCTTCGGAGTAGGTGAAGCGCCGATTTCCATCTGCTCCGGCGCCGGTCGTCGCGACGATCTGGAGATGTGCATCCGAAACGTCGGCGATGTGACCAACGCCATCCACGATCTGGGCGAGGGCGACACCGTCGGTTTGCGGGGTCCGCTGGGTAACGGCATGGACCTCAGTGCGATGGAAGGCATGGACCTGCTGTTCGTCGCGGGCGGTCTCGGGCTTGCCCCGTGCCGTGGATTTATCCTCTCGGCGCTGGAAAACCGCGAGAAGTTCGGCCGGGTGACCATCCTCTACGGCGCCCGGACGCCGAAGGACCTGCTGTTCGCCGACGACCTGGAAGCGTGGAACGAGCGGGAGGATTGCGATTTCCTCATGACCGTGGACCGCGGCGACGAGAACTGGAAGGGCAACACCGGCGTCATCACGACGCTGTTCCGGAAAATCGACCGGCCCGACGCTGCCAACACGGCGGCGTTCGTTATCGGTCCGCCGGTGATGTTCAAGTTCACCGTGCTCGAAGCGCTGGCGATGGGGCTGCGGAAGAACAACATCTATTGCTCGCTGGAGCGAAGGATGAAGTGCGGGCTGGGCAAATGCGGACACTGCCAGATTCGCAACGTGTACGTCTGCCAGGACGGTCCCATCTTCAGCTACGCCGAGGTGATGCGACTGCGAGAGGGTATCTAGAGCCGATGCAAGGGTTCGCTTTTCAACAGAAGCGCGGCCGGTTCGGTCGCGAGGAGTAAAAGCCGATGGCAGAGAAAAAGCCAACTATATCGTTTCACGATTTCACGAGCTGCGAGGGTTGCCAGCTCCAGGTTCTCAACTGCGAGGACGAGCTGCTGGACATACTCGGAGCGGTGGACATCGTGGAGTTTCGCGAGGCGATAGACGACAAGGCCGAGAAGTACGACATAGCATTCGTGGAAGGCGCGTTTACCCGCGAGTCGGACCGCGAGCGGCTGGAGACCATACGCTCCAAAGCCGACATCGTGGTCGCCCTCGGCGCGTGCGCCTGCACGGGCGGTCTGAACGTGCTGAAGAACTTCCGCGGCGTCGAGGAGTCGATGAAGACCGTCTATGGCGACAAGGCCGACTGGTACGAGACCTCCCCCGCGCTTCCGGTAGAGGCGGCGATCGAGGTGGACTACAAGGTCCACGGCTGTCCTATTCCGCGGCAGGAGTTCCTGGAGGTGGTCACGAGCTTGCTGGCCGGTCGGACCCCGCGGATACCGGACTACCCGGTCTGCGTGGAGTGCAAGCTCCGCGAGAACGAGTGCCTGTTCCATAAGGGTCAGTTCTGCATGGGTCCGCTGGCGCGGGCGGGCTGCAACGCCTGGTGCCCCAGCTACGGCGGCAGGTGTTACGGCTGCCGGGGGCTTATCAGCGACCCGAACAACCAGGCCGCCTTCGACGTGCTGGAGGAGTTCGGTCTTACCGTTGAGGACGTACTTGCGGAGTTCCGACTGTTCAACGGCGTGTACGACGTTTCGCAGCCGCCCGCCGATGCCCGCCTGGAGAAGAAGTAAAAGTCCAAGCCCGGGCGGCGCTCGCGGCGCGAGGCGTCGCGGCGAGGCGGTGTTCATAGAGGAAGCTTAGTTTCGGGAGAACCGAAGATGGCGAAGTCACTGGACATTAACGTCCACCACCTGACCAGAGTGGAGGGGCACGGAAACATAGTCGTGCGGGCCTCCGACGGGCAGGTCGAGAAGTGCGTGTTGCAGATCGTCGAGACGCCCCGCGTCTTCGAGAGCATGATCGAGGGCTTGAGGTGGCAGGACACCTCGCTGCTGACCTGCCGGATATGCGGCATCTGCTCGGTCTCGCACACGCTGGCAAGTATTCAGGCGACCGACGAGGCCTTCGGCGTGGAACTTACGCCCGAAGCGCTGGCTATGCGGAAGCTGCTCACCGCGGCGGAGGTAATGCAGAGCCACATCCTGCACGTGTACTTCCTGGCCGCTCCGGACGCCTTCGACGCGCCGAGCGTGATTCCGCTGGCGTCGTCGCACCCGGACGTGGTCAAGCGGGCGCTGAAGCTCAAGAAACTCGCCAACTACATCTGCGAGGTTCTATGCGGCCGACACGTGCACCCCATCTCGCTGGTGCCCGGCGGGTTCACCTACGTACCGCCGAAGAAGGACCTCGTGCGCCTCAAGGAGATGGTCGCCGAAGCCCGCGGGGACATAGAGGCCACCGTCGATACCATCGCGAGTGTGCTGGACAAGTTCCCCGCCTTCGAGCGGGAGCGGGAGGATGTCTCGCTGGTTCGCGACGACGAGTACGCCATCTACAACGGCGAGCTTAAAAGCTCCAAGGCCGGGCGGATCGACCACCGCGACTACCCCGAGTTCATCAAGGAAAAGTGCGTCGAGCACTCGACCAGCAAGCACGTTTACAACGTGGACGAGTCCTTCGCGGTCGGCGCCCTGTCGCGGTTCAACAACAACAGCGAGCAGCTCAACGAGTTGGGCAAATCGGCGGCCAAGGCGCTTGGTCTCGAGGCGCCGTGCTACAATCCGTATCTCAACAACGTCGCGCAGGTGGTCGAGGCCGCCCACTGCTACCAGGAGGCGGTCAACTGTCTCGACGAGCTTATCTCCGCGGAGCTGTCCGAGCGGACGCTCGCGCCGAACGTCGTTCCGAAGGCCGGTCGCGGCGTAGGCGTAACCGAGGCGCCGCGCGGGCTGCTGATCCACGACTACACCTACGACGACAACGGCGTCTGCACCAAGGCCAACTGCATCATCCCCACCGGGATGAACCTGGGCAACATCGACAGGGACATGCAGAAGTACGTGCCGGAGGTCATCGAGCAGCGTTCGCAGGACCAGATCGAACACGACCTGGAGATGCTCGTGCGGGCGTATGATCCGTGCATTTCCTGCTCGGTGCACCTGCTGAAGGTCGATTGGGTGTAGCAATTGCGGAGCTGTCCCGGCTCGCCGGGGTTGCGGATTGAATTGGCGCGGCGGTCCAAGCGGGCCGCCGCGCTGTTTAAGACAAGCGCACGTCAGATGAAAAAATGCCTCCTTACCAGAAGCGGCCCCACCATCGAAGCTACCTTCTTAGTCTAACCCATCCACAGCGCGTCTAACGCGATCTCTGACGTCAGTCTCTAGGAACCCATCCCACGAAACTTCCTGCAGAGAGGCCATTCCCGCAAGCCCGGTTATTGCATCTTCCGCGCAAGACCTCAAGGACTCGTTTATGGTCTGGCTCAGCCAAGTAAGATGCACACTTTCGGAACCGTATTCTTTGTATACAACGTATTCCGTGAGGGCCTCGATGCCTTTATCTGGCTGCATCGCTAGAAAGGGCGACAGTTCGCCCCATACGGTAGGTTCAGGAACCCTTACGCCGCCGGCGAGATAGCGAGACGCCAGCGCGCCATAAAGGCCTACAGAGTGAGGAGACAAGTCCGCTGAGAGTGTACGCTGTCGAGCAAGGCGCACATGCTTTTGGTAAGATTCAACCATGGCCTTGCGGCAACCATCGGGGCCAGATAATTCGTTGCTCCATATACCCATACATTGTGCCTTATCTGAATGCTTGGGAAGTTGCGACCCGTAAGGTTACCGGCCAAGAATCCTATTTAACGAATAGTCATGCAGTGTTTCGGTCGCATGCGAGAACCAAGGTGGACGCCGCTATACACCCAAATCGTGGCGAAATTGCGTCATACTGATGGCTTCTTGTACTCGATCACTTTGCCCTGCTCTAGCGTGACCGTTCCTTGGAACGGGCCGGCGCCGTATTTCCAAATCTGTCGTGTTCCCGCTTGGGCGATTTGTTCCGGACGCCCAAGCACACGCGATACTTCGGTACCCGTCATACCTAAAGATATGCGCTGCCAGAGCTGCTGACGCTTTTTCCTCTTATCAGCAATCGCCTCCACCCCCATAAAGGCGCCGCCAAGCAGTATCCATTCCAACATCCCAATCTCCCGAATACCCAGATTGAATTGACAGTTGACAGATAACTTTCTAAGCATAATATTCTATCCGTATGCCCTGTTTCCTGTCAAGTAATGCTGAGGGATTTGTCCAGGCCAAATGCCAGCAACAGGCATAACCTCTGCCTAGAGTACGGCTTGCAGTCCAAGTTGGCTCGCGACTACCCGCCAACAACGCGCTTCGGGATAAACCCCACAGTTTGAGATAGCCGAAGGGTGAAGCCAGGGATTGTGTGTAAGGCCAGCCAAGTCTTCTTTACTCGCTACTTTTTCTTCGGCGACTTTTCGAGGTGGGTTTTTTGGGCTTCTCGTCGGTCTTTCCGTCGGGCGAGCCGGAACCGGCGCTCTGCTGACGCTTAAGCTCGTCGAGCTTGTCGAGGTCCATGGCGTTGCGGCACTTGGGGAAGCCGGAACACGCCAGAAACTCGCCTCGCTTGCCGGTTCGGATGACCATCGGCTTGCCGCACTTGGGGCAATTCACGCCGGCTTCTTTGGGCTTGGCTTTCGGCGGCGGCTCCACGCGGACGCCCTCCGGCAGCTTGGAGGTGTTCTTGCAGTCCGGATAGCGCGAACAACCCAGAAACGCCCGCCGGCCCTTGAACTTCACGTCCATCGGCGCGCCGCAGGCGTCGCAGGTCTCCTTGATCTCCTCCGGCTTGACCGTCTTTACGGGCGTACCGTCCTTGGTCACCGGTACCGTGCCCTTGCAGTCGGGATAGTCGCTGCAGCCCAGGAAAGGTCCATATCGGCTGCGGCGGAGCACCATCGGGCTTTTGCCGCATTCCGGGCAGGGGTAGTCAACTTCCTTGCGTTCGACCTTTTGGCCTTTTTCATCCACCGGATGGGTGGTTTTGCACTCGGGGTATCCCGTGCAGGCGAGATACTTGCCGTTCTTGCTGAACCGGTACACCATCGGCTTTCCGCAGTTCTCGCAGGTGTAGTCGCTGGGTTCCTGTTCGGCCTTGGCGTGGACCATGTTCTCGCCGGCGGCCTCGAGGTTGGCCTTGAACGGCTCGTAGAACTCCCGCAGAACCGAGACCCAGTCGATCTCGGCTTCTTCGACGCGGTCCAGCTCGTCCTCGAGGTGCGAGGTGAACCGAACGTCGAATATCCGCGGGAAGTGCTTGACCAGCTTATCGGTCACCAGCGTGCCCAGGTCGGTCGGGTGGAAACTGCGGTCCTCCCGGCGGACGTAGTCGCGGTCCTCGATGGTCTGGATAATAGACGCGTAGGTGCTGGGTCGGCCTATGCCCTCGGCCTCCAGTGCCTTCACCAGCGACGCCTCGGTGTATCGCGGCGGCGCCTGGGTGAAGTGCTGGGTCGGCTCGATGGCGGCCGGGGCGACCGGCTGGTCGTCGGAAAGCTCCGGTAGTATCTGCTCGCCGGTCTTGGGCATACCGGCGACCTTCATGTACCCGTCGAACGCCAGTCGTCGTCCCATCGCCTTGAAGACCGCCTCGTGCTGCTGGTCGGTGGTGGTGGCGACTATCTCGGCCTCGGTTACCTTCCAGACAGCCGGCGACATCTGGCAGGCGACGAATCGGTTCCAGATAAGCTCATACAACCGATACTGATCGCGGTTGAGCACGTCGCGAAGCCGCTCGGGCGTGTGGCGAACGTCGGTCGGCCGGATCGCCTCGTGCGCCTGCTGTGCCCGCGCCGCCGAGGTGAAACGGTTGGGTTTTTCCGGCGTGTAGGCGTCGCCGAACTGCTCGTTGATATAAGCTCGCGCCGCCGAGACCGCCTCGTTGGCGAGGTTGGTGCTGTCGGTACGCATGTAGGTAATCAGACCGACGCTTCCCTCGCCGGGCAGCTCCACGCCCTCGTAGAGTTGCTGTGCGATGCGCATGGTCCGCGACGCCGCATAGCGCAGCCGGACCGAAGCGGTCTGCTGCATCGACGCCGTGGTGAAAGGCGCCGGCGGCTTCGAGCGGCTCTCGCGCTGCTTGACGTTGCGGACGGTATATTGTGGCGGCTGCTCACCCACCCGGCCGTGGACGGTGATAAGCTTGTTCGCCGGGGGCTTGGCGTTTTCGTCCTCGCTCTGCTCGAGCTTCTCGACGGCAAGACCGAGCGACTTGGCTATTCCGATGGCTTTGTCGGACTTTTCGGCCTTGAATCGCTCGCCGTCGATGCTGATCAACTCCGCCTCGAACGCGCCGCGGTCGGCGAGGAACTCCTGTTTCCGCGCCCGGGTCGGACCTTTGCCTTCCTCGTCGCGATATGCCAGCAGCTCGCGCCAGGCCCGGCCAAGTTCGCCGGCGGCGGATGTGTCCGGTGTGAAGATCGACGATATCCGCCAGTATTCCTCCGGCTGAAAGGCCTCTATCTCCCGCTCGCGCTGGACTATCAGGCGTACGGCGACCGTCTGGACGCGCCCGGCCGACAGGCCCGGAGCGACCTTCCGCCACAGCAGCGGCGAGATCATGTAGCCGACGATCCTGTCCAGCACCCGCCGCGCCTGCTGGGCGTTGACCTTGTTCATGTCAACGCCGCGCGGGTCGGAAAATGCCTGGCGGATGGCGTCGGCGGTAATCTGGTTGAACACGACCCGCTTGGCGCGGTCATCGTCCAGCTCAAGGGCTTCTTTCAGATGCCACGCGATCGCCTCGCCCTCGCGGTCAAGGTCCGTCGCCAGATAAACGCTCGGCGCCTTGCGGGCGGTTTTGCGGAGGTCGTCGAGCACTTTCTTGCGACCCGGAAGCGGCGCGTAGGTGGGCTTGAAGTCGTTCTCCAAGTCCACGCCGATGTCTTTTTTCGGCAGGTCCCGGACGTGCCCCATGGATGCCTTTACGACGTAGTCGTCGCCGAGATAGCGGTTTATGGTCTTCGCCTTGGCGGGCGATTCCACCACCACCAGCGATCGGCCGTTGCTCTGCGCGGAGGAAGCCCCGGCGCCGCTGGAGCGCTTGGACGTGCTCTTTCCACGCTTGCGGGTGGTGGTCTTACGCTTTTTTTTGGCGCCTTGCGACTCAGCCATGAGGCGTCTCCGATTATCGGCGCGACGAGCAAAAGGCGGCTCATCATTCGCGGCGACCGGGTGCTTGTCAAGCCCCGACGTACTCTTCGACGACCCCCGAAGTCAAGTTTAGACCCGAAGACGATGCGGAGTCTCCCGGTCGGGGCAGGTTGTTTCTCATCGCGTCAGCGCGTGTTTACCGTTACATTATTGACGCGATGAGTAAACATAACGCCAACGCGGGGCGCGGCGCCATCAGGAAGGTCTGTGTCGTCGAGATAGCGGGTCTCAGCGGGCGGTTGCTTGCGTCGGGCGCTCGGGACTGGCCGGTTTCGCCGTCCTCGCAGCCGACGCCGCTGCGGACGGTCTTCCCGTCGGTGCCGCCTGTGCTGCAGGCGTCCATGACCACGGGAGTCATTCCCGGCGTGCACGGTATAGTCAGCGGCGGCATTTTCCGTCGCCAGAGCAGGCGCCTGGGACTGGATGAGCGGTCCAACACGCTGCTGAACAAGAAACGCTTCTGGCAAAGTCGCCATCTGCCGGCGCGTCCGACCGTCGCGATGCTGTTCGGCTATCATCCGCTCGCCGGGGCCGCGGACATCGTGGTGGGCGTGAGCAGCTACGGCTCGTCCTGCGGCAGGGCGATATCCCAGCCGGTGACCGTGGGCAGGGAACTCGTCGGCGAGCTGGGCGGCGCCGACGCGCGCGGGTTTGCCGGTCCGGACGCTTCCTGGAAAGCCGGCGAATGGACAACAGCGGCCGCGGGAAAGCTCTTCGGCGAGCGGGATATCCACCTCATGTGGGTGTATCTGCCGGGGGTGAACTTCGAGCTTATCCGCCACGGACCTGAAGCGTTCCAGGTCTCCGAGGCGCTGGACGGCGTGTGCGGCTTCGCGGGCCGCATCGCCGAGGACGTATCGGCCGCCGGTGGCGAGACAGTTCTTATCGGAAACGGCGGATACACCGCCGTCTCGCGCGTGGGGACGCCCAATGAACGCCTGTATCGCGCCGGTCTGCTGAAGCTTGTCGATACCCCCGAGGGACCGGTGGTGGACCTCGACCGTTCGCGGGCGTTTGCGATGACGGACCACCAGCTAGCGCATCTGTATTGCGACGACGAGACGATCGCCGCTGAAGCCGAAGCCGTAGTTCTCGAGGATCCTGCCGTCGAGCGGGTGTGTTCGCGTAGCGAGTTGTTCGAGCCGGGACTGGGGCACGACCGCGCCGGCGAGCGCGTGGCGATAGCCGCCGCCGACGCATGGCTGGCGTATCAATGGTGGTCCGTGGACGACACACCACCGCTGGACGCCCGCCGACCCGGCTTCGCGGGAAAGTGCGGATACGACCCCTGTGAGCTTTTCGCCGGCGACGAACCCGGGGATATCGACCCCGACCCGTCGCGCGTCCGCGCCACTCGAGGCCGCGTCGATATAGATCCGGACGATTCCTGCGTGGTGGGCGGTACGTGCGAGTTGCCGTTCGATATCGATGACCCCTGCGCTACAGACATGCCCGCGATTCTGCGGCGTCTGATGTTCGAATAGGGGCAGACCCACTACGAGCAGGCATGCGATTTGGCGTTGACCGCGCGGCGCGGCGTTGCTAGTTTTAGCCCACATTCGCCGCGTGCGCGGCAAAGGGATTGGTCAGTTGAGCGTGTTTGCCCGGAGTATCGGCCGGGCCGGAAGGCGCGAACATGCCGCCGCAACCACTGTTTGACTTTTCGCACATCGACACCGAGAAGGTCCTTATCTCTCGGGATGAGATATACCAGGTCAATCCGCACCGCTACGAGTTCCAGCAGCTCGACGGCATCTGTTACCTCAACCGCGAGGACGGACGGATGGTCGGCTTCCGCGACGTTCGCGACGACGAGTTCTGGGTGCGGGGGCATATACCGGGTCGGCCGCTGTTTCCAGGCGTGTTGATGATCGAGTCCGCCGCACAGCTTGTCAGTTACTATGCCATGAGCGATGAGCCGGCGGGGGAGTTTCTCGGCTTCGGGGCGGTGGACGGTGTGAAATTTCGCGGTTCGGTGACCCCGGGGCGCCGCCTGATACTTCTCGGCCGCATGGTGGAGATGCGCCGCCGCCGATGTGTCGGCGATACGCAGGCGTTCGTCGATGGGTCGATGGTTTACGAGGGGCGGATTACCGGCATGTGGCTGTAAGCGATGGCCGCCGACGGCGCGGGCGCGACCATGTCCGAGACCATCGAAACATTCGACGGCGAAGTCAGCGGAACTCCGCCGCTGTCGGATGAAATTCTGTCCGACGTGCCGCCCCGTCGCGGTGTGGCGCTGCTTGCCGCCGCCGACGGAAGCGCCATCCAGCTTCTTACCGCCGCCGACATGCGGGCGAGGGTCCGCAATCGCATTCACGCGCCGGACGAACAGACCCGTCGCAACATGCCCGACCTGGGCAAAGTCACGTCGCGCGTCGCCTGGAAGCTCGCGAGCGGGCACTTCGAGACGGACCTGTATTTCTTCGAGCTGGCGCGGCGGTATTGGCCCGACGAGTACCCCGGGATGCTCGCCTTCAAGCCGGCGTGGTTCGTCCACGTTGACCCGGAGGCGGAAGTCCCTCGCTTCGAGCGCACGCGTCGGCCGGAAGAAACACACGGTCGGCGGTTCGGGCCTTTTCCCAGCGGCAAGAGCGCCCAGCGCTTCTGCGACATCATTCGCGACGGGTTCTACCTCTGCCGCGACGTTCGGATGCTGCGCAAAGCCCCACAAGGACAGCCTTGCGCCTATGGACAGATGGACCGCTGCCTGGGCGCGTGCTGCGGGCGCATTTCCATGGCGGAGTATCGCCGCGTGGTCGCAGAGGCGGCCGACTTTGCCGTCGGACGGCGCGGCGGGCATATCGAGCAGTTGCGCCGACGTATGCGGGAGGCGTCGGAATCGCTGCTGTTCGAGCGGGCGGCCGCTTACAAGGCCCGGCTGGAGCGACTCAGCGAGCTGGAGGAGCCGGACTTTCAGCACGTCGCACCGCTGGATGAGTTCCGCTTCGTGCTCGTCCAGCCATATACCGGGAGAAAAGCCAAGGTGTTCTTCGCCGACTGCGAGAAGGTAACGCCGGCGGAGGTTCTGACCTATCCCCCGGATGAAGGGAAGCTGCGGGAAATGCTTGACCGGGCGCAGCAGCGGATGACCAGCGCCGCCTGCGAGGACGAGCCGGCCCGCTGGCGGATGGGACTTCTGTGCCGGTACCTGTTCAGCTCTCCGCGGCGCAAGGGACTCATATTGCGCCTGCGAGACAATCTGGAGGCCGCGGAGCTTGCCGGAGCGATCCGCGACTCCTCGGACGTGCTGGGTCTGAAGCCCCCACCACCGAAACGGGATAAAGGCAACACTTCGCATCGGTAGGGGGTCGATTCTTATAATGACGGTTGCTGCGGAACACGCCGCGGCGTCGGCGCCGTCATCGTGATTGAGCATGGAGAAAATGAAAATAATTCTGTCTGCTACGCGCCGCTGGCTGCCGCGTCGGCGACGACGCTTCTGGCGGTACGTATCTCCGCACAGGCGGGGTGTGGGGCTGCTGATTCTGGCGGTGCTGCTGTTGGTGGTGTACACCTATTGGTACGCCACGAACGACAGGCGGGTCCGCAAGCTCGCGACGGAATATCTGAGCGAAGTCACCGGCGGTGTGGTGCGCGTCGAAAGGGCGAGTTTCAGTCTGTTCGGACCGGTTGAGTTGCGGGGCGTCAGTGTGCAGGTTCCCGGCGCCGAGGCGCCTGAGCCGTTCTTTCGGGCTTCGACGGTGCTTCTGCGGCACAGGCCCTGGGGGTTGTTCGTTGACGGGCAGCTTGAGCCGACCGAGATAGTGTGCATGTCGCCGGTGGTGAATCTGGAGCACGACGTCCGTACGGACTCCTACAACGCGTCGCGACTGTTCGCCGCCGCCCGCAGACCCAGCAGACCGGCGGGCAGCTCCCTGACCGGCGTCCGCATACGCGACGGTCGGCTCCGGGTGGTGGAAAAGGACGGGCGACTGCGCCAGACGATAAGCGAGACGGCCGTCGAGGTGTCGATGGTTCCGCGGGGCGAGGACGCTTACGAGATACGTTTCGAGCAGCGCGGTTCCGGTGAAGAGGCGACCCGCGGCACGCTCGAGCTGGATGCAACCACCGGTGATGTCCGCTCCATCAGCGGCGTAGTGCCCATACCCACTCTGGAAAAGGCCCTTCCACGGAAATACGCCCAGCTTCGCACCCGCTACGACATCGGCGGCGAGGTCCGCCTGGGCGGCGCTCAGCGGGTTGGTCCTGACGGCAAGCTCGTCCGCGCCGAGCTGGTGGACGTCTCGCTGCGCCTGCCCGAAGAGGAGGGCGGACTGGAGATAGTTCAGGTCAACGGCGGCCTGATATTCGACCTCGAGGCCGACACGGTACGGCTGGAGGATATCACCGGTCGGCTGCCCCAGGCCGGCGGCGCTACCGTTACCATAGACGGATTGTACGGTGGATACGAACCGGACAGCCCGTTCAGGGTCCGGCTGCAACTGGACGACGCCATGCTGCCGTCGCCGGAGGAAGTCTCCGGGGTGTTGCGTGACACTGTTACCGAACTGCACAAAGCATACGCACCGGTCGGGCGCATGGACCTGGACCTGACGGTCGCGCGCGAACAGGACGGCCCGTTGGAGGTAAGCGGATCGGCCCGTCCCGACGGCATGAGCATCCAGCTAAGCTCACTTCCCTATCGCCTGGAGCAAATGAAAGGGGAGGTCGCGTTCGACGGTCGGCAAGTGCGACTGAAGAATCTCCGCGCACGCCACGGGCAGGCCCGGTTGGCTCTCAACGGTAGTGTCAGCGGTGGTTTCTCGGCCGGCAGCTACGAAATCGAGGGCACAGTGCGCGATGTGCGGTTGAACCGGGATCTGCGCGAAGCCCTGCCGGAGCGTCTGGAACTGGTCTGGCGGGAGCTTAGTCCGAAAGGCGATTTGTCGCTGGATTTTCGCGTTGCAAAGGACGCCCCGGATTCCAAAACCCGGATCGATACGACCGTTCTTCTGGACGGGGATTGCTCCATGACCTACCGGGGTTTTCCCTATCCGCTGGAGGATTTGTACGGAACGGTCCGCATCAGCGGCGGCGACGTGGAGATAGACTCCGTCCGCGGGCGGCAGGGGCCTATGAGCTGCACCGTTGACGGACGCATCAAGGGGCTTTACGGCGATTCGGCTGAGGCGTCTCTGCGTATCGAGGTGGCTTCGCTCCCGTTGGACGATGTGCTTCTGGACGCCCTGGACGAACGGGCGCGCACGATGTTCCAGTCGCTCCATGCCTCCGGAATGGCCGAGAACGTCAGTGCCACCGTCCGCAAACTTCCCGGCGAGCCGGTGGACTTTACGGTCCTCGCTCGGCTGGGGGATGCGTACTTCCGGCCTGATGTTTTCCCGTATCCGGTCTCCGACGCCGAAGGTGTGGTGACTATTCGTCGGGACCGTGTGGTTATAGAGTCGCTTACCGGAGCCAGCGGCGAAACCGACATCGAGCTGAGCGGGCAGGTTCATATCGGTAGCGACCCGACGTCCGTTGACCTGGATATCTCCGCGGCGAACCTGACGCTGAACGAGGAGCTTTACGAAGCGCTGCCCGAACCGGTCAGGGACGTGTGGGATACGTTCTCGCCCTCAGGGCAGGCCGACACGAAGCTGTCGCTGCGGACGCACTCCCCGCGGCGCGACGGCGGTACGGACTACCGTCTGGAGTTGACCCCTCTGGATATGCGGGTGACCTACGAGCGGTTCCCGTATCCTTTCCGCGCTATCGAGGGGACGATAACGGCCGTCCCGGGTCGCGTCGTACTGCGGGATGTGCTGGGCAAGGACGGCGAGACCAGCTTGTATCTCGACGGGGAGATTGTGACCGGCGAAGGCATGCGGACGGCGGAGGTGACCGTCCGCGCCCGCCATGCCGCCATCAGCGAGGAACTGCTGGCCGCGGCTCCCAGCGGTCTGGCGCCGCTGACCGAGCGGTTCCAGCCCGGCGGCACCTGCGACGTGGACCTGGACACGCTGCGCTTCCGGATACCCGCCGACGACAGGGACGACGAAGCCACCAC
>JBKHJB010000204.1:0-3847 GCA_046538345.1 Phycisphaerae bacterium
CCGATAGCAACGCCGGCGGTTTTTGACCCACCGATGCGATTTATCTCGCTCGCCGTCATTGCGTGCGGCGTGTCGCTGCGATAAACTTCCACGTTCCTAACGTGCCCAGACCGACGCAGTGGCCACAACGGCGACGCGGACCGGTCGAGGGGCAATTTGTCGGACCGCAGAACAGTTGGAGAGAAAGATGGCTGAATACAAAGACCTGGACCGGAAGGTCATCAAGCTGGCGAAGCAGGTGGTTCGGATGTGCACCGAGGCCGGCAGCGGACACCCCTCCAGCGGGCTTTCGCTGATACACCTCACCACCGCGCTGATGTACCGCGTGATGCGCTACGACCCGAAGAACCCCTGGAACGACGCCTCCGACCGGCTCATACTCTCGGAGGGTCACGCCGTACCGGTAATCTACGCCGCCTACTGCGACCTCGGCGGCGTGGTCGGCTGGGACGACCAGCCCTCGGAGCTGCGCTTCGACGACGCACTGTCTCTACGCGACGCCGACAGTGTACTTGACGGACACCCCAACCCCGCGGTGGGCTTTCCGTTCTTCGACGCGGCCACCGGTTCACTCGGTCAGGGCATCTCGGTAGCGGCGGGACTTGCCGCCGCCGCCAGGTTCGACGGTCTTGACCGCAATTTCTACTGCATCTGCGGCGACGGCGAGAGCCGCGAGGGGCAGATATGGGAAGCCCTGGACTTCATCGCCGACCACAAGCTCAACAACGTCCGCGTTATCTTCAACTGCAACAAGCAGGGTCAGAGCGATTACGTATCCGACCAGCAGTCCCCCGAAGTGCTGGCGAAGAAGGTCGAGGCATTCGGGCTGGACGTGAAGGTCATCGACGGGCACAACTGGGACGAGGTCTTCGACGCACTGACCGCCGAGACCGGCGAGAAGCCGCTGGTAGTCATCGCCAATACGGTCAAGGGCTGGGGCGTCAACGAATTTCAGGCGGCTAACTATCACGGCAAGCCGCTCAAGGAAGACGCCCTGGAGCAGGCGTTCGCCGACCTGGACGCCAAGGCGGCCGAGTTGGGCGTTGCCGACGCCGAGGACACCCCCGCCGTTGAGCTTACCAAGCCCGAACCGACGCGGAGAGTAACCGACGGTCCGCTTTCGGCGGGTTCGTTCTTCGAGGCGCTAGCCGCCGTCGGACTGGACGCCGACCTGGAAAAGAAAGGCAAGCTCGCCACCCGTCGGGCCTACGGAGCGGCTCTGGCGGCGCTGGGCGGCGACGAGCGCGTGGTGGCGATGGACGGCGACGTGCAGAACTCCACCTTCGCGTCGTTCTTCGCCGAGAAGTATCCCGACCGCTATCTGGAAGCACGCATCGCCGAGCAGAACATGGTATCGGCCGCCGCGGGGCTTTCCGCCGCCGGGAAGATACCCTTCGTATCCAGCTTTGCGAAGTTCCTGATCCGCGGGTACGACCAGCTCGAGATGGCCGCCATCGGCAACACGAACATCAAGCTTTGCGGCTCGCACGCAGGCGTATCGCTGGCGGCAGACGGTCCCAGCCAGATGGGCCTGCCCGACCTGGCGTACATGCGCGCGTTCGCACACGCCGGAAGGCAGGACGGCGCGCCGGCGATGCGGGTTATGCTTCCGTCAGACGCCGTCAGCGCCTTCAAGCTTACCGAGCTGATGGCCAACGTTGACGGACTGTGCTACATGCGGACGCATCGCCCGGACGTTCCGATTATCTACGACGAGAACGAGCAGTTCACCGAAGGCGGCTTCAAGCACCTCATCGACGGCGAGGACCTGTGTGTCGTCGCCAGCGGGTACATGGTGCACGAGGCCCGCAAGGCGGTGGAGCTGCTGGAGGAAAAGGCCGGTCTTTCCGCCGGGCTTATCGACGCCTACTCCCTGCCGCTGAATACCGAGGAGATCCTCCGCATCGGCGACGACTGCCGCGGGCAGATACTCGTCGTCGAGGACAACTACGTCGGCGGAGTAGGCGACGAGCTTGCCGCCGCTGCCGCCACCAGCGACCTCGGCGTGATGGTGCAGCGACTGTACGTCCGCAACATCCCCAAGAGCGCAAAGACCCCCGAGGCGACGCTGAAGATGGTCGGGCTTACCGCCGACGACATCGTCAAGGCGGCCCAGCAGGTGTTCGACCAGTCGGAGGCGTAAAAGAACGCTCTTTAACCGCTTACATCCAAAAGACCCCGACGGCCCAGGTCGTCGGGGCTTTTTTTGCGCCCGTAGCGCTCTGTGCCCTTGACGGAACGATGAAAATACTCTAACATCTGTTAGGTATTAGTTTGGTAAAATTCGGCAAGTGCCGGATGGAAAGAAGTGGTGTCTTCCGGCCGTGTTTATGGAGTCGCCCCGCAGACCTTAGCCGCGACCGGGGGGATCGCGGCCGGCGGGTTTTGTGGGGCGGTCTGATCGTCTCGGGCGCTGAGATGAACATTGAACGGATCGACGAACCGATCCGGGTGATTGCGAGCTTCGCCGACGGCGATATGCGCCCTTTGCGCTTTCGCTGGGGCGGACGCGACTACCCCGTCAGCCGCGTGAACGCGCGCTGGACAGACCGCGAGGCGGACGCCCCGCGGCTGCATTTCAGCGTGCAGGTCGGCGAGGAGACCTGCTACCTGCATTTCGACACCGCGGAGGTCCAATGGCGGCTGGACCAGATCGTGGTGCCCTGACGCCCGAACCGCGCGAAAGGAACGGCCGCATGAACGACGCGCCGAAACCGCTTTGGCTGCACGTGGACGTGGACGCGTTTTTCGCGTCGGTGGAGCAGTTGCTTATACCGGCCCTGCGGAACCGTCCGGTAATCGTCGGAAGCGGCGTAATCGCGTCGTGCTCCTACGAAGCCCGGCGGTTCGGCCTCCACGCCGGCATGCCGCTGCACAAGGCGAAGAAGCTCTGCCCGCGGGCCGTCGTGCTGAGCGGATCGTATCCCATCTACCGCTGCTTCGCCGAACACGTCTGGGACCTCTGCCGGAGGTTCACCACGTCGCTGGAGACTTTCCTGGACGAGGCGTACGGCGAGGCGACCGGACTGGAGCGGCTGTACGGAAAACCCGACGAACTGGGCCGGCGCCTGCAAAAGACCGTCGCCGAGGAGGTCCGCCTGCCGGTCTCGGTCGGACTTGCCGCCAACCGCATGCTCGCCAAGCTCGCCTCGCATCTGGCAAAGCCGCGCGGCGTGAGGTGGGTCCCGCCGGGCACGGAGGCGGACTTTCTGGCGCCAATGGAAGTGGACAAGCTGCCCGGCGTCGGGCCTGAAAGCGCCCGGAAGCTTCACGACGTGAACATCCGCCGCATCGGGGACCTGCGCCGGCTTTCGCGGACGGAGCTGCGGACGATGTTCGGCGTTCGCGGAGAACTGCTCCACGACCGCTGCCGCGGCGAAGACCCCCGGCCGAACCAAAGACCCGCAATACCACGGACGCTATCGCGGGAGACCACGTTTCATCGGCCTCAGACCGATCCGGCGCAAATTCGCGGCATGTTGTGGTACCTGCTGGAGCGTGCGATGCGATCGGCCCGCGCGGCGAACCTCCGCGTCGGGCGACTGGACCTGTCCATCCGCTACGAGGACTGGACCTCCGCAACCGCCGGGCGAGCGCCGGACGAGCCGACGGAGTCGGACGAGGAGGCGTTCGAGCTTGTCTCCGGGATGCTCGACCGTCTGCACCGCCGGCGGGTGGCGTTGCGGCACGTGGGGGTGGTGCTCTCGCGGCTGACGCGGAAGTCGGCCGGTCGGTTGTTCGAGCCGCCGACCGCTCCGACGCGGCGGAAACTCCACCGGGCCGTGGACGCCATACGCAACCGTTACGGACACGCCGCCGTGGTGCGCGGGAAGTCCATCGCCCTGCT
>JBKHJB010000028.1:0-17413 GCA_046538345.1 Phycisphaerae bacterium
CTTTAGCAGAAAAGCGCACCTGCGGGAGAGAACAATGAGCAGACGTGACAGCAGCAGACGCCGGGGCTTTACACTCATCGAGCTGATTATCGTCGTCAGCGTATTGGCGTTTCTGACCGGCATCGCCGTGGTGGGCTACCCCGCCATCCGCCGGGGGCTGGACAAGGACGCCACCGAGGCGCTCATCGCCCAGACCGAAAGCGCGGTGGAGTTCTACCACGCGAACCTCAACCGCTATCCGACCACCGAGGAAGGTCTGACCGTGCTGATCGAGAAGCCCCAGGACGAGTCGCTCGCGGAGAAATGGAGTGGTCCCTACCTGGAGAAGAAGGAAATCCCCAAGGACCCCTGGGGCAACGAGCTGAAATACGAGCGAGTGGACGAGGACGATGCGGCCCAGCCGTTCAAAATCTGGTCCGTGGGTCCAGACGGACAGGATGGCACCGACGATGACATTCGTCCCTGGTCGGAAGAATAGGCACGGCGCGGGCTTTGGCTTCACTCTGCTGGAGCTGGTGCTTGTGCTGGTGCTGCTATCGCTCCTGGCCGGCGTAACGGCGTTGAGCGTCAGCGGCTTCGGCCGGACGCGGGCGCTGGAAGAAACCGCGCGCCGCCTGGAGACGGCGCTACGGTTGGCGCGCGTAGAAGCGGCCGGTACGGGTCGGAGAATCCGCCTGACGCCGGATGCCGAAACCGGGTCGCTCCAGGTCACCTGGGAGCCGGAGCCGCTTCAGCGACCGGGCGAGTTCAGGAATTATCCGTGCAGTTGGCACGGCTACCTGCCGGGCGGGTCTGTGCGGGTGGTCGGCAGCGAACTGACCGGCGATAGCCGCTATCGCACGCTGTGGTCCGAGCGGGCCGGCGAGGAGACAGGCGAGCGGCTGGAGGCGCTGACATTCTATCCGGACGGTACAAGCGACTCCGGCGCCGTGGAGCTGCAGTCCGAGGCCGGCAGCATCGTTGTGCGTATAAGCGGGCTGACCGGCGCAGTAAGCAGAGAACTGTCGGGACCGGACCGGAACTACTGAAAACCGTATCGAAACGGAGGGACCGTGAACCTGAGCCGAGCACAACACGCGCGCAGTCGCGCCACGAGCGGCGATGACAGCGGGATAGTCCTGCTGGAGGTCGTCGTCGCGCTGGCGGCGTTCTTTACGCTCGGCGGGATTATCGTCGGCTCGATGAATTCCGCGGCCAACGCGGCTACGCGCATCCGACAGGACGCGCGGGCGGCGGACCTGGCCGTGACGATCATGTCGCAGATACACGCCGGTATGGTTGAGCCGACCGACGCCGGCCCGGAATATTGCGACGAGCCGCTGGACGACTGGACCTGGCAGATAGTAACCGAACCGGTTTCCGATTCGCCCGACGCCGGGGAGATGACAAGCGTGGAAGTAATCGTCCGCGATACGCGCAGCGGCAGGGCGCATCGTCTGATGGAGCTGGTAACGGCCGAAGCCCGACGCCTCGGCGGGGAGGGGCGTTAATGGCGTTTGTGCGCACAAGGCAACGCGCTGCTTCCCGCGCGGGTTTGACACTGCTGGAGGTGATCCTGGCGCTGGCGCTTACGGTAGGTCTGGCCGGTGCGGTTATGGGCTTCTATCACCGCTCCGCGTCGCTGAGAGACTCGCTGCTGGAGGAAGTTAATTTCGTCGCGGCTGAGCGGGCGTTTATGGACCTGATAACCTCGGAACTCCGCTCGGCAGAGAAGCATGGCGCCACCGACACGGCCCTGGAAGGCGGCGAGATGCGGATGCAACTGGTCACCCACACGCTGCCGGGACCGGCCGCCTGGGCGGCTGTGAACATAACCGAGCAGGCGACGCCGGCTGAGCGGGAGCTTCGGCTGGTGGGCTATCGCGTTTGCGACAGCGAGGACGAAACCGCCCAGCCGACGGTTTGCGGAATCGAACGAACCGAGCAGAGGCGCCTTGCCGCGCAGGTGGCCGAGGAAGGCGAGGAGATATCCGTGGAGCTTCTCACCGAAGATATCCGGTTCCTGCGGCTGCGGTATTGGGACGGGTCGGCGTGGATAACGGCGTGGTCCGGTAGTGATCTTCCCGTGGCTGTGGAGGTGACGCTCGGGCGACGACCGCTGCCGGAAGACACCACGCCGGAAGACTATCCCTACGAGACTTTCACCCGCGTGGTGCACATTCCAGGTTCGCGCGCGCAACTCGGCGAACGCACCAATGTGGGCTTCGACAGCGGAGGCGGATGGTGAACGGCAGAGGCGCCATACTGGTGGTCGTCATGGTGCTGACGGCGCTTACGTCGGTGTTGGCCGGCAGCTTGCTGTTCCGCATGCACGCGGAAATGTCGGCCTCCGGCGCTTCGCTGCGGGGCGAGCAGGCCTACGCCGCCGCTTACAGCGGCATACGCCGGGCGATGACACTCGCCGTCGGCGACGACTGGTACGACAACCCCGAACTGCTGAAAAACCAGTTCGTATTCGACGACGGCGTGAACCGGTGGTACTTCACCGTGTACGCGCACGACCCCACCGACCACCAATCGCCGCGCTACGGGCTGAGCGACCATTCCGGGCGGATCGACCTCAACTCAGCCGACGCCGATACGCTGCTTGCCCTGCCGAATATGACCGACGAGCTTGCCGACACCCTGCTGGACTATCGCGACGAAGACGACGTCACCCGCGCCCAGGGCGCCGAGCAGGGCTATTACGACCAGCTCGAATACCCCTATCTGATACCCAACGGTCCGTTCGACTCGGTCGAAGAGCTTCTGATGGTCAAGGGCTTCACGGCTGCGGTGGTGTACGGCGAGGACGCCAACCTCAACGGCGTTCTTGATGCCAACGAGGACGACGGAGACGACAGCTTCCCGCCGGACAACCGCGACGGAACGCTCGACAGAGGACTGCTCGGCCTGCTCGCCGTCGATATTTCCACGCCGAACACCGATTCCAACGGAGAGTCGAGGGTGAATATCCTCTCGGCCGACCGCGGGGCTCTGGAAGCGGCCGGGCTTTCCGGGCAGACCGTTCGCTTCATACTGGTGGTGCGGCGGGAGGACGAGGATATGCTGTCACATCCGTCGGGTCTGCTTCAGGCCGATCACCAGTTGCGGGAGGATTACGAGGACCTCGGACTTCGCGCCGGTGACGTTATCGAATCCGGCGTAACATCTGCTGAACTGCCGGACATGCTCGACAAGCTCACCTGCACCGACGAGCAGACGCTTACGGGACTGGTGAACGTCAACACCGCGCCGGCGGAAGTGCTGGCCGCTCTGCCGGAGGTGGACGAGTACACCGCTCGGCGGATTGTCGATTACCGCACGGGCATAGGCGTCGGAGAGCGCGCGACACCCGCGTGGCTGTACACTCAGAACGTGCTGGACGCTTCGGAATTCAAAAGAGTAGCTCCGCGGCTGACCACGCGCGGCAGTCGTTTCGGCGTGCGCAGTGTGGGTTTCTCCGTCCCGGACGGGCGGTTCTGCGTGCTGGAGGCGGTTATCGACGTCTCGGCCGGCAGTCCCCGTATAGTCCGGACTCGCGAGATTACACGGCTGGGGCTGCCGTTCGTGCCGGACGCAGATGAGATCAGGCGGGAGAGCTGATGGGCGCGATCAAAGAGAAATTCCGGGCTTTGCTGGGCGGTTCGCGTGTGCTGGCCGTCGATTTCGACACGTGCCGGCTGCGCGTGGTGGAGTCGGCCCGCACGGCCGGTCCCGTGATCATTCGCAGAATCCACAGCGTCGAAATACCCGACGATGTTGATATCAACGTAGCCGAATCCGTCGGCGGGTTCATCGGCTCCACGCTACGGGAAATGCGTCTGGGCGGGGTCAAGTTGTTGATGAACGTCTCCCGCGGTCAGGCCGTGCTCAAGCCGCTCAGCTTCCCGCCGGGAACCGACGAGGCGGACCTGCCGGGCATGGTCCTGTACCAGATGGAAAGCGAGCTGCCCTTTGCCGTCTCGGACGCTGTAATCGACTTCACCGTAGAGACGCATTACGCGGCCGAGACCGCCGGAAGTGACGAATCCGAAAGCGTGGACGTGCTGGTGGCGGCGGTCCGGCTGGCGGTAGTGGACTACTACCGGCGGGTTGCATCCGCGGCGGGCGCGAAGCTGCTGGGATTGGGATTGCGGCCTTATTCCAACCTCCGCTGCGTGCAGAGCTGTCTGGCCGAGGAGCAGGCCCACTCGGTGGCGCTGGTCAACCTTACCGCCGACGAGGCCGAGATCGACGTGCTCAGCGGCGGTGCGCGAAAGCGGCTGGCGTTCAGCCGGTCAGCCGCCATTGGCGGCGGCAAGGACGACGACAGTCGTGCCCGCGCCGTAGTCACCGAAGCCGCCCGGAGTCTGCGAAGCTATCAGACACTCGACAGCGGCGGACGGATAGACTCTCTGCTTCTCGCCGGCAGCACGGGGCTGGAACAGCAGGTTGCCGACGCGCTGAGCCGCCGCCTGGGTGTACCCGGCGAGCGGTTCGACCCGTCGTCGGCTTTGGGGTTGACGGTGGGTGAGGAAGCGTCCGGCTTTGTCGCGGCGCTGGGTCTGGCGGGGGCGGCCGACGCCGAGCCGTTGAACTTCCTGGCGCCCAAGCGCCCGCCCGCTCGCCGCGACACGCGGAAGATTCGCAAGGTATCGGCCGCCGTCGCGGGAGCGGTCGTGCTGATAGCTCTGATAACCGCCGGCGCGATCGACCTGCGGACCAGACGCGGCGAGCTGAACGAGCTGAACCGCAAAATCACCGCCAACAAGCCGACCGTCAAAACCGTCGAGAAACTTTCCGATCAACTGGAGCAGGTGGAATCCTGGCAATCCGCCGGGCGCGACTGGTTGTTGCATTGGGCACACGTGTCCTGCCTGCTGCCTTCCTGTACGGACGTGTACGTCACCAGCGTTCGGAGTAGCAGCGATGGTCGCCTGGGTTTCGAACTTCGTGCGCGCGAAAGCGAGGTCCTCGACGGGCTGCGGCGCCGTCTGAGCGGCAGCGGATACGAATTTCACTCCGGCGGCGTCTCCACGACCGAGGACGAACACGACTACGGTTACGCAGCCACCGTGCATGTCCGAATACCGCCCGATATGGAGGTGGACCTTTCGAACGTTCGGCCGGCGCCAAGACCTTCCGACGATATGGCCGCGGGGGAAACGCCATGAGCCGGCGACAGAAAATAATCATGCTCACTGTGGGTGTCTATGTTGCCGGGTTCATCTTGTACCTGTCGGTTAACTCCCTGTGGATATCCCCGGCGCGAAAGCTCAGCGCAAGCATCGCCCGGAAGCGCACCGAACTGCTCGGCCAGGAGACACAGATTCGTTCCGCCGACCGTATTCGCCGACGGCTGCGTGAATTTGCCGCTTCCACGCTGGGCACCGACGAGACCGTCGTCCGCGAGCGTGTACGAGAGCGGATGATGGAGATGTTGCGGCGCAGCGGGCTTGGTTCGTCGGGACTGTCGGTGGATCTGTTCGACGGTGTGCGCCGCGACGCCTATCGGGAGGTCGGCGCGATGGTGCGCGCTTCCGGTCCGCTGGAGAAGGTGGTGGATTTTCTCCACCTGCTGAGAGCGGACCCGGTGTTGCACCGCGTGGAAAACCTCAGCATCTCGCCGACGCGGCAGGCGGGGCGTGTGGACCTCAGGTTTCGGTACGCCACGGTGGTTCCCAGCGCATCGGTAGCCGGGGACGTGCCCACGACGCTACCGGCCGCTTCGCCGCCTTCTCCGTCTCCCGACGGGCGGCGCGAGTGGGTCGAGGCAATTGTCCAACGCGACATGTTCCGTCCCTATATCAAACGTCCCCGTCGCAGGGTTGTTCGCCGTCCGCAGCCGCAACCCCGTACGCGACCAACATCGCAGCCGTCGCGGCCGCGGACGCCGCCACCGCCTGAGGAGGAGGGCTTCCGCGTAGTGGGTCTGCCTACGCTTGGCGGCAAGGTTCAGGTGCAGCTGCACGACCCGCGCGGCGGAGGCGTCCGGAGCTATGAAGTAGGCGACCGTGTGGGGCGGGTGAGGATAGCGGCCGTCGATTACCGGCGTATGCGATTGGGCGATGACTATTCGACCAGTCGGATCGTGCTCCTGGACAGAGGCATTTATTGGGCTGTGGAGCTGGGAGAGACCATCGGCGAGAAACGCCGGTTGGAGGACCACGAACTTCCGCCGCAGTTGCGAACGCAGCCGACCAGCGCGCCGGCGACCAATGCCGGCGATCAGAACGCAAGAGGGTGAAATCATGATGTGCCAGAAACTTGAGAAGTATAACAACGGCCGGAAAGTTTTCCGTCGTTCGGTCCTTACCGCTGTTGCGGTTATTTTGCTGGCCGGTGCGGTCACTCGGGGCGACGAACCCGTCGTCTTGCCGACCGAGGCGCCCCCTGAAACCGGGGAGGAAACACGCACACAACCGGTGCAGCGCAAGCCCGGCTATCTCAGGGAGTCCATCCCGGACGGGTCGGCCCGCGGACGACGCGAGCGAGACAGGGCGACCACCCGCCCGGACGATCGCGAAGCGACTACGCAACCCGCGGAAGAATCCGCCACAACACAGCCGATCGGCGAACAGCGCCCCCAACCAACAACGGCGCCCGCCTCGGCTACAGAGCACGAGGTGGGGACAGCCACGGTGGCAGCCCCGACTACTCGTCCGCGCGGCGTGGCGACCGAGGCGGAGCAGCCGGAGAAAGTCTTCCGCTTCCAGTTCGAGCGGATCCCCTACACGACCGTAGTCGAGAAATTCGCCAAAGCCGTCGATAAACCGCTCATCGGCGACCTGAACGTCCCCGGTGAGGTTACGTTCTTCGACAGTCAGACATACACATACGACGAGGCGCTGGACACCCTCAACGTACTGTTGCGGATGCGCGGGTACACGCTGATGGAGCAGGGCCGATTCCTGCGACTGGTCCGGCTGAGCCACATTCAGCGGATGTCATTGCCCATCCACCAGGACCTGGAGGGGACTGATGATTACCGGCCCGGGAAGATCGTAACCGTAGTACTGCCGCTGAAGTTTCTGGACGCCGAATCCGCCGCCAACGCCGTCAAACCGATGGTCTCCCAGTACGGCGATGCCCAGCCGCTCGCCAAAGGAAAGGGGGTTCTGGTTACCGACCGGATTGAGACCATTCGGCAGATACGTCGTCTGCTGAACCAGATAGACACCGAAACGCTGGTGGAACGTCAGGTCCGCACGTATAAGCTCAAGCACTCGTCGGCCGAAGGTGTTGCGAAGATTATTAATGATCTATTCGGCGAGGGCGACCAGCCGCACCGAGGTCGTCGCCCGGACGAAGGTCCCGCCGCCGGCGCCGCCATCACAGCAACGGCCGATGTCAGGACCAACAGTGTCGTGCTCACCGGCGCGGGAGACCAGTTGGAGATGGCCGAGGGGCTTATCAACCGCCTCGACGCCGCGGAGACGACCGTTGCGGGCGATTTGCGGATATTCAAGGTCAGTCATGGTCGGGCTGATGAAATCGCCCAGGCGCTGAACGAGCTGCTCGAGACCGCCCCTCAGCAGCGGCGGGGAAGGCCCAACGAGCAAAAGCCCCAGACCGAACCCACCCGCGTGGTTGGCGACTCCGCCACCAACAGCGTGGTAGTCTCAGCGCCCGTGGACCAGATGCCGTCCATCGAGGAGCTTATCCGCCGGTTGGACGAGCCGCCGACGGAAAGCGGCAGGGTGCGCACTTTCCCGCTGGAACACGCCGATGCCCGCGAGTTGGTGTCTGTTCTGAACAATTCGCTCCGTCAGCGCGACGCCCGGGGACGGATGACCAGCACGGCCACTGTCAGCGCCGACCAACGCACCAACACGGTTATTGTTTCGGGAACCGGCGCGGACATTACCGCGGCGGCCGACCTGCTCGACGAGCTGGACCGCCCGAGCGGGGACGACTCCTCGGCGCGCGAGGTTCACGTCGTTCGGCTCGATGCCGGCGATGCGTACATGGTCGCGCGCTCCTTGACGCAACTGTTCCGCGAAAACCGTCGGCGATCCAGCGGCGATGATATTCGTGTGGAGGCGGAGCGGCAGACCAACAGTTTGATCATCTCCGCGTCGCCGGAAGATTGGCCGAGGGTAAAGGAGATTCTCGACGAGCTTGAGGCGGGCGAGCAGGACGACGGCCGGCGTGTCACGCGCGTGATACCGGTCAAGAACGCCGACGCCAACGAGGTTGCATCCGCCCTGAGCAGGACGCTGGTTTCCCGTCGCGGTCGGCGCGCCGCCGCCTCGCAGCCGAGCATATCGGCCGTGCGGAGCGGCAACAGCTTGATTGTCTCGGCGTCGGAAAGCGAGGTCGAACAGATCGCCGAGATGGTCGAGTTCCTGGACGTTTCCGAACAGACCGGGTCAACCGAAGTGCGGACCTACACGCTCGAAGGCGCGGACGTGCGCGAGGCGGCGAGGTCGCTTTCGCGATTGTTCGCGGCGGACTACAGGTCGCGGAGGGGCGGGCAGTCCGAGCCGCGTTTCGAGCCGGGCGCCTCCGGCAACCGGCTTATGGTCTCGGCGACGCCCGAGCAGTTTGAGGAAATCGAAAAGCTCGTAGAGGACCTTCAGACCGGCGACGAACAGGCCGAGCGGACCCGCACGTTCAAGCTCGAACACGCCGACGCCGCAGAGATTGCCGACGTGTTGCGGCAGATGCTCTCGGAAAGCCCCACCGGATACGGCGGTCGCTATGGTGCCGTCGGCGGAGACGACGTACGCGTAACGGCTATCGATTCGAGCAACTCGGTAGTGGTCCAGGCACCGTCGGCGAAAATGGCGATGGCCGAGGAGCTTATCTCCACCTTCGATACACCGGAGATGGAAGGCGCCGTGGAGATACGCGTCATAGCGCTGGAGCACGCCCGGGCCGAAGAGCTTGCCTCCACGCTACGTGAGATGATGCCCCGTGAGCGCGGGGGACAACAGAACGTATTCGTACAGTCGGATGCGTTGACCAATTCGGTGCTGATCCGCGCTCCGGCGTCGCAGCGCAAAACGCTGGAGGACATGGTCGACAAGCTGGACACCGCCACCCAGGCACAGGCGCGTGAGATGCGGATCATCCCGCTGAAATACGGTTCCGCGTCGTCGCTGGCGGAGATGCTCCGGCAGCTATACGGCCGGGAGCAGCAGCAACCTCGCTATGGATGGTGGCGTCAGCCCCAGCAGCGCGAAGAGCAGGCCGACCGCGTCATCATCACAGCCGCCCCGCACGACAAGGCGCTTATCGTCGAGGCGCCGCGCAGCAGAATCGAGGAGATAGCCGAGCTTGTATCGAGTCTGGACACCGAGCAGGCCTCCGGCGAGATGACAGTCAGGACCTATAAGCTCAGCGAGGGTTCGGACGCCCGGCAGCTTGCGCGGTCGCTGCAGCGACTGTTCCGTCAGCAGAGCCGCGACGCCCAGGGCGAGCCGGAACCCCGCTTCGAGGGCGACAGCAGCACGAACACGTTGCTGGTATCGGCCACGAGTAACCAATTCGAGCGCATAGACGAGCTGGTTGATGACCTACAGGAGGATTCGGAGGTCGGCAAGGAGACTCGAACCTACGCTCTGGAGCATGCCCGCGCCGAGGAGCTGATAGAGGTTCTGCGTCCCATGCTGGGAGCCCAGCAAAGGTGGAACTGGTGGCGGCGGTCCGGTGGCGACGAGGTGCAACTGGCCGTGCTGGAAAGCTCCAACACGCTCGTGGTGCAGGGCCCGGTCGAGAAGCTCTCCCTTGCCGATGAGCTTATCAAGCAGTTCGACACAGCCGAGGCGGGTGGCCGGGCCGGCATCCGCATCGTGGAGCTGAAAAACGCCGAAGTCGACTCGCTTGTCCGCGCTGTCCGCGAGGTGATGGGTCAACGCTCGCGCGGCGCCGCCGGCGTTACCCTCACGGCCGAGGACAATTCCAACAGCGTGCTCGTCCGAGGACCGTCCTCTGAGCTTGACGAGGTCATCGGGATAATCCGGGAGCTGGACGGCGAGAGCACCTCCGAACATGTCGAGGTTCGCGTCTATCCGCTGGAAAACGGCGACGCCGAAACACTCGCCGAGACCGTGCGGACGATGTTCGGCGAGATGGTGGAGAGCTCCGGTCCCGGGCGCGAAGCACCGCCGCTGAGCGTATCGGCCGATACGCGGACCAACTCTTTGGTGGTTTCCACGACCGAGGCGCACTTCGCGCTGGTGGAACAGTTGATGGACGCGCTGGACCAGGCCCCCGAGCGGCCGCTGCGCCAGGCGGAGTACATCTGGCTGGAGAACGCCGACGCCTGGGACGTCTCGGACAAGCTCAAGGCGATGTTCGAGGACCGCAAGGGTCCGGAAAAGCCCGTCATTGAAGCGGATTTCTACACCAACGCGCTGACCATCATCGCCCGGGAGGAGGATATCAAGGCGATGAAGCAGGTCGTAGAGCAGCTCGACACCGCCGCTCGCGACAGCAACGTCAAGGTCCGTGTAATCCCGGTCACACAGGGCCGGGCCTCCGATGTCGCCCGGCAGGTCCAGCGCATTTACGGCCAGATGTCCCAGGGCCGGGTCGTCATTACCGACGAACTTCCTTCTCGGCGGTCCGACCCCGGAGACAAGCCGCAGCGCAGCGAGGATACCGACGAGGCGTCCAACCCGGCACCGTCGGAGAACACCGACCCCGCCGAGAAACCTTCCGGCGAGTCTTCCCGACCGGCTCCCGGCGCTGAGAGCGTAGTCGCCGAAGCGCCCGCGGATGTGCCGGCTGAGCTTACAGGCGCCTCCGCGTCCGGACCGGACGATGAGGGCGACGACCCCCCCCAGAGCGAGGAATCGGAAACACCTCCCGAGATCGCCATCTCAGTGGACGAGGGGTCCAACACGCTGATCGTCTCGGCCACCAGCCAGGATATCGACAGTGTTGAAAACATACTCTGGCAGCTCATGCTCAGCGCCGAGACGGCCGAGGCGGAGTACCGCTTCTTCAAGGTGGAAAAGGCCGACCCAGTAGCCGTCGCCGAGATTCTCGATGAGTTGTTCAATCCTCGCTCGCGGCAACCCCAGCCGCAGCCGCGACAAGACCGCCAGGACCGTGATCGCCAGGAACGGGACCGGCAGGACCGCAAAGGAGAAGACGATCGACGCCGGACCAGCCCGCCGGTAGCGACGGACACGCCCAACATCACCGCCGTGCCCGACGTGCGGACCCGAAGCGTCATCGTCCGCGCGAAGCCCGACCAGTTTGAGATGATCGGGGAGATTATCGAACAACTCGACCGCGTGCCGACGCTGGTCAGCGAGGTCAGGGTATTTTCCCTGAAAAACACGGAAGCCGAAGAGGTGGCAGAGAATCTGAGAGAGCTGTTCCGCCTTTCCGAATCCCGCGGGCAGAGGTCGCGGGGTCCACAGCAGCAGCGGGCCGATTCCGTCCGCCGGATGGTCGAGCTGCGGCGCCGCGAGGGGGAAGCCCGAGTGGACGCCGCCACGATGGTCAGCGCCTCGGCGAATAAGGAGACGAATTCCGTGGTGGTGGCGGCTCCCGCCGACGCGATGGACATACTCGCGGACATCATCAGCGAGCTGGATCAGTCGGCCGCCGAGAGCAGAACCGCGGTGGTGCGCATGTACCCGCTGGAACACGCCGAAGTCGAGCCGACGGTGCGCGCCCTGCGGGAGATATTTGTCGAAGGCGACCGGCGCGGCTCGCAGGACCCTGAAGCGCGGGAGGTCCCCGTGGTCATCACCGGCGATCCGGCAGGCGGTCAGGTGATCGTCTCGGCGCCGGCCGAGAGGCAGGAACTTATCGCGAAAACGATTTCCGAGATAGACTCGGCCTCCACTGGCGAGGAGCTCGCCGTCCGCGTTTACCGTGTTCGCAACGCCGAAGCGCGGGAGACCGCCTCGGCGCTGGCCGAGACGCTTTCCGCGGACACCGGGCGTGACCGAGCCGACGGCGAACTGCGCATCAGCGCCGACCAGAGCAGCAATTCCGTGGTCGTCCGCGCCCGACCCGCGGACCACGAGCGTATAGCCGATCTGATAGAGCAGATGGACGTAACGGACATGGAGGAGCTTCCGGTGCGTCTCGTGGAGCTTGAGAACGCCGATCCGGAAAACGTCGCCCGGATGCTCAATCGCGTATTCGATTCCGAGGACTCGGACCGTTCTCCGAGGCGCCGCCGCGTAACGATCGAGCCGGACGTTGACGGCGGCGTGCTCATGGTCCGCGCCGAGGATGAAACGTTCGAGCAGATCCAGCGTTTCGCGACGCGGATAGATGCATCGAGCAGCTCATCCAAGCCCGGAGTGTACGTCATACCGCTGGAAAGCGGCGATGCGGCTGAGGTGGCGGCTTCCGTACGCGATCTCTATCAGCAGCAGGTTCGCGCGCCCCGTCGGGGTGACGAGGTTGTGGATCCGCTGGCCGTCTCGGCGGATACCCGCGCCAACGCCATCGTGCTGGTGGCCGGCGAGGAGATGTACGAGCAGGTATCCACGTGGGTCGAGCAGGTCGAGCGGATGAAGCCCGACCGCGGGACGCTGCGGGTGCTTCGTGTGGAGCACGCCGACCCGCGGGAGGTCAAGGAAGCCGTCGACGCCATCTATGACGGCGGTTCGAGTTCGGCCCAACCGACGCGTCGCGGCCGGGGGAATGCCAACAATCCATCAAGCTCCTCCGGCTCCGGCGTGGAAGTGACGGTCATGGATAAGCAGCGGTCGCTGCTTGTGGGCGCTTCTGACGAGGAGTTCGAGGAGATACAGAAGCTCATTGCCGAGCTGGACGAGTCGGCCAGGGGCGCCAGGAAGCAGGTGAAGCTGTTCCACCTGGAGCACGCCACGAACACCCTGGTGGCCGACGCTCTGAACCGGATGTACCGCGCCGCCGCCCGAGAGGACGTGCCGGAGGACGAGGTGGTCGTAACGGCGCTGAAGCAGACCCGCGCGGTTGTGGTGACCGCGACCGAGGAGAAGATCGAGGAGGTCGCACACTTCATCGAGCAGTTGGACGAGCCGGAGGTCTCTCCGCAGTTGGAGTTCCGCATATACCGGCTGTCGCACGCCCGGCCTGAGAAGGTTCTGCCCATGCTCCGCCAGATGCTGCGGCAGGTGGTGGAAGCGACTGCGATGGAGAACCTGCAAGTCGAGGCGGACGAGCGGACGCGTTCGATAATCGTCACGGCCCGCGAGCCGCTGTTCGAGCAGGTAGCGAAGATCATAGAAGCCCTGGACCAGGCGCCGGAATACGAGACCGCGGAAGTGGCAATCATACTCCTGGAACAGGCCGACGCCACGGCGCTGGCGGATGTTCTCAACGACATGCTCCAGCCGGCGGCGGAAGGCCAGGTTACACCCGAAGCGAGAGCGCTTCAGGAGCAGGTGCGACGCATGCGTGTGCGCGCCGGCATCGGTGACGACATTCCCGAACTGGATTTGACCAAGCCCATCAAAATAACGCCCGACCCGGCCAATACGGGCGCCAACGCTCTGCTGATTTCCTCCACGCCGGACAACCTCGCCGCGATGCGGGAGGTCGTTTCCGTGCTGGACCGTGTACCGGTCGCCGAGGGTATACGCGTTCGTCTGATGCACCTTACCAGCGCGGACGCCGAGTCGGTGGCGGAGATTCTCCGGGAGATATTCGAGCAGGGCGAGCGGCTGGCAGGGCGGCCCGGAAGCGCCGCCGAAGGACGTAGCGAGCCGGAAAGCATGACCGGAAAGGCCCTGACGCACTCGCTGAGTATCTCCGCGGACGTGCGGACCAATACGCTGGTCCTGGCGGGCTTGGAAGAGTCGCTCGCACTGGCCGAGCTTATCGTCAAGGACCTGGACCGCGAAGAGGGACAGATCGTTACCGAGGTGCGACTGTTCAAGCTCCGGCACGCCGAGGCGGCCCGTCTGGCGCCGATTTTGTCCGGCGTGTTTGAAGAGAGCGGACCGGACCCCGAGACCGAGGGCCTGCGGACCCACGTCACGCGTCTGCGGACGATGCTCTCCGAGCGGGACGGCCACGCCACCACGCTTCCCAAACAGCGGCAGGCGATGGTCATCGAGCCGGACGAAACCACCAACATACTCGTCGTCGCCGCGCGTGAGGACGTGATGCCGCTCATCGCCGACGTGATAGAGACCATGGACGTCCCCGGCGCCGGTTCGCTCTCGGCTGTGCGCATCTTCGCGCTTGAAAACGCCGACGCCGGCAGGATGTCGGAGCTTATCGACACGCTCTACAGCGGCCCGAACGCCGAACTGGTCCGCGACGAGGACAAGCCCACGATAGCCGTCGATACCCGCACCAACTCGCTTGTGGTCTGGGCGAATGATAAGACCTTCAGTGTTATCGAGTCGCTGCTGGAGCGTCTGGATTCCGAGGACGCTCCGCCGCTGGCGGGCATGCGGGTATACGCCATGAAACACGCCGACGCCACTCGCATCGCGGAAATGCTGGAGGACTTCTTCGCCTCCAAGCGCTCGGCGGAGCTTGAGATAACCCCCGATGCCGACTTGATGCCGCTGGTGATTGTGCCCGACCCTAGGGCCAATGTTCTGATGGTGGCCGGCGGCAAGGAGCACTTCGCCGCGGTGGAGGCGATGATTGAGAAACTCGACCGCGCCGAGGTCCCGCCGGCGGGCGAATTCCGGGTGTTTGCTTTGCGGAACGCATCGGCCGGTGGGCTGGCGCCCATGCTGCGAGAACTGTTCGAGCAGCGGGCTGTCAGAGGCGACCAGCAGGAACCTGTGACCATAATTGCCGACGCGGCGCGCAACGCGCTGCTCGTCGGCGCCGAGCCGTCGGACATGAAGCTTGTCGAGTCGCTTATAGGACGGCTGGACAAGCAGCCCGCCGAGCCGGGCCAGACTACAAAGGTATTCGCCCTGAAGCAGGCCGACGCCGAGCAGGTGGCCGACACCGTCCGCGAGCTGTACGAGGCGCAAGGCGGGATTTCCGAGGCCGGCGTCGCACTCGGCGTGGACGAGCGGACCAACGCGCTTATCGTCTCCGGCGGACCGGCGGACATCCAGCGAGTTGACGAGATCGTCTCCCGCCTGGATACGGACTCGGTCACGCGCGTCGCCGAGATCCGCGTCTTCACGCTACGCTACGCACAGGCCGAGGAACTGGCCGAACTGCTCACCAGCGCGCTTACCGAGAAACCCCAGTCACCAGCCGGCGAAACAACAGACCGGCAGTGGCTTCTGCGGTTCGTCACGCAGACGTCCGACGGACGCGAGCTTGTCGCCAGCGCGCTGCAGGAGGGCGTACTGATAACCCCCGACAGGCGCACGAACTCGCTGGTGGTCTCGGCGCCGACGGAGAACATGACGCTGCTGGAGCGGCTGATTACCGCGCTGGACTCCACCAGCCCGCGGATGGGAGAGATTCGCGTCTTCAAGCTCGTCAACGCCGACGCCGCCCGGATGGCGGACGTGCTGCAACAACTCTTCCGCCTGGAAGGCGAGACAGGCGAACGCCGATCCGTCAAATACACGCTGAGAACGGCGCAGCAGGAAGGCGACTCCACGTCGGCGACTCTCGGCAGTGCCGAGCAGGACGCGCTGAGCGTAACCGTGGACTTGCGGACCAACTCGCTGCTGATCGGTGGTACGAAGCACTACGTGAACCTGGCCGCCGAGGTCATCGAAGAGCTGGACGCCTCGCCGGCGCAGGACCGTGCCACCAAGGTCTATCGCCTCCGCAACGCTCAGGGCGAGGACATCGAGGCCGCATTGCGCGAGTTCCTCGACCAGGAGCGGCAGCGGCTGGTTCAGGCGCTGGGTGAGGACCGCATGGGAGCGGCCCAGCAGTTGCTGGAGCGGGAGGTGGCGATCGTCGCCGAGGAGCAGACAAACACGCTGCTGCTGTCGGCGTCGCCGCGGTATTTCGAGACCATAGAGGGCATGATCAAGGAGCTGGACAAGGCGCCGCCGCAAGTGCTCATACAGGTTCTGCTGGCGGAGGTCACACTGGACGACTCCTCGGATCTGGGCATCGACTGGAACTACTCCGACAATGTCGACGGGACCGACGTCAGCGGCGGAACGGATTTCAGCGTCGAGGCGGGGATAGCCAAGTTCGGCGGACTGAACTTGTCCGTCACCGGCGGAGATATCAACTTTTTCCTGCGTGCCTTGCAGAGCCAGGGACGCATGGAGGTGCTCTCGCGTCCGCAGGTGCTCGCCGCCGACAATCAGGAGGCCCGCATCAACATAGGTCAGCGCGTGCCGTTCATTACCAACAGCCGTGTCACCGAGGAAGGCACCACGCTCAACACCATCCAGTACGAGCCGGTGGGCATCAACCTCGACGTCATCCCGCGTATAAACGACGACGGCTTCGTGAAGCTCCAGGTCGCCCCGGAGATAAGCTCCATTGCGACATCGACCGTGCAGATAAGCGAGGGCGTCAATGCGATTGTCGTCAACAGCCGTTCCGCCGAGACCACGGTCACGGTACAGGACGGACACACCATTGTCATCGGCGGGCTTATCACCACCACCGACGAGAACCGCGAGGACAAGGTCCCCGTCCTCGGCGACATTCCTTACATGGGCAACCTCTTCAAGAGCACATCCCTGGTGAAGGAACGCAGGGAACTGCTCATAGTGCTCACGCCGCACGTGTTGCGGACCTCGGCCGACGCCGATGCGATTACAGACAAACACCTCGACCGGCTCGACCGGCAGCACGAGCGCATACAACACGACATGGAATACGACACCATGTACCAGTTGGAGCGTTCCAGTCCGCGAAGGATAGACAGCGAGCACTGGAACAGATATGTGCCGGTGGACGAGCCGGAGTCGCGAAGTGAGACTCGACCGGCCGAGCCGCCGGCGGAGGACGAGCAGGCACAACCGCCCCGACGCGAAGCGCAAGACACGCACGAGCAGCGCCGCCGGGAAGGACCGGTGATAAAGCGGGTAGTTCCGCTCGAGGGGCTGGTACCCGAACAAGACGACTGAAGCGGCGATAGCCGACGGAGCAACAGATGCGGAAATTGACAGCGGTACTGCTGGCGGTTGTTTGTATGACGGCCGCGGGTTGCGAGCCGACGGGCGTCCATAGCCACGCGCCCGGCTCGGTGGCGAGGATAGACGCCGTCGAGCTGCGCGCCATGCCCAGTGCGGTCAACTGGGACGACGACCCGGAGCCGGACGGTCTGCGTGTGGAGGTGTTCTGCTACCGGCTGGATAAGCCCGAACCGGCGCCGGTGGAAGGCGAGCTGGAGTTCCTGCTCTACGAGGGACGCTTGCGGGCGGGCGAGCTTGGCTCGGCCGATCCCCTGCTGACCTGGCGTTTCACAGGCGCCGAGCTGCGCAGTGTGATGGTCCGACGGCTGGGTCTGTGGGGCTATTCCACGCAACTCGCCTGGGGCGACCGAACGCCGGAATCATCCAGTGTCACGCTCATCGCCCGCCACAGGTCGCCGGAAGGGCGAATCGTGCACTCCGCGCCCATCTCCATCTCAATGCGGGCGCGGTAG
>JBKHJB010000205.1:0-3790 GCA_046538345.1 Phycisphaerae bacterium
TTAAGAACCGCGCGATGGTGCTTCTGCTGGCGGGAGTGCTGGTCGCCGGCGGCGTGTGGTCGGCTCGGAACATCACCGTTGACGCCATTCCGGACCTCTCGGACGTGCAGGTGGTGCTGCGCACGGAGTATTCCGGCCAGGCCCCCCAGATAGTCGAAGACCAGGTCACCTATCCGCTGACCACGGCCATGCTCGCCGTGCCCGGCGCGGAGGTAGTCCGCGGATACAGCATGTTCGGAACGAGCTTCGTGTACGTCATCTTCGAAGACGGCACGGACCTGTACTGGGCGCGCAGCAGGGTGCTGGAGCAGCTAAGCACCGTAGCCGGCAGACTGCCCGACGGCGTAACGCCACGACTCGGTCCGGACGCCACGGCTGTGGGGTGGGTTTACCAGTACATACTGACCACCGGCAGCTACTGTCCGGAACATCCGGAAGGGTTGTGGCACGATCCGCAGTCCGACCGCTGGTACGCCGACACCGGCGACGCCCCGGACGACGCCCAGAGCCGACTCGTGCGAAAACGCGTGTTCGAGGACCGCGAAACCTGCCCGTTGGACGGTTCAGAACTGGCGGAGTCCGAATACGACCTCGCCGATTTGCGGGGCTTGCAGGACTGGTACCTGCGCTACGAACTCTCGGCCATCAAAGGAGTCGCCGAGGTGGCGCCCGTAGGCGGCTTCGTGAAGCAGTATCAGGTGGTCGTCGATCCGGTGAAGTTGCGCGCGCACGGAATACCGCTTCAGAAGGTCAAAACCGCCATCAGCCGCTCCAACGAGGACGTGGGCGGACGGCTCATCGAGCAGAGCGAGACCGAATACATGGTTCGCGGGCTGGGGTACCTCGGCACAGCCCCGCCGACGCCGCCCGGCGAAGCGCCGACGCCGGAAGACCACCGTGCCACCGAGCGGCGCGTGCTGGAGCACCTGCGGGAAATCGCCCTCGGCGCCACACCCCAAGGCACGCCTATCCGTCTTTCGGACGTAGCCGAGGTGCGCACAGGTCCCGACATCCGCCGCGGAATCGCCGAATGGAACGGCGACGGCGAGGTGGTCGGCGGCGTGGTGGTGATGCGGTTCGGCGAGAACGCACGCGACACCATCGAGCGTTCTCGCGCCAAGTTGGATGAACTGAAGCAGAACCTCCCGCCCGGCGTGGACGTCCGGGTCGCCTACGACCGTTCGGATCTCATCGACCGCGCGGTCGCGACGGTTTACGACACGCTCACCGAGCAGATTCTCGTGGTCTCGCTGGTGATTTTGGTGTTCCTGTTGCACGCGCGAAGCGCGCTGGTGGCCGCCTTCATCCTGCCGACCGGTGTGCTATCAGCTATCACGATCATGTATCTGCTGGACATCAACGCCAACATCATGTCGCTCGGCGGCGTGGCCATCTCCATCGGCGTAATGGTCGATTCGTCCATCGTGATGGTCGAAAACGCGCACAAGCACCTGCAGCGCAACCGTGAGAGCGGCTCGCGCGAGTCGCGCACGGCCGTCATAGCCAGGTCAGCCGCCGAGGTCGGACCGACACTGTTCTTCTCGCTGCTGATAATCACAGTCAGCTTCCTGCCGATATTCGTGCTCGGCCAGCAGTCCGGAAGACTGTTCCGACCGCTGGCCTACACCAAGACGTTCGCTATGGCGGCGGCGGCGGTGCTCGCCGTCACCGTCATACCCGTGCTGATGGTCTTCCTCGTCCGGGGCAGCGTGCTTCCGGAGCGTTGGTCGCGCAGACGGCGCATCGCGGTATACGCCGGGGCTATCGTGCTTCCGGCGATCTTGGTCGCCTTCGCGCCCATGTATATGCTGCAACCCTACCGCTGGTACATACTCATCGGCTGGGTAATCGCCGCCGGCGTGGTCCTGCTTCCGCAGAAAATCTTCCCCGAACAGCGCAATCCCGCGAGCATAGTCATCGAATGGGCCTACAGGCCGTTGTTCAACGCGGTCATGCGGCACCGCTGGGTAACGCTGATTGTCGCCGCGGGAATATTGGCCGCGACCATTTGGCCGTTCCGGCAACTCGGCAGCGAGTTCATGCCTCCTCTGGAGGAAGGCGACCTGCTGTACATGCCCACAACCGACCCCGGCATCGGGCCCACGCGGGCGCGCGAGTTGCTCCAGCAGACCGACAAGCTCATTTCGCAGTTCCCGGAAGTCCAAGCCGTCTTCGGCAAGATCGGCCGGGCCCAAACCGCCACCGACCCGGCGCCGATGTCCATGATAGAGACCACCATCACGCTGCATCGCGACAAGGACAAATGGCGCAAGCGACCTGTGGAGCGGTTCCACAGCGATTGGCCGGGATGGCTGGGCTGGCTGCCCGGTAAAATCTGGCCCGAGAAGCGCCCCATCACCGTCGATGAGCTGGTGTATGGCTACGAGCTGACCGGCCCCGACGGCGAGATGATCCACGTGCCCGGACTTAACGACGCCTGCCGCATCCCGGGACTGACAAACTCCTGGACCATGCCCATCAAGACGCGCATCGACATGCTCTCCACGGGCATACGCACCCCGGTGGGCATCAAGCTCATGGGCCCGGACCTGGACCGTCTCGCAGAGCTTTCCGAACAGGTCGCAGCCGTCGTGCGGACCGACCAGCGGACCAGCCCCTACACCACCAGCGCCTTCGCCGAGAAGACCACCGGCGGAAACTACTTCGATATACACATCCGACGCGATGAAATCGCCCGCTACGGGCTGACAGTAGGAGACGTGCAGGACGTCATCGCCTCCTCGCTGGGCGGAATGAATGTCACGCATACCGTCGAGGGGCTTCAGCGCTACCCCGTAAACCTGCGCTATCCCTCGGAGCTGCGCGATAACGTCGAGAAGCTACGGCAGGTCCTGGTGGCGGCGCCGTCCGGCGCACAGGTTCCGCTGGCCCAGCTCGCGGACATCTCGGTGCACAAGGGTCCGCCCATGGTCAAAAGCGAGAACGCCCGGCCGACGAGCTGGATTTTCGTGGACATCTCCGGAATCGATTTGGGCACGTATGTCAGCCGGGCACGGCAGGCCGTTGCGGAAAACGTGGAACTCCCCAGCGGCTACAGCATAGTCTGGTCGGGCCAATACCAGTACATGCGGGAGGCGCGGCAGCGACTGGCGATAGTCGTTCCGCTGACGGCTGTGCTGATTCTGCTACTGCTCTACGCGGCGACGCGGAGTTGGACGCGCGTGGGCATACTCATACTCGCCCTGCCGTTCTCGCTGGTCGGCTCGTTCTGGCTGCTGTATCTGCTGGACTACAACCTGTCGCTGGCCGTGTGGGTGGGCGTGATCGCACTGGCCGGTCTGGAGGTGGAAACCGCCCTGGTGCTGCTGATGTACCTGGAGGACAGCTTCCGGCAGTACGACGCCGAGGGACGCATGCACACGCCGCGCGACCTGATGGACGCGATCCGCGAGGGAGCCGTCCGACGCGTCCGCCCCATAACCATGACCGAGCTTACGACCTTCCTGGGACTTACGCCGTTGCTATGGGCCGTCGGCGCCGGGGCCGACACCATGCGCCGATTGGCCGTTCCCATGGTCGGCGGCGTGGTGACCGGGTACATCGGAATGCTGACGCTGTATCCGGTGCTGTTCTACTTCGCCCGGAGAGTGACGCTGGCCCGTCGCAACGCCGGCGAGACCGCACCGTCTGACGAGAAATAACGCGGTAGCGAAGACGAGAACGCGGCCCTACGGCCGACCCTTTGGAAAATACGCCCGGGAGGACTCGAACCTCCGACCTGCGGTTTAGGAAACCGCCGCTCTGTCCTGCTGAGCTACGGGCGTAAGCT
>JBKHJB010000206.1:0-3785 GCA_046538345.1 Phycisphaerae bacterium
GCCCTCCGGGCTCCGTACAAGCAACGCCAAGGACCTTCCCATGGACTACCCGTCAACGAAAGTGCGAAAACTTCTGGACACTACCTGATGCGTGGAACGCCCGCGGCAGCGGAAGCAACATATCCTGTTTGGGAACGGAAGCGAAAGGAGCCAAGGCAAAGATGAAAGCGATAGTTGACCGAGACGCCTGCACCGGTTGCGGCCTGTGCCCGGAAACCTGCCCGGAGGTCTTCGAACTGGACGACGACGGGCTGGCGATAGTCAAAGCCGATCCCGTGCCCGCCGACGCGGAGGATTCCGCGCAGGAAGCGGCGGATAGCTGCCCCGTCGAAGCGATTACGATTCAGCAATAGCGACATGGCGCCGTCAACGTCCTGCGCGGCGCGGGCTTACTTTTTGCGCTTGCGCTTTCGGCGCTGGCGCTGTTTCTTGGTCAGGCGCTTGGAGCGCTGCTTGACCTTGAACTTGGGCGTACCGCCGGACATGCCCATCTGCCCCATCTGCTGGGCCATACGCATGCGGTCTTTGGTGCCCATACCGGCCATCTGCTTCATCATGCCCGAGGCCATGTTGAAGCTCTTGACCAGACCCGAGACGTCCTGGGGCTCAGTGCCGCTGCCGCGGGCGATTCTGCGCCGTCGCGAGCCGTCGATGATGTTCGGGTCCTCGCGCTCATCGGCGGTCATGGACTGGATGACCGCCTCCATCTGTTTGACCTCGCCGTCGCCCAGGCCCATCCCCTCGAGCTGACCACCGCCCATGCCGGGCATCATCTTCATGATGTCCTTGATGGGGCCCATCTTGCGCATCTGCTTCATCTGACCGAGGAAGTCGTCCAGGTTGAACCGCCCCTTCGCCATTTTCTCCTGCATCTTGGCGGCCTGGTCTTCGTCGACTTCCTGCTGGGCCTTTTCCACCAGCGAGACCACGTCGCCCATGCCGAGAATGCGGCCGGCCATCCGGTCGGGGTGGAACTCCTCCAGTGCGTCGAGCTTCTCGCCGACACCGATAAACTTGATGGGTTTACCGGTAACGGACTTCACCGATATCGCGGCGCCGCCACGGGCGTCGGAGTCGAACTTCGTGAGTATAACGCCGTCCAGCTCCAGGCGCTCGTTGAACTCCTTGGCGCTGTTGACGGCGTCCTGGCCGGTCATCGAGTCGCAGACGAGGTAAATCTGGTGCGGACCGACGGCGCGGGCGATGTCGTGGACCTGCTTCATCATCTCTTCGTCGATGTGAAGCCGACCGGCCGTGTCGATAATCACCACGTCGCGGTCGTTCTTGCGCGCCCAGTCGATGCTCTTGCGGGCGACCTTGACGGGGTTTTTCTCACCCTCGATTTTGAAGCAGGGCACGGACGCCTGCTCGGCGACGATGCCCAGTTGCTCGACGGCCGCCGGTCGCTGCAGGTCGCAAGCAACCAGCATGGGCTTTTTGCCGTCGCGGCGGATGCAGTGTCGCGCGAGCTTTCCGCAGGTGGTGGTCTTACCACTTCCCTGCAGACCCGCCATGAGGATGATCGTCGGCGGCGGGCTGACGTAGTAAATCCGCGGGTCAACCGGGCCCATCAGCTCGACAAGCTCGTCGTTGACGAGCTTGACCATCATCTGGCCCGGATGCAGCGACTTGATGACCTCCTGCCCGCGGGCCTTCTCCAGGACGTCGTCGCAGAACTGCTTGACGACCTTGTAGTTGACGTCCGCCTCCAGCAACGCCGTGCGGACCTCGCGCATCGCGTCCTGGACGTTCTTCTCGGTTATCCGCCCGCGACCTGAAATCCGACGGAATACGTCGCTGAACCTGTCTGTAAGGGCTTCGAACATGACTCCTCAGGATACCACAGGCGTCGAGGTTTCCAAAACCGCCACTCGACGGTCTTCCTACAGATATTTCTCCACCAGGATTCCGTATCGCTGCCTGGTCTGCTCGGAGATGTGCCCGCGGTCGGTCCAGATGGCCATCTCCATGGCGCTATGGGCCGGTGACGGTTCGTCGGCGATTTCGCTGAACCGCTCCGCCGCCGCCTTGATAAGCTCTATCGCGTTTTTCGTAGCGACGGTGAGGTTTCCGATGATCTCCTTGAGCAATTCGTGCTTGTCCAGCTCGCCGGGCGTGGGTCGCCAGCAGTCGTAGTCACTCGGCAGGCACACCAGGGCGTAGGCCAGTTCGGCCTCTCGGGCGAGCTTGGCTTCGGGCATGCAGGTCATTCCTATCAGGTCGCCGCCCCAGCCGCGGTGCATCTCGCTTTCGGCGCGTGTGGAAAAGGCCGGTCCCTCCATGCATACGTAGGTTCCGCCGTCGTGAACTTCCGTGTCAACGGCCTCGGCGCAGCTTAGCAGGTGCTTACGAAGCACCGGGCAGAACGGACTGGAAAGCTCCACGTGCACGGCCAGGTCTTCGGCGAAGAACGACGGCTCACGGCGGTATGTCTTGTCGATGACCTGGTCGGGTATCACCAGGTGCCTGGGGGCGATTTCCTCCCGTAGCGAGCCGACCGCCCCGGAGGCGATAACGTGCGTGCAACCCAGCGCCTTAAGCGCGTACACGTTGGCGCGGTAGTTGACGTGCGAGGGACCGGTCCGGTGTCCCGAGCCGTGACGGTTGAGGATTGCTATCTCCACATCGCCCCAGCCGGTGAGGATAATCTCATCCGACGGCTCGCCGAAGGGCGTGTCCACCTTCGTCCGCTCGCCGCCGCCGTCCGCGCAAAGCGCGTCTCCCAGTCCGCTGCCTCCGATGACTCCCAGCTTCGCATTGGCCATGTCAGTAAACTCCTTCCGGTCGAACCGTGAGGGCACATTCTTTGCGCATCGGAAGCGCCGGTCAAGCCCGCCGAACAAACAGTTCTTTCGCGGCGGTGAACGAAGGCGGATGTCCGCGCCCCCAAGGCGGTTACGGTTCAGGCGGCGACTCGGGGTTGAGCAGGCGGTTGATGGCGTCCTGCAGAGATCCGAACGTCACCGTACGCGGAGGCCCGGGGTTGGACAGTGTCCCGGAGATACGTATCTCCGCCAGCTCGCGAGAGATGGGCTTGAGCATTTCGTCGATCTCCGCCGCGAGGCGCGGAACCTTGCCCGGCGGACCGGTGATGAAGTTCAGCCGCAACTGCTCGGTCCGGAGGTTCAACTGCCCCGATCCCACCACCGACAACGCCGGGCCTCGCAGGTGTATCTCCCGGAAAGTCAGCTCCTGACCTTTAAGCTCGTACTGCACGTCTCCGGAGGTGAACGCCCCTTCGCCGGGCAGCGTCAGTGTCACCACGTAGAGCAGCTCCAGCGGGACGGGCAGCCGGTAGAGCTTGCCGTCGGATATCCGCAGACGACCGGCCGCCTGCTGGGTATCGCTGTCGCCGGCGACGGCGCGGTACTCCAGCTTGCCTGTCAGCAGTCCGGATATGTCGCTGTCGTCCTGGGGCGACTCCTCAGCCGAATCGCGACCCGCCTTCATCAGACCCTCGATCTGCACGTCCTCGACACTGAAACTCAGCGCATACTCCAGCGGGTCGGAAAGCTCAATCTCCGCAAGCCCGTACAGCCGACCCTCGTACACCCGCCCCATAAGCTCGTTGACGCGCATGCGATCGCTGCCGGGCGACTTCACCAGCCGACCTGTAACGTCGGTAATCTCCCCGCGACCGACGAGGATACTGTCCAGCTCCACATCGGCGTCCAACTCCAGACCTTCAGGCGTTTGCCCGCCCGAACCGGAGACCTTGCCCGAGAGCGTCTTATGACCGAAACCCAGGTCCGCCACGGCCGAGTCGAACGAGATCCACCCTTCGC
>JBKHJB010000207.1:0-3766 GCA_046538345.1 Phycisphaerae bacterium
CATCTGTGTAATTCGTGTTCTCGGGCCTGGTCGCGCGCAGATGGGCTGGGGCTTTCAGAACTTCAGAACCAATCGCAGGAATAGCTGCGCGAGAATGTTGGCGTAGAGACCGGCTATGAGGTCGTCCGCGGCGACTCCCCAGCCGTGGGGAAGCTTCTCCACCTGTCGCGCCGGTGGCGGTTTGACGATGTCGAACGCACGGAACGCCACGAACCCCGCGCCTGCGGCTATCAGTCGGCCGTGAGCGCCGCCGGTCGGCAGCATCACCAGCGTCAGTGCCTGCCCGGCCCATTCGTCCAGCGTGCAGCGCGAAGGGTCCTTGCGCCCGAATTCCGTCTCGGTCTGCGGACCCAACAGGACACAGCCGACCGACGCCAGCACCGCCAAAGCCGCCATCGTCGCCGAGACCACCCACGAGCGATCGCCCGCGCCCCAGCCGACCAGGAGGTACACGCCGCAGACGGCGGCCGATGCCCATGTGCCGGGCGCGACCGGCAGATAGCCCGTGCCTCCCCCGGTAACGACGAGTTTGTTAATCGTCTTCATTGCCGATGAGCAGCTTTCGCGCCCGCCCGATGTACGCCAGGCCGCTGATGACCGTCACTATGACCGCCAGCCAGATCACCACCAGCTTGGTGACAACCGCCCACTGGGTCGTCGGCAGGTTGGCGACCTGGTAGAGAATAGTGCAAATGGCGACCGACTGTATGAACATCTTTATCTTGCCGGCGGGCGTCGCGGGGAACTGCACCCCGCACGACTCGCTGTATCCGCGCACGGCCGATACGACGAACTCCCGGCCGAGAATCGCCACCACCATCCACGCCTGCACCCCCGAAGCCATTCCGCCGGTCAGCCAGCCGGGCAGGTTCTGCTCGAAGCTGGAGACGGCATCGGTCATGCGGTAATTCGCGCCGGCCAGCATCACAAACGCGCCCACCACCAGGACCTTGTCAACGAAGGGGTCGGTGATGCGCCCGAAAGCGCTGGTGACTTTCATTCTCCGCGCCAGGTATCCGTCCAGGACGTCGGTAATACCCGCGGCGATATAAAGCCAGAACGCCACGTTAAGAAGCACTCCGCCGGCGGAAGAGCCGACCTCGTAGAGTCCCACCAGCACGAAGAACGCAATCGCCAGTACGATTCGGCCGACGGTTAGTTGGTTCGGGATGTTCCAGTTCATATAGGTTCGCCTGTGGCGTCGGTAACTATTCGAGCGGACGACAGATTATATCGTAGCCGTCCCAGTCGTCCACGACGCAACGCAGGAAAGCGCCGGTCGGACGCTGCTCGGTCAGTATGCAGCGGCTGTCGATTTCCGGCGCCTGGCCGGCGTGCCGTCCGACGCAGAAGCCCGACTCGTCCACGCCATCGACCAGCACCTCCATTGTCTGTCCCACCCGGCGTCGGTTGGCGTCGAAGGCGATTTCCTGCTGCGCGAGCATCAGCTTCTCGGCCCGCTCGGTAGTCACTTCCGCCGACGGCGCGTCCGTCATACTCGCGGCCGGCGTGCCCTGCTCAGGCGAGAACTCGAACACGCCCATCGCCTCGAACCGGAACTCCCTGACGAAATCCAGCAGCTCTCGGAAATCCTGCTCCGTCTCGCCGGGAAAGCCCACTATGAACGTCGTGCGAATGGTAACGTCCCCGATGCGCCGGCGGAGCTTACCGAGCAGCGTTTCGATATCAGACCGTCCGACGCGGCGGCCCATCCGCTTGAGAACATTGTCGGAGATGTGCTGCAGCGGTATGTCCACGTATTTGACCACGCGGGGACAGTCCGCTATCGCCTCTATCAGCTCGTCTGTAAACCGCCGCGGATAGGTGTAGAGCAGTCGTATCCAGCTCGCGCCGGACTGCTCGTCGAGCAGTCGCAGCAGATCCGCAAGGTCGGTCGGCTCGTCCAGGTCGCGGCCGTAGCCGGTTGTCTCCTGTGCGATTATGTTCAGCTCCACCGCGCCGTCGGCGACCAGTTCGCTCGCCTCTCGCAGTACCACCTCGGGCTCCTTGGAGCGGAACGGTCCGCGGATCCGCGGTATGGTGCAGAACGTGCAGTGCTGCGAACAGCCCTCCGCTATCCGCAGGTACGCGGTGTGTCGCGGCGTGAGACGGAACCGCCCGCTGTCCGTCGTGGACCGCTGCGGTGCGGAAGCCACGGCGGAAAAGTGACCCTCGCCTGTCACCGCGGCGACTATCTGATCGCGGTCATTCACGCCCACTATGGCATCGACGCCGCCCGCCCGGGCGAAAAGCCCGTCGCCGTCGCGACTGGGGAAGCAGCCGGCCACCACTACGCGTCCGACCCGCCCGGCTTTCTTGTGCTCCATCGCCTCGGCGATGACCTCCAGCGATTCGTCTCGGGCGGCCTGGAGGAACGCACAGGTGTTAATCAGGACCACGTCCGCGTCGTCCATCGGCGCGCCGACCACGCAGCCCGCTTCGGCCAAGCGTGCCAGCATCACCTCGCTGTCAACGAGGTTCTTCGGACAGCCCAGAGATACGACCGCTACGTTGATACTTTCATTGCTCATATCGCGATGATACGCGATGGACCCCGCTCGGGGGAAACGTCAGCCCGCCGTTTCCCTCCCCGAGGGAGCGCGATGCTCTGGTGGGTTCCTTCCCGGTCGTCCGCATTACGCGGCGGAAATGGGTTCACGAACCGGCCTGCTCGCGGATTCGCCCGCAGGACTCGATGATCCGCTTGAGACCATCAGGCGTGATGGTTTCTTTACCGTCCGACCATGCCTTTTCCGGTCGAACGTGGGCCTCGAGCAGCAGACCGTCGGCGCCGGCGGCGACCGCGGCGCGGCTCATCGCCTCGACAAGGTCGGCCCGGCCGGTCCCGTGACTGGGGTCGGCGAAGACCGGCAGACACGCTTCGCCCTTGGCGGCCGGTATGGCGCTGAGGTCCAGTGTGTTCCTGGTGTAATTCTCGAACGTGCGTATGCCGCGCTCGCAGAGGATTACGTCGTGGTTGCCGTTGCGGAAGATGTAGTCCGCCGCGGCGAGCCATTCCTCGATGGTCGCGGAGTCGCCGCGCTTCAGCAGCACGGGCTTGCTGGTGTTGCCCAGCTCGCTGAGCAGCGTGTAGTTGCGCATGTTCCGCATGCCGACCTGGTAGATATCCGCGTGCTCGCCGACGACCTCGATGTCGGCGGCGTCCATGATCTCGGTGACAATCGGCAGACCGGTCTCGTCGCGGACCTTCGAGAGGATCTTCAGTCCTTCCTCGCGCAGTCCCTGGAACGACCACGGCGAAGTCCGTGGCTTGTACGCCCCGCCGCGGAATATCCGGGCGCCCGCCTGCTTGACGGCGTCGGCTATACGCAGCGTGGTGTCCTCGTCCTCCACCGAGCACGGACCGGCCATGAATACCAGGTCCTTTCCTATGCTCACCCCGCCGACTTCGGTGACGATGGTCTCGGGATGGACGTTTCGGCTGACGTACTTGTAAGGCCGAAGGATGGGCATCGCCCGCTCCACGCCCGCCAGGGCGGCGATGGAGTCGAAGTCCACCTGCCGTTCGTCGCCGACCAGACCGATAATGGTCCGCTCGGTGCCCTTGGAGACGTGGGCGTCCATGCCGCAGTCCTCGATCTTGTCGATGACCGCGCGTATCTGTTCCTCGCTCGCGTCCGACCTCATTACCACGACCATTTCGCGTTCTCCTTCTATGGTTTGGTTGCCGGGGCGCGGGAAACCGCTACCGGTCCGCAACCGCAACCCTATCGGATAGCATTACTGACGTGAACATGCAACGGTC
>JBKHJB010000208.1:0-3745 GCA_046538345.1 Phycisphaerae bacterium
CACCTCCATCGGGTGAGTGACGGTATCCACGCTGACTTCTACCGGCTCGGCCGCCCCGGCGGGCTGAAATGCGAAGAGCGTTATGACTGGCAACGCGACGACAAACGCAGAAAGTATTCTCATGGTCAATTGTCTCCCTGTTGGTTATCTCTTTCGGGCCAGCCGTAACCCGGCGGGTTGTACTTCCGCCCGATTCGCGGGTCGTCAAGATCTCCTGTCCGCACGCCGAAACGCTTGAGCAAATCATCGGCCGTCACGTGGTAGGTGTTGTGGGCCTTTACCTTTTCGACATAGGGCGCTTGCTCATCTTCAATCGGCCGAGCGGTTACGCCTTTGGGGCAGTCGGCCTCCGTGAATGCAAACCACACGCCCTCGCCGTTGCCGGAATAGCGCAGGTGCAGGACGCCCCGGTCGTCGGAGAGTATATATCCGCGCCGCATCAGCGGCAGGGCGGCATTGTACTGTTTTGCCAGGTGTTCGAACGCCGGCAATGTTTCGGCCAGCGGTCTGTTGTAGCTGATATCCGGCGCGACCCAGCCCTTGTTTGCCATTACTTCGAAAACCAGCCGGGACAGCTCTTCCTGGCTGTACTCCTGCTGGCTGGTGCCTCGCAGCCACTTGAATACGTTGCGGAAGTACCAGGGCTGGTCTTGCCACCCGTGCACCTCGATGCTGCAACTCATGCCGGGGAAGCTGTGGCTCTCGGCCATCCATCCGACACCCTCGCGCGTCCAGGCGGAAATCTGCTCCCACCAGGCGCGCTGGAGCGATTCGCCCGTTCCGTGCGACCAGTTGAGCTGTGTCATGAACAGATTTTGGAAGCTGTCGCACCAAAAGCCCTGGTAGCCGAACTCCCGCCGCACGCGGTCCAGCCGCCTCAGGAATACTTCCCTGAACCGATCGTCGAGCATGTTTCCCTGCATGTGCTCGGCGCCGTCGCCGGAGCTGTGCGGGGCGTCGGGGGCGTTCAGGGCCCAGTGGCGCTTGTCCAGCCCCACTTCTCGAACGAACGGCGCGTCGCGCCATTGCGTCGCACCCATCCAGGGGTAGTAGGCCACCTTCCGGCGCCGGCAGGCATCCTGAAATGCCTTCCAGGGCCCGACCATATCTTCGGTTGGCCACCAGTCGTAGATGCTGCACACCCCTCCGCCGGTGTCTTCGGGACCGTTCGGCCCCTGGTATCTGCCGTTTACCCAGCCCGGATTGTGCACGGCTATCAGCCGTACGCCCATATCGGCAAGCTGATCAAGGTATCTGTCGGCCAGGTCCTGGTAATAGTCTGCCCAGCCGTTGTCGTAGAGTATGCCCACGCCGGGGGCGACCTCGTAGCGTACAAAGCCCAGTTCCTCGCTGACCTGCTCGCGTACGAATTCGTCCACTTCCTGCCAGCGGGTCCGTGCCTGGTGGTCGGCCAGCGGCTCGTCGCAGACCAGCGCCAGATAGTTCTGCGGTATGGTGGAGTGTTCGGACGCCAGCGCGAAGTATTCGCAATCGGTCTGTGAGACCGGGGTATCGCCGGGCATTACCTCCGTCAGCGCCCGCAGGGAGCCCTGGCGATCGGGGTAACTCGCCAGTACCACTCCGCCGCGCCACTGGAAATCCACGAAAGGGGCACCCGCGCCGCGCGCCATCTGGGCGATCCACGCCCCCGTGCGGTGCCGCAGTGCGTACCCGCGGTCGCTTACGTCGCTGCCTTCGGGGACGACCGGCGAGACCAGCGGCGCCGAGCCGACCGCGCCGGGCATGGTCTCGGTCGTGCTGAACGCCTCGGCGGCTCCGCCGTCGTCGTCGGCGGTGAAGGACTGCTCTATCTTGCCCAGCCCGCGATACCGCAGTGCTGCGACGGTCAGGCCGACGGTCGATTTGTCAATCTCCCAGGTGCCCACCTGCCAGAGTTTGTTAACCTTCCGGTCGTGCGTAAGCTCGAAGCTGTAATGCTGTCGCCAGCCGACGTATTGCCAGCCGGCGATGTTCTGCTCCGTGGGGCGAATGTGCCAGGTGAGTTTGCCGCCGGGTTGCAGCCGCTTGCCGAGGGAGTCGGCGAGCTGACTCACTGCGTTGACGCGGCATATCTCCGCCGGCAGGCGGGCGTGCGGTAGCAGGTAGTGGTCCCGGTGAATGTCACCGTATTCCAGGGCAATCCTATCCAGCTCGCTTTCGTAGGCGGCGATGGCGTCGGCCACCTCAACCTCGGATGTGGCCTGTTCCTTTTCGCGGGCGAGACGTTCCAGCTTTTCGGTTCGGCCTTTCTCAAGTGCAGCTCCTCTGTCGCCGGCGAAAACGAAAAACTCCCTATACGCCTGCTCGGAGTCGGTCGCAAGGAGCGATACCTCGATGCGGACCTCGTCGCCGTTGACCTCTGCCTGCCGTAGGCGCGTCAGCGGAAGGATATGTCTGTCCTGCGCGTATTCTTGTGCGATCACGGGACGCTGCAACGTGTCGGGACTCGTTAACTCGACGCCGTCCACGACCACCCGGTTCAGACCCAGCAATAAACCGTCTTGAAGGGCGAAGTGGAGCACAGCGCCGTTGTCCAGATCAACTGTCAGCGTATCGTCGTCCTGCCTCACCTCCGGGCCGGCGGACGCCGACAGAGCCGCAGAGAACACCACCAGAAATGCTGACGCGAAGCCCGCGGTGGAAGACCTGTCTCGCATAGCCGCTATCTCCTGTCGGTTGCGGTGGGGGTTGAGCCGCGCTACTCGGTGTGGTTTTGCTCGAGCAGCTTCATCGCCTCGGCCACCTGCTCGAAGCCCTTGGCGGTTATGAGCCGTTCGTCCGTTCTTGTCACACCGGCGTTGGTATAGCCGCCCGCGCCCTGGAACGACCAGCGGGCCTGTGCGGAGGTGGCGAACTTCTTGCCTTTGAAACGCTCGCGCCGGCCTAGATAGAGCGAATCGAACCCGAAGGCGACAATCGTTGCGCCCTCGTCGTAGCTATTCAGCAGCCAGTCGATGCGTTGCTCGGTATTGGCGTATTTCTCGGGCCAAAGCCCGCCGACAGCGACGATAACAGCGTCGTCGGCCACCATCGCATCCTCGAAGGCGGCATCCACCTCCGCTGGTGTGCCTTTAAGCCCGCGGAGCCAGCCGGCCTCCGGGCCAACCACCAGAACGTCATGACCCTGCGCCTGCAGGTGGGATTTGGCGGCTGCGAAAACGCGCCCGTCAAAGCCGTGGTCCAGCACTAACGCCGCGGTCGCCGGCTTTTGCTCGGCGGGCTGCGGCTGGGGCATGTCGCGTTTGGCCTGGCTTACCAGTTCCCTGAGGGTCTCACTGTGCGAACCTTCGGGGCGAAGGACGTCGTCACCGACGGCGCCGGTCTCGACAAGCCGCTCGTACACCTCGCCGATAACCGCGATGCTTACGTCCGCCGAGTCGAAGTCGTCGAGCAGTTTCCGAACACTATCGTCGCCGACAAGCTTGTCATTGTCCTTGCCGCTGAGGACGACCAGCAGGCGGAAGTCCTCCGGGCGATAGTCGTCGGCGTCTCTGAAACGCTCGACCTTCCAGAGCGGCAGGTGTTCGACTTCCGCGCCCGCCGCCGGCAGGGCGCCCTGATACGCCCAGCGGCCGAGCCGGTCTGAACCGCCGTCCACCACCGCTATGCTCGGCTGTCGCTGGTCGAAGTCTTCGCCCGCGGCGTCGGCGAGCATGCGTCGCGTCCGGCGGACGAAGGGCACGCAGTCCCACGGATACCTGCTGGTGATGAGGTTGCCGTCAACGACGACGGCCTGGTCCACGTA
>JBKHJB010000209.1:0-3669 GCA_046538345.1 Phycisphaerae bacterium
ACAGCCGGCGTCAGGTAGAACCTAATCCTGCCGGTAGCACACCGCCCGCTGTTTCAACGCGTCGGCGTTGAGCATTACCGGCGGGTCCGTCGCGTCTATAACGCGGATAACGTCGGCGAACTCCTCCGCATCAGGCAGCAGGTCCGCGAGACGGTTATCGCCGTTTTCCAGAAAGTCGCGGTTCAGCACGTTGCCCTCGCGTCCGGGGAAAAGGGCCATGTAGAGGATGTCGCTTTCGACCAGGTCGTTGAAATAGTGCGTACCCAGCGAGACGTCCGGCACGACCTCGCCGGTGGCGGTGACTATCTCGCACACAGCCGCGACGGTGTTGATGTCCGAAAAGCTCGCAGGCACGCCCAGCGAGGGCGTGGTGGTGCCCCACCGGCCCGGACCCAACAGCAACACGGTCTTGTCGGCGGCGGCGTCCAGGTGTGCAAGCCGGCCTATCACGCGGGCGACCTGGTGCTTCCTGCCGACCGGTAAGTCCGCGTAGGCCTCCGGAACGACGTATATGAAGCGGTCTATTTTCTGTGCCCGGCTCCGTCCGATGACGGCGCCACCGGCGCGGAGTATAAGCTCCCGCTCGGACAACTCCGGCGGCTCGGGAACGTTGCTGCCCCCGCCGGCGACCTGGAGCGGGCGACACTGGACAAGATTGATCCTGGGTTGGTCACGATCGAAGAAGTTGGTCGTGAACTCCACGTCCACCGGGTAATCGTAGGCGGCCTCCAGCGCGGCGAGCATCTCGCGCATGTCCCGGATGAAACTCGTGGACTGAAGCAACTCGGCGAAGTCCAGCAAGCGCGGAATTTCCGCGCCGTCCTGTCGGGCGCGGCGGCGGGTCTCGGCGTCTTCAGAGGCGAACAGCTCCGCCGACAATTCCGGGCTGCGTCGAAGCACCTCGTCGAAGCGCTGCGTTACGAGCTGGTTGGCCTCGAGGTCCAACACATCCACCCGGCGCTGGGTGTGTCCGCGGGCCTCGTCTGTTTCGCCCTCGGGTCTCTGGGTCGGCGCATTCAGAGCGACGATGCGCGTGTAGTCGTCGTCCGCGCGGTCAACCGCTCTGGTTCCCAAGCCGAACACCAGCCGTAGAAGCCCCGCTTCGGGGTCTATCCGCTCGCTCCATCGGTATGGGTTGAAGGAAAGCCCCACGCCCGCGACCTGGGGATAGTACAGTCGGTCGTGCATTGAGCCGCTGACCCGCTGGATTAGCAGCGCCATCTGCTCATCGTGAGCCAGCAGCCCCCGCTGGGCGCGGTAGCGGAGCGCCTTGTCGCTCATGGTGCTGGCGTAGATGGTGCGCACCGCGGACTTGAAATCCTCCAGGCGGCGGTCACGCGAACCCTGGTTGGCGCAGAAGACGCTCTCGTACTTTCCCGCGAAGGCGTTTCCGAAATTGTCCTCCAGCAGACTGCTGGAGCGGACGATGATGGGGCTTTGCCCGAAGTAGTCCAGCATGTCGGCGAATTGCCGCTCGATATCGTCGGGGAATCCGCCCCGGAGGATGCCCTGGCGGGCGCGCTCGGCGCCCTGGAGAAAGGTTTCCTCGTTGCGCTGCTGCTGGCGGACCCACCAGACGCCATTTCGCACCAGGAACGTGTAGAAGACGTCCGAACCGATGTAGAACGAATCGTGCGGCTCGAGCAGCTCCGCCCACCGGTCGTCGTGGTTGCGCAATATCGCGCGTGCCAGGAGCATACCGACGGCCTTTCCGCCGATAAGCCCGGTGCCGATCATCCTCCGCCCGACAGCCAGCACCTCGCGGAGGTCCATGTGCTGCTCGATGAGTTTGGCGACCCGACCTTCCCTGGAAAGCGCCATCTTCGCCAGGCGGCGGAAATGCTCCCGCTCATCCAGGCGTGCCCGCCGGCCGCTCTCTACGTCCTTGAGAACGTCCTCGGCCGCGAGGAATGTCCTCTCCCAGACGCCGGCGCCTTCTCCGGAGACCAGCCGTCGCCAGGGCATGGTGGTGAGAATCTCGGCGATGGTGGCGCTGTTGGCGACCGGCAGAAAGCTCTCCCCGTCCCGCAGGTGCAGCATGTACATGGTCGGCGAGTGTCGCTGCTGGACCTTCAATGGCTGAATGTACAGCCGTGACTTATGACGGAACACGTCCACCAGCACCTGCGCCGTCTCGGATATAGCGCCGGTAGCGTGGGCGGAATGGTGGTTGCGCAGCAGCGCGAAATACGCGATGGTCTCCATGTCGAACAGATACGGGCAGGTAAGCATGAAGAAGTTGCCCAGCATCTGGTCGCTGTACCAGTCCACGGTCAGCTCTGAGAGGCAGTCGAACACGTAGAACGCGCCCCGCCCGGCACGCTCGATAACGCCATGAACCCCGGTGAGGAACTGCTCGAAGCCGGCCTCGGGGTTCAGCTCGTGGACCTCTGCGTCGGCGTGGGGCGGGACCACCGGCGGATGCTTGGCGAAGCGGAAGTATATCAGCCGGCGCCCCCGCTCGGTCGCCGCGAGGCAGTACGGTCCGGCAAGGTCGATGTAGTCTTCTATCGAGTCCACCTGCCAGACGATGTTGTCGCCGGGTATGAGGCCCTTGAGGACCTTGTCGAGTCCCTCCAGGCCGGTGCTCAGATTCGCGTCGATCTGCGCCATCGTCTTCGCCTCTACCGCCGGGTGTGGGCTCGGAGTACGGGTAGCTCCGCCATTTCCATGTTACCGAGCGGGCAACCGGGCGGGCGATTAAAAAACGCGCCTCCGTTTCAGGGGGCGCGTGTGTTCAGTTGTCCGCTGCCGACTGCAGTGCTGAACGAGGTTTTCGCTGTCAGCGTCCGCGCCGTCGCATAACCACACCGGCCATCCCGCTGAACGCCAGCAACGCGAGCGTTGCCGGTTTGGGGATCTCGGTCGTGTCGGGTACCAGCAGGTGTCCGTCCAGCGCGCCGTCTGCGGGGAAGTCGAACGGGTCCATGTCGGGGTCGGTGAACCCGGCGTTCCACAGAGCCACCCACTCGCCGCTTGATGGGTCGAATCCGCTCTTGGCGTAGAAGTCGCCCCAGACCGGGTCGCGCATCGTCTGGAACAAGAACGTAACCGTCAGCGGATCCTCGTAGCCGTCCTCGCCCATCACTTCTTCAGTATCAACTTTTATGCCATACAGGGCATCGGGTATGGACGGGTTGCCAGGGTTGGCGGGGCCGTAGTCGTCTATTTCCGCTTCCACGTCCGCCCACGGAGCTTCCTGCCCGTTGACCCACATGGACGGTGATTCGATGTTTTCCCACGCAAAATCACCGGAAAGCTCAAGGATGAAGTGGCTGATGCCCTTGGCGGGGACCTCCAGTGTGTAGGAGTATTCCCAGATGGGCCCGTCCAGAAGCTCCACTGTCCAGGACAACGTCGAGGGTCCGTCGCCCCATGGACCAGTGCCCACCAGCCCACCGTCATCGGTGCTGAGCGAGCCGGTGTACATAGCCCCGGAGGCGAGGGACGTTACGGCGGCACAGACTACAAGAACGACCAACCAGCGATGGTATCTGAGCGTGAGCATTGCAGTATGTCCTCCTCTAATGGAGCTTGGCCCTTTGTCCAGCTACGCCTGCCCAAGGGGGAGCATTCCCTTACAGGCGTCGGACCGTCGAGCCAAACTCACGAGCCGTTATCAATATAGGCAGCATCCACAAGATTTTGGGGCAGCTTGGAAAGTTTTTC
>JBKHJB010000210.1:0-3656 GCA_046538345.1 Phycisphaerae bacterium
AGCGTGTTGTTCAGCGCGTGTCCGAGGTGCAGCACGTCGGTGACGTTCGGCGGCGGGATGACGATGCAGTAGGAGCTTTCGTGGCCGTCCGGTTCGGCGTTGAACGCGCCGTTTTCCGTCCACATACGGTAGATGCTTTGCTCGACCGTCTTGGGGTCGTAAACCTTTGCCAGTTCTGTCGTCATCGTGCCGATTGCTCCTGTCGTCCGTCGCCGCCGGTCGGTTCCTTCAGCAGCTTGTATTCCACGGCGTCCACCAGCGCCAGCCAGGACGCCTCTATGATGTTCTCGCTTACTCCGACGCTCCCGAAGTACGCCTCGCCGCAGGCGTCGTGCCAGTCGATTACCACGCGGACCTTCGCGGCGGTCTCGGCCTGGGTGTTCACCACGCGAACCTTGTAATCCACCAGGTGCAGGTCGTCAATGTGCGCATAGTGCGGGCGGAGCGCCGAACACAGCGCCTTGTGCAGCGAATCCACGGGACCGTCGCCGGCCGCCACCGTGTGCTCCTGCGTGCCGTTGACCGTCAGCCGCACAATCGCCTCGGTATCCGCCTGCCCGGCGTCCTGTTTGAATATCACGCAGCGGTAGTGGTCCAGCTCCCAGAGCTTGCGATACCACTTGCCACCCAGTATCCGCCGGATGAGCACGTTGAAGCTCGCCTCGGCCGCCTCGAACTGGTATCCGTCGGCCTCCATCTCCATGAGCTTGGCGAGCACCTTCCGCTGGGTCTCTTTGTCCTGATCTATGTGAAATTCCTGCGGGGCCTGTGCGGCTATGTTGCTGACGCCGGAAACCTCGCTGACAAGGATCCGCCGCGTGTTGCCGACCGTCTCCGGCTCGATGTGCTCGTAGGTGGTGGCGTTGCGGCGGACGGCGTGCACGTGCATTCCGCCTTTGTGCGCGAACGCGGCCGCTCCCACGAACGGCTGATTCTCCCGCAGGTTCAGGTTCGCGACCTCATACACGAAGCGGCTGACCTCGGTGAGGTTCTTCAGCGTGCCTTCGCGGAGGCAGTCGTAGCCGTACTTCACCGCCAGGTTGGGTATGACGGCTGTGAGGTCGGCGTTTCCGCATCGCTCGCCGATGCCGTTGACGGTTCCCTGCACCTGTACGGCCCCGCACCGAACGGCGGCGAGAGAGTTGGCAACACCCACGCCGGCGTCGTTGTGGCAATGGATGCCCAGCTTCACGTCGCCCAGTTCGGAGCGGATTGCCTCGACGGCGTCGGCCACCTCCTCCCCAAGCGCGCCGCCGTTGGTGTCGCAGAGCACCAGGCGCGTGGCGCCTCCCTCAACAGCGGCTCGCAACGTCTCCAGCGCATAATCGCGATTGCTCTTGAAACCGTCGAAAAAGTGCTCGGCGTCGAAGAACACCTCCCGCCCCCGGCCGGCGAGATAGTCCACCGACTCCGCTATCATCGTGACGTTCTCGTCCATGCTTACCCGCAACACCTCGCGGACGTGCATGTCCCAGCTCTTGCCCACGAGCGTCACCACGGGCGTCTCGGCCGCCAGCAGGGCGTTCATGCCCGCGTCCTCGTCGGCGGATACGCCCCGACGACGGGTCATGCCGAACGCAACCGGCGTGGCGTGCTTCAGCCCGCGGCCTCGAACGTCACGGAAAAACGCCTCGTCCTTGGGATTGCTCAGCGGGTAGCCGCCTTCGATGTAGTCCACGCCCAGAGAGTCCAGCGACTCGGCGATGAGCAGCTTATCCTCCAGCGACAAGCTGACTCCCTCGGCCTGTGCGCCGTCGCGCAACGTGGTGTCGTATATTTCCACTCGCCTGTTTTCGCTCATTTTTCGCCTCCGGCGGTCGCCGGGACCGCCATGATGCAACATCCGCCGGGCCGACAAACAAAAAGGCCCCGAAGCTTTCGTTTCGCCTCAGGGCCTGCGGTTTCGGCGTTATCTATCGGCCGGTTCCGCCCTAAGGCGCGCAGTGTACGATGATAATGCCGATAATGATGCCCGCGCGGACGCCGACCGTCGCGCCGTATGCGCGGGTGGTCGGGAAGTTGTGTAGCTTCGTCCGCATCGGCTCCTCATCGCTGCGCGCCGGGCGCTGAACCTTGAACCTTTGATTATATCGGCCGACGGGGGAGCGTCAATTCACTTTCGCGGACGTTTCTGCCGCGGAGCTTAACGGAAAGCAGGGCTGCAGGGGATGCACGGGATGGCTCTTTAGAAAAAGCGGGAATCGTTGTCCCCGCGGAGCGATGTCATATTTGTCCTTGTTTCGGATTTCGTGCTTCGGATTTCGGATTTTCCTACCTTTGTCCTCGGCTGGACGCGAGCGGCGGCTGCGGGTATAAGGGGTGACGATTTGTTCCCCACGCAGAAGGAGTGAACTCGTGGCCAAGGCCATCCCGGAGCTTCCCCGCGACGTGCCTGTTTACGATGAGGTTGACGTGCTGGTCTGCGGCGGTGGACCGGCCGGTTTCTGTGCGGCCGTCGCCGCCGCCCGCGCCGGCGCAAAGACGCTGCTGATCGAGCAGACCAACTGCATGGGCGGTATAGCAACGGCAGGGGGGCACAACCATCTGTGCCTATACACCACCTGGGGCGGCGGCGACCGCGTGGTCGGCGGCGTTCCATGGGAGATGGTCCGCGGCGTGGTAGATGCCGGCTTCGGCGTCTATAGGGGAGGCAACGCCGACTTCGAGCTGGAAGGACTCAAGCTGGTTCTGGACCGCCTGGCCGCCGAAGCAGGCGTGAAGGTGCTCTATCACACGCTCTTTGCCGACGCGATCGTCCAGGACGGCCGCATCGTCGGCGCCTATATCCAGAACAAGTCGGGCCGACAGGCCGTGCTCGCAAAGCGCGTCATCGACGCCACCGGCGACGGCAACGTCGCCGCCTCGGCGGGCGCGCCGTGGGAGATGGGCCGGGAGTCCGACGGGGCATGTCAGCCGGCGTCGCTGATGTTCCTCATCGGCGGCGTGGACTGGAAGCGCGTGCAGCAGTTCCGCGACGGCGACTGGAAGCTCGAGAAAGTCTGGGAAAAGGCCCAGCAGGCCGGCGACATGGAACCGTTCCAGTCGGTGATAATGGGCTGGTGGTGGACGCCCACCCGCCCGGACCAGGTGGGCGTGAATTTTACGCACCTCGTCGGCGTGGACTGCACCGACGCTGAGAGCATTTCCGCCGCCACCACCGAAGGCCGACGCCAGGCACACCACATGATCCCGGTCTTCCGCAAGTACGTCCCGGGCATGGAGGACTGCTACCTCATTTCGACGGCCGCTCTGCTGGGCACGCGCGAAAGCCGCCGCGTGATGGGCGAATATGTACTCACCGACGACGACGTTGTCGCGCAAAAGACCTTTGACGACAGCATCTGCTACGGCTCGTTCTTCATCGACGTGCACAACTGCACCGGTCCGGGCATGGACTCCGAGACGTGGCGGCCGGAGAAGGGCTTCCGCTACCAGATTCCCTACCGCTGCATCGTTCCGAAGGAGGTGGACAACCTCCTGGTGGCGGGCAGATGCATATCGGTAACGCATCGGGCGCTTGGCTCGACGCGCGTAATGCCGCAATGCGCCGCGCTCGGCCAGGCCGCCGGCGAAGCCGCCGCCTTCAGCGTGGACACCGACACCACGCCGCGGAACGTGGACGTCGCGAAGCTTCAGGACCGCCTCCGCGCCGCCGG
>JBKHJB010000211.1:0-3655 GCA_046538345.1 Phycisphaerae bacterium
GGCGGCCGAGCCGGTAGAAGTCAGCGTGGATACCGTCACTCACCCGATGGAGGTGGCCGAGTACCGCAACGAAGGTCCGCGGGCGATGTACCCGGTGCAGGGCGAGGACCGCAAGTTCGATACCCGGACCGTCGACTGGAGCGGTCCTGTAGTCACGCTCAACAACGGGCTTGTGGAGGTGAAGGTAGCCCCGACGCTGGGCATGCGCGTGGTGAACGCCGTGGACCTGAAGACCGGCCGCTCGCTGGCGGCGACCGACGAGCCGCGCGAATGGGAAAACAAGACGTGGATCGACTATATCGCCTGGACCGCCGGTTATGTGGAGGCGTCCTTCCCCTACTTTGAGCACGGGCTGGGCACGCGTCAGCCCGCGGGCTATCGCGTCGTCCGCCACGACGACGGCTCGGCGACCGTCGCGATGAACATGCGCTTCACCGAGCATCAGCACCGGCGCCACCAGAGCCGCTACGGCCGATACAGTCAGCGCGTGCTTTCGGTATGGGTGACGCTCCGACCGGGCGAGAGCCGCTACAGCGCCACGTACCGCCTGGACAACCCCAACCCCTTGCGCAGGAGCAACCGCCTGTGGACCAACGTGCTGATGCACGCGGACCGCTACGACGAGCAGCACATTATCTATCCGGTCGGGTACATCGTCCCGCACGGCGCCTCCTGGGTCCGACCGTTCCATGCCGAAGGCGGCGATCGCGAATGGCAAGGCGTGTCCCACTTCGGCCTGTATCCCGAGCACCGCTTCGCCGGTGTCTATCGGCCTGGGATGAAAACCAACTTCCTCATCGTCCGCGGGCCTGAAGCGACCGGCATGAAGCTTTACACGCCGCCGAGCGAAGGCGGCTTCCTGGAGCACTGGTTCGGGCGGGAGGTGGTCTTCGAGGACCCCGGCAAGTTCGTCCAGCCCTACGAGCCGGTCGAGTACACGCTGTGGTTCTACAACGCCTCCGACATCGGTCGCGTGCAATGGGCCAACGAGGACCTGGCTGTCGGATACCGCGACGGTAAGTTTCGATTGACCGCGGCACGTCCGCTGGAAGCGAAGGTAACCGTCAACTCCGACATAGGCGTGCCTCTCTCGGAGTTCTCAGGCAGCATGAAGCCGGGCAAGGTTTACGAACTTACCGGCACCGAGGACGGCCGGGTGAAACTGTCCATAGACGGCGAAGACCTCGGCCGCGTTCTGCCGCTGACCTTCGCGGATACGACCGACCGCTTCGAGGATCTCAAAGCCCTCGGCGGAAAATTCCGCCTCGAGATGGAAGAGATCTGCAATCACATCGGGGCGCCGACCTCGCGCGACGCCGTCGGCGCAGCCCGCAAGATGCTTGAAAACGGGGTGGACGACCCCGAGCGGGCGATAAGCTTGGCCAACGCCTGCTACCGCTGGGGGCACTTCTCGCTCGCAGAGAAACTGGCTCGCAAGGCGGGCGACTTGCCACAGGCGGACCACCTGCGGGCACTTATCGCATGGGAGCGCGGCGAGGAGGTGGACTTCGGCTCCGCGGGCGAGGATTCCTACTATCATCGGGCGCTGCTGGCGGTTCAAAACGGCGACACCGATCGCGCCGCCGAGTGGCTGGACAAGCTCATAAAAGCCCGGCCGGAGGTGTACAGACCTCGTCTGATGCGGGCTTGGCTGAATGAGGACATATCGGCCGCGAAGAAGCTCGCCGAAACCAACCCCGCCTCTCCGGAGGCACAGCTCGTGCTGGAGCTTCTGGGCGTGGAAGGTGCGGCCGACGCCCGCAAGGAGCTTATCGAGAACAGTCCCGGCGCCGAGCGGATGGTGGAGGACTTCCGCCGCGAGCTTACCAAGGGCGAATGGCGGCACGTCCGCCGCTACGAGCCGATGCTGCCGGAAGAGAAGGACTGACAACCCCGGCCGCTAACGATCGCCGCCCAGTGCGTCGGCGACGAGTTGCTCGGCGACGTCGAGCAGCGAGTTGAAGCTTCGTGCCAGTTCGTCGCTGAGTTCCCGGCCGAAGTCGGTAACCTTCGGCTGGACGACCATGAGCGTGACCGTCTCCGGGCTGTGGTAGAAGCGGCCGCAGAGCTTGAGCGTCTCGATGAACGGCGCGTCGTGCATACTCACGCGCTCTTCGGGCGTGTCGTCGGCGAGTTGTTCGGGCTTCACTACGCGGTATTCGCCGGGAGACAGGCCCATCTCGGCCACATCGAATACGACCATGCGCTCGGCCGACTCGATGACGTTCAGCAGGTTCAGCCCGCCGGCGCCGCCGTCAATAAACTCCACATCGTCTCCCCAGTCGCGGCGTTGTGAGACGCCCTCCAGCAAGCGCGGACCCAGCCCGTCGTCGCTCATCAGCATGTTGCCTATACCCAGTACCGTCAGACGGGCCATATCCTCACTCCGGAACCGCGGTCCTAAGCCGGCACGCCAAGCTGCCGGAAGGAATCGCGTATCTCCGCCGGATCGTTCACCAATATACCGCGCATTCCCATACGCTCGGCCGCAGAGACGTTCTCCGTCCGGTCGTCCAGGAACACCACATTCTCCGGCGGCTGGCCGAGATAATCCAGCACCGCCCGATAGCTTTCCGGCTCGGGCTTGCGGACGCCAAGCTCGTGGGAGATGAACATCGCCTCGAACCGCCGCATCGCGTCGGCATATAGACGCTTCCACACGTCCGAGTGCAGCTCGTTGGTGTTGGTGAGCGCCACGATGCGCATGTGAGCCGAGAGATCGCCGAGCAACTGCTCGGTTCCCTCATAGAGTCCGTCGAACACGTTGCACCAGCCGCGGCGGAACTGCTCAAAGTCCATCTCCGTGGCCATCACGTCGGTGAGGCGCCGGTAGAACTCCTCGGCCGTCATCTCGCCACGCTCATAGTCGCGGTAGGTTCCGTCGGCGAGCACGGCGGCGGCCAGGGCGTCGGCATCGCGGCCTGTAACCTGTGACCAGTACTCGAACATGCCCTCGATGCGCACGCGGATAATCACGCCGCCGAGGTCGAATATCGCGGCATGCGGCTTCACAGCGTGCCCTTGGTGGAGGGGACCTCGCCACCGGCGCGGGGGTCGATTTCCTTCGCTTCCCGCAGCGCCTGCGCGACGGCCTTGAAGATTGCCTCCGCTATGTGATGGTCGTTACCGCCGTAGGGAACGCGGACGTGCAGGTTCATGCCCGCCGTAGCGGCCAGGCGTCGGAGGAACTCCTCGACAAGCTGGGTGTCGAACGTGCCTATTTTGCCGGTGCTGAAGCACGCGTCGAACACAACCGCCGCCCTTCCGGACAGGTCGATCGCCACTTCCGCCAGCGCCTCATCCATCGGCACGGACGCCGAGCCGTAGCGGCGTATGCCGGCCTTGTCGCCCAGCGCCTCGGCGAGCGCCTCGCCCAGAACGATAGCGACGTCCTCGGTGGTGTGGTGGTCGTCCACGTGCGTATCGCCGGCCGCCCTGACGGTAAGGTCCGTCAAGCTGTGCCGGCCGAGGTGATCCAGCATGTGGTCCAGAAACCCAACGCCCGTGGCGACGTCAACCTTGCCCGTCCCGTCGAGGTCGATCTTCAGGTCGATGGTGGTTTCTTTTGTCTCTCTGCGTTTGGCCGAATTACGTGACATCTGCAACTCTCCTTGCCGCCCTCGGTGTATCGGGCAGAGGATTCAGGTCATAGGTC
>JBKHJB010000212.1:0-3647 GCA_046538345.1 Phycisphaerae bacterium
CGGCGCAGCAGAACGCGCAGCAGCGTGGGCATCTCGCGGTAGTTTTCCGGCAGGCGCCAGTGGACGGTCTTTTCGTCCGGCATGCGCGCCGTGCCCGGGGCGTCGGTAAACAGCGGCTCGACGGCAGAGATGTCCTTGACCGTGAACACCAGGTCCGGGTCGGAGCGGATAATGCTCTCTATGCCCAGCTCCGCCGCACGCACGCGAACCTCGGAGACATCCAGCAGTGTCTGGACAAGCTCGGGCACAGGTCCGTAGGCGTCGCGCAGGTCGGCCGATAGCTGCTCAATCTGCTCGACCTCCCGACAGTCGGCCAGGCGGCGGTACAGCTCCATCCGCTGGCGGTCCGACGGCACATAGGACCTCGGTATATAAGCATCCACGCCCAGCTCCACGTGGGCTTCCATTGGCGCGGGCGGCGGCTCGCCCTTAAGCTCGTGGACCGACTCTTCCAGCAGCCGGCAGTACATCTCGTAGCCGACTGTGGCGATGTGCCCGCTCTGCTGCGGACCGAGTATGTTACCCGCCCCGCGGATCTCCAGGTCGCGCATCGCTATCTGGAAGCCCGCGCCGAGGTCGCTGAACTCCTCCACCGCCTTGAGACGCCTCGCAGCGATCGGAGAGACAGGCCGGTCCCGCGGAAGCAGCAAATAGCAGTACGCCTTGTGCTTGTAGCGTCCCACCCGGCCGCGAAGCTGGTGCAGCTCCGCCAGGCCGAACCGGTCGGCATTGTGGATGATGATGGTGTTCGCCGACGGTATGTCCAAACCGGACTCGATGATGGTCGTGCACACCAGAACGTCGATTTCTCCGCGGACGAACCGCAGCATGGTATCGGACAGCTCGCGCTCGGACATCTGCCCGTGGGCGATCGCAACGCGGGCCTCGGGGACCAGCGACCGGGCATGCTCGGCCAACGGGGCGATGTTGAACACCCGATTGTGCACGAAAAACACCTGCCCGCCGCGGTTCATCTCGTGGTGGACCGCGCGGCGGATAAGCTCGTCGTCGTTCTGGGATATCCGCGTCTCGATTGCTCTGCGGTCCAGCGGCGGCGTGCTGAGCGAGCTGATGTCCCGCAGTCCCAACAATGCCATGTGCAGCGTGCGGGGGATGGGCGTGGCGGTCATGGTCAGCACGTCCACGCTGGCGCGCATGCGCTTGAGATGCTCCTTGTGCGTCACGCCGAATCGCTGCTCCTCGTCCACCACCACCAACCCAATGTCCGCAAAATGCACATCGCCGCTGAGCAGCCGGTGCGTGCCGATAATCACGTCCACCTTGCCCTCGGCGAGCCGCTCGACGATGCGCTTCTGCTCGCCCGGCGAGCGGAAGCGGCTGAGCATCTCGATCTCGATGGGGTAGTCCGCCATCCGCTCGCTGAACGTGCGATAGTGCTGGTCGGCCAGCACGGTCGTGGGTACCAGAACGGCCGTCTGCTTGCCGGCTTCGGCGACCTTGAACGCCGCGCGCATGGCAAGCTCGGTCTTGCCGTAACCCACGTCGCCGCACAGCAGGCGGTCCATGGGACGTGCGGCTGACATGTCATCGTCTATCTGCATACTGGCCGCAAGCTGATCCTCCGTCTCGGTGTATATGAACTCCTGTCGGAAGCGCCTCTGCCAGTCGGTATCGGCCGGGTAGCTCACGCCGGGCATCGCCCGCCGCACCGCCTGGATGCGGAGCATCTCGGCGGCAAGGTCCTTCACCGCTTCCTTGACGCGCTGCTTCTGCCGGGACCACGTCGCCGACCCGAGCTTGCTCAAGCTCGGCCGCTTGCCGCGCGAGCCGATGTACTTCTGTACCAGGTTGATGCGTCCGGCCGGTACGTGCAGCACCGCGCCCTCGGCGAACCGCAGCCGCAGGAACTCCTCGCTCCTGCCCTCCGATTCCAGTCGTCGCAGACCCTCGAACCGGGCGATGCCGTGTGCCACGTGCACGACGTAGTCGCCCTCGGTCAAATCCAGTAGCGACTCGATGGGCCTACCCGCGCGCACGCGGCGGATGCGCCGGACCTTTGCGTAGCGGTGGAATATCTCGTGGTGTCCGACGGCGGCCAGTTGCTCCCCGGGCCAGTGGAAGCCGGCGTGCAGGTGACCCAGCGCCGTGCGGACCCGCCCGGCAAGCTCCTGCCGCTGCGACTGGAGCAGTTCGACGAATCGCTTCTGCTCGGCCGCGTTCTCGCAGAACACCCACAGCTCGGCCGATTCGGACAGGTCGGCAAGCTCCTTCATCGCCTCCTGGGTATTCGTGCTGAGCCGCTGGATGGAGCGTATGCCCAGGTCTATCACGTCGTCGCCGTGCGGCGGGAAAGTGTGAATCTCGACGTTGGCAAACTTCCGCAGCCGTTGCGAAACATCCGACGGCTCGAACATGCCGACGGTGCTTTCGCCTTGGTCCTCGCGGACGCGGCGGTGCATCTCATCGGCTAGCGAGAAGACCTCCTCCGGCTCGACAACCACCACCAGCGCCTCCGGCGGCAGGTAGTCGGTCAGCACGGAGGCGTCATCCGCCACCTCGGCCGATCGGGCAAGCAGGTCGTACTGCTCGAGCTCCACGGTGCTTCGCTGCGTGTCGAGGTCGAAGAGGCGTACGGAGTCCACCTGGTCGCCGAAGAACTCGACGCGCACCGCCTGCGTGGCTCCGGGCGGCAGGACGTCCACGATTCCGCCGCGGCGGGCGAAGTCGCCCTGCTGCTCGACCTGCTCGACCTGCTCGAAGCCGGCGTCCACCAGCCGGGCCGTCAGCGCGTCCGGGTCAAGCTCCGCACCTGCCCGCAAAGTCAGCCGCCCCGCGGCCAGCGACTCCGGCGACGGCACGGGCTGGAGCAGCGCAATTATCGGCGCGACTATGACATCCGCCGGCTCGTCGCGACGGCTCGGCTCGCGCGCCAGCAGGTTGCACACGCGCAGGCGCTCGCCGGTGACCTCGTCGTTGACGTGCTCGCCGCCGACGTCCACCTCCCAGGCGGGTAGAAGCTGGGCGCTCCGGCCGGTGAGTACCTCCACGTCGTCGGCTATGTCGTCGGCGTCGTCCAGGTGGCGCGAGACCAGAAGCACCGGCGCGTCGCGCAGGCGGCCAAGGGCGGCCGCGACCATCGCCGCGGCGGAACCCCACACGCCGCCGATGCGCACGACGCCGCCGGGCGACAGACAGCCCGCAGCCGTGCGGAGCTTCTCGTTTTCCAGCGCCCGTTCGAGCATTTTTCTACGAAATCACAGCAACCGGCAGGGATGAACGCGGATTAACGCGGATGCAAACTATCCTGACCGGGCCAACCCCCGGTCTCCGGCTTCGGCCTCCACCGCGCGGCAGTTTCCGACCGGCAATCACCTGCGATCACCGGCGTTGATCCCTGCTTTTTGTCTGCTGCCGGTAAGCGCGCAGCAAGACGCCGACCGGCTTGTAAAAAACCGCCCGTGCGCCGCACTTACTTTCATATGAACATCTGTCGGTAACGCCCGACAGCGGACATCATAGCATCGTCGGCCGTCAAAGCCCAAGCCCAGCCGCGGCACAGCCAGGAAAACCGTTAAGCAGTTGAACAGCCAGGCCCGAAGGGGCGAGAAGAAAAACCGCCCGGTGTCTCAACAGGCCACGGCAATGCTCTTAGCCCCAAAGGGGCGACAGGAAATAGCCGGGGGCGT
>JBKHJB010000213.1:0-3646 GCA_046538345.1 Phycisphaerae bacterium
TGAGCTTCAAAATTTATACTATGCCGGTTTGCCCGATTCGTCAAGCGAGAACCGCCGGAAAAATCTCGCCTGACCCCCGCGGCTGCGACGGTAAAGGCCTTGGCATCAGCCATGAAAAAAAGCCCCGCGCCGGCCGGCGGGGCTTTTCGTGTGTTTTTGCCACCTTCTGCTTTCTCAGTGGCTCTGTGGTTGCAGGTTTCTGTGTCTCTTGAGCTTTTCTCTCACGCCGAGGCCGCGGCGGCAGTGCCTTCTCCGACGGCGGCTGATTCCAGCGCCGCGATTATCGCCGTGTGCAGCTCTGATGCCTTCAGCAGGGGTTTCATCAGCAGTTCGTCGCCGCCCCTCTGCCAGGCGCGCCATACGAGGTCGGTGCTGTCCATCCATCCGGTCAGCAGGATACCGGGCCTTTGAGGCAGGGCGGAAAGCTCTTCCAGCACGCCGCCGGCGGCAAGCTCCGCCGCTACGATGACCACGTCGGGACGCCAGGCGCGTGCCTGGTTCATCGCGTGGTCGGCATCCGGCTGCGAGAGCACCACGTTGCCCTTGCGCTCCAGAGTAGTCATTGCCTGCTGGGTGAATTGCCAGTCCGGATCGATGATTAATACGTTCATTCGGTGCTCTCCCATCACGAAGGCCTTGATATGCGTACTGCTTACCCCCTGTATCGGCATAAAGACCCCAGGGAATGAACATCGAAGCGCCCCAGATGCGGCAAAGCACTGGTGCGTCAGTGTAAGACGTGTCGAGTCAACCAGTTAACCAGTCAACCAGTTAACCGGTTAACCAGCTCATATGCATATCATCCGTTCCAGCGCGGTGCGGGCGTCGGCCGCTACCTCCGGCTCGACGGCGATGAGATTGACTACGTTGCCCTCGGCGAGGTTGTCCAGCGCCCACGCCAGATGCGCCTGGTCTATCCGCGCCATCTGGAAGCACGACGCCGGCGCGTCGGAAAGCACGCGGATGAACTTGTCCTTGTGCTTCTTGGCGAGTCGGTTGACAAGGTTGCTTTCGGTGCCGATAGCCCAGGAGCTGTCCGACTCCGCGGATTCGAGCGTGCGGATAATCTGCTCTGTGCTGCCGACGTCGTCGGCGAGCTGCACCACCTCGTGGGTGCACTCGGGATGGACCATCACGCGGATGCCGTCGTGTCGCTTGCGGACCTTGGTGACGTGCTCCGGCGTGAAGAGCTGGTGCACGTAGCAGTAGCCGCGCCATAGGATGAACTTCGCCCGTTCGACGTCGACTTTCGTCAACCCGCCGTTGACCTTGTTCGGCTCGTAGAGCACGCAGTCTTCCGGGCTGTAGCCCATAGCGACGGCGACGTTCAACCCCAGGTGCCGGTCGGGAATGGCGAATATCTTTCCACCGCCGGCGCCGCCGTCGGATTCGCTCTTAAGCGCCCACTCGAAGACGCGCTGTGCGTTGGAGCTGGTGCAGCACGCACCGCCGGCTCTACCGGTGGCTGCCTTTATCGCCGCGGCGGAGTTGACGTAAGTGACCGGGATTATCCGCTCGCCGGTCATCTCCGACAGCTCGTCAATCGCCTCTTCGACGGCCGGCACGTCGGCCATGTCCGCCATCGCGCAGCCCGCTTCAAGGTTCGGCAGGACCACCTTCTGGTCGTCGGCGGAGAGGATGTCCGCCGACTCGGCCATGAAGTGTACGCCGCAGAAGACGATAAACTCCGCGTCGGGCTGCTCGGCCGCCTGGCGGGAGAGCTTCAGACTGTCGCCGGTGAAGTCGGCGTGGCGGATGACCTCGTCCCGCTGATAGTGGTGGCCCAGTATGCAAAGGCGTTTGCCGAGCTGCTCTCGCCGCTTGCGGATAATGGCGTCGAGCCGCTCGTCGTCAAGCTGCCTGTATTCGTCCGGTATAGTCTGCTGTGTGAGCATGGGTTTCTCCGCGGCTACACACCATTATAAGTGCTCATTGCCTTGCTTTGAGGCAGTTGAAGACACCTTTCGCCTCACGGCCCCGAGCAGCTCGGGCAGCTCCTCGCTCCTGAGAAGCCCCGCAACGGATGCGTAAACGCCGCCCCCGGCGACCATCGCCGCTAAAAGTACGATTACCTCGCCGGTCCATTCGCCGACCCGCTCGGCCGTGACGTGGGGCAGCAGATGCTGCACGGCTATCACCGTACCGGCCATGCAGCTGGCCGCTAAGACGATACGCGCCAGCGATAGTAATATACGACGAAAGCCGATACGACCCCAGCGACGCCTGAGCACCCAGGTCAGCAGCAATACGTTCACCGCCGCCGCCGTCGCCGTCGCCAGGCCCATCGCGCCTGCCCGCAGCGGCGTGAAAACCAGCGTCACCACCAGCAGAATGTTCACGCTCGCCAGCACCATGGAGACCTTCAACGGCGTGGAGGTGTCCTGCTGGGCAAAGAACGCCCGCAGCAGGATGTGGTTGCAGAAATACGCCCACATTCCCAGGCAGTACATCCGGAGGATGAACGCCGTGGCGGTTACGTCCTCGGGCCGGAAGCGGCCGTGGCGGTAGATCACCTGAATCGCGGGGCGTGCGAGTATCGCCAGACCCAGACCGGCTGGTATTCCCAGAAACAAAGCCAGCCGCAGCGCCCGGTTGGTGGTATCCCGCAGTGCGGCGTGGTCCTTGCGGGCGGCGTATCTGCTGAACAGCGGGAAAACGACCGTCGCCAGCGAGATGCCCAGTATGCCCATGGGAAACTGGTAGAGTCGGTTGGCCGCGTAAAGCCGTGTCACAACGCCGGTGGTCAGCGGCTTGTGCAGTTCGGCGCCGAACAGCCAGAAGGTTTCACGGCCCGGCATGGCCGTCATTATCCACGCATAGAAGCGGTCGAAGAACGCGCTGAACTGCATCACCCCCAGCGGGATCATCATCGGCAGGACCAGCCGGGCGATGCGCTTCCCCTCGGGCAGTACGGGTCTGACGGTTGGTACGATTCGCAGATTTACCGATTTCAGCAGCCAGATTACCCCGGCGAACTGCACCGCGCCGGCGACCACGACAGCTACGGCCAGGACGTACAGAGAGCCGGTACCTCCGGACGGAAACATGCGGTGGGCCAGCAGGGCGCCGACGATGAGAACCGCATTCAGCAGCACCGGCGCGAACGCCGGGTAGGCGAAGTGCCCCTTGCAGTTCAACGCCGCCGATCCAAGCGCCAGGAGGCACACGAAAAACATGAACGGGAACAGCACCATCAGCAGCCGCAGCAGCAACTGACGGTCCCAGTCGCCCGGCGCCAGCAGAAGGGCGGCGAAAAGTGCTATCTCCGCCAGAACCAGTATCCCCGCCAGGACCGTCGCCAACAGCCCACCCGCATTGGCGAGCACGAGCCGGGCCTTGTCCCAGCCCTTTGCCTCGGCGACCTCGGTAAAGACGGGCACGAACGCCGCAGACATGGCGCCCTCGCCGAACAACCGGCGGAACAGGTTCGGTACGGTGAACGCCGTCCAGAACGCGTCGGTCGCGCGGGTCGCCCCGAGGGCGACGATGGCTATATCGCGCAGCATCCCCAGCACGCGCGAAAGCAGCGTCAGCAGCGCCACAACCTTGGCCGCTCCGAAAAAGCTCTCGCGCTCGCTGTGGGAGTCGTTACCGTCGGACGCACTCATGGCGGGGGATTATCCCCGCCACAGCCGTCCGGCGAAAG
>JBKHJB010000029.1:0-16480 GCA_046538345.1 Phycisphaerae bacterium
CACAGATACTCATCGGCTCCGGCGATGAAGAAACTTTCACGCCATCACCAGTCGTTGAGCCGGACCAGCATGCAGTCTTGCCGGATATCATCGTCCAGGCCGGTCCAGACGTCGGCGGACTCGGCCTCGTCGTCGCAGAGAACGAAAGCCCCGCTGCCGCTTCCGGTCATGTGAACCTGCCGTCCGGCGGCGGATGCGAAACGCTCGTGAAGCTCCGCCAGTGTCGGGCTTACGCGCCTGGCCGACGCGGCAAGATGATTCACCAGCGCCGCTCGCCACCGGCTGGGCGGCTGGCGTTGCAGCAACTTGGCGTCCACCTGCTCGTCCTCCGGCGGCTGGTAGCGGTCGAACTCCGCATAGACCTTGGCCGTGGAACATTCAACGGGCGGCAAATAGAGCACCGCCAGGAAGGGCCAGACTTCCGCCGGTCGGACTATCTCCCCCCGGCCGGTTATGCGGGCGCTCGGTCCGGCCAGGAAAAGCGGCACGTCCGAACCCAGTTGCGAGCCGATAGTCGCAAGCTCCCCGGCCGAGAGCGAAAGCTCCCAGAGGCGGTCAAGCCCTTCGAGCACGGCGGCAGCGTCGGAGGAGCCGCCGCCCAATCCCGCTGCCGGGGGTATGTGCTTGCCCAGGCGAATGTCGGCGCCCTTCTCGCAGCCGGTGGCTTCCGCGAGCATTCGCGCCGCGCGCACGGCGAGGTTCCGCTGCTCGTCTCCACAGTCGGCGCCCTCGCAGGAGAAGCTGATTTGCCCGTCCCGCCGCGGCAGCAGGTCCACCTCGTCATAGAGGGTCACCTTCGCGACGATGGAGTCTATGGGATGGTAGCCATCGGCTCCCGGCGGACCAACAAGGAGATTAAGGTTGACCTTCCCCGGCGCCCAGACGCGCAGCGCGCCGTGCGAGAGCCGCTGAAACCGCGGCCGAAAGGGGCGGATTCTGACAAATACTTCGTCCACGCCGGCGTATGTACCCCGGCCCGCGGGGCAAAAGCAACGCCAATTCTGCCCGAGTTGCACGCGCAGTGTTACCGCGCCTAGCTTGCCGAGCTTGTCTCGCGGCGTCAGCGGCGGCCTTTTGCCGAGAACTATCCGCGTCAAACAATGCCCACGACGCGTGTAGTCCGGGCGGTTACTGCGGCGCTACCTCAATCTGATCTGTCACGGACGTCTCGAACAAGGGCAGTCCCGCCTGCGCCCGCTCGGCGTAAAGAGCGACCTTCCGCTCCTTCTCGCGCCAGGCGGAGTCATCGTCCTGCGCCTCCAGCCGACCGAATTGACTGGGTCTGTACGCCCGCACGTTTCGGTCTGGATACGACATGTAGAGCCCTCCAGACTCTGCCGAAGCCTCCTTTGCGGGGCCTCCGTTCCCGTGATGCATGCCTCCAAGCCGCGATGCAGCAGACTTCAAACTTCGGCTGTATACTCTGATATGTCTGATATATTTTCGCCCCTGCGACCGCCCTGTGCAACAGGAAAATGGCTTAAGAAATGGTCTGGTATATTAACGCCCTGTTAGGGCAAAAACGGGTCAGTCCTCCTGCTCGCGGCCGGGGCGATGTCGCGACAGAAGGTTCATATCGCACTCGCCGGCAATATCGGCAAGCTCCCGCCGTTCGAGGTCGTCCAGGCGCTTGCCGCGCTCGGAAAGCTTCTCATTGAAGCGGATGCACTTGTCCTGCATTTCCTCGTGGGTCTCGGCCGAGCCACCATAGAGATGGAAGTTCTCACCGCGGGTGACGCGGACGTGCCCGTCCTCGTTGTCCAGCCCCAGACCCAGCAACCGTGCTTCAGGTGACTTATCCGCCAACGCAAAACTCCTTTCCTGCTCACTGACCGGAGTTGATTCTACAACGACGGTCTCCATCCGCAAAGTCGGTTTGCCCCGCATATAACGAACGGGCCGCGCCGCAGCACAGCCCGTCCGACGACCCCCGACCCGTGGTCGGGTGACCAAGTACGTTTTCAACACACTTACGACTCAGCGGATTCGGTACAACTGCCCACGAAGTTCCACGAGCAACTCCTCGCCGGCCTGCTGAGTGGCGAGCAGTTGGTTTTCGGCGGCGGTGTTCGCACGCACCAGCTCGAAGTATTCGTCGCTGCCCAGCTCGACGTCCTCGATCCGCTCGGCTGCCTCGGACAGGTCCACTTCCGAGGTCTCGGGCGTCACCCAGAGATTCTCGCCCCGGCGGTAAAGCGCCTGATTGCCGACCTGCCGGACGGCGTCGAGCTTCCTCTTACGGTCGCTCTCGTAATCTTCCGCGTTGGCGTATCCCTCGCTGTAAACGCCCTGCCCCGGTGCGGCGGCGGACTGGGGCCGATTGACGCGGGCAAGCTTCTGGCGGTTCGTGGCGTGGACCTGTCCGGAGGCGCCCTTCACGTCCCTGTCCAACTCTCGGCCGCCGGCGGCGCGGAACCGCTCGGATAGCCGTCGCGTGTTGCCAAGCTCGGCGTTTTCGTCCGCCAGGAACGCGGTGTAAGGCGTCATTATGCCGTAATCCCGGCTGAGTCGGATAAGCTCGTCGATAAGCTCTCCGCTTTCGCCGTGCAGTTGTACCTGGTCGAGAAGCCAGCCGACCCGGCGCATCGCCCAGAGCTTTTCGACGAAGTCGTATCCGACCCGCCGGCCCGGTTCGTTGATTGTTACCGGATACTCGAAGGCCCGCTCTTTGCCCCGGTAGGTGCCTCTTATAACCAGCGTGCTGTGACGGGCGCCGTCGCGCAACGGCAGCGACGAAGCATCCGAAGCGTCATACCGTCCGACCGCAACGATCTGGTCGCCGTCGAACAAATCACCTAGCTCACGCGGGTAGGCGTCGCGAATCGTCAGCCCCTGAAGCTCCATGCTCAGGTTGGTCATGACGGGGTTTTTGATCTTGTTGTAGAGCGAGGATATCTTCGCCTCGACCGGTTCGCTGGGCTTGACGTATTCGCTCAGCCCGCCATTTTCGCCGCTCATTCTGTCCAGCAGGCGGACGTTGACGTCGTAGCCCACGCCGAAAGCGAACAACCGGGCGTCGGCCTTGTTGGCGTCGGCAACGTCGGAGATTATCTTTGCCTCGCCCCGCTCGCCGACGGTCGGCAGTCCGTCGGTGAGGAACAGTACGTATCCGGGGCGTTCGGAGTCGTCGAACATCTCAAGCGCGGTGACCACTGCGTCTCGGATGTTCGTTCCGCCGGTGGCGGAGATGCGAGCCAGCATGTCGTTGGCTTGTGCGACCGTCGCGGCGTCGGCGTCGGCGAGCTTGTCGAACAGCGGTTCGATAACGTCGCTGTAAACCACCACGTTGAACCGATCGTCCGCGTTGAGATTGTTCAGGATCATCCGCAGCGATTCTTTTGCCTGGGCGAACTTCTCGCCGCTCATGGACCCGCTGCGGTCCAGCACCGCCACGATGTCCTTCGGCACGGGCTTCCGGGTGGACGAACGGGGGTTAGGACTGACCAGCAGCATGAAATACCCGTCCTCGCCGGCGATCGGCTGGTGCGTCAGCAGCGTCGCGCCGACGTCCGTGTTCGAAGACTTGTAGAACACCTGGAAATCCGTCGCCGGAATGACGTTTTTCTCGTGGTACGTCGCAATGAAATGGCGTGGACTTTTACGCTCGACGTTAAGGTCGTGCGTCGGTGAATAGACGGCCGATATGTCCGCCTCGGCCTTGACGTCCACCGTGACCTTTACATCCTCGATGTCCCTGGCGGAGAACTTCTCCGTATTCAGCGGGTACCATAGCTCCACCGTGTCCCGGTCGCGCCGGCAGATGTTCTTGTAGGTAACCACTACCTTGACGGGCTTGTTCGGCTCCAGCGGAAAGGCGCTGGTCTTGATAAGCCCGTGCCCCACGTATTCCAGCAGGGCCGGGTCCTTCTTGCGGCGGACTATGTCCTCGTAGATTTTCCTCGCTTCATCGGCGTCGAGCACCTCGGCGGGAAACTCCTTGCCGTCAACTATCAGCGTCATCGAATCGATGGCCGCGTGCGGCGGCACGGGGAACAGGTACTCCACTTCTATCATCCCGCCGCTGGTGTTGACGAACTCCTGGTCGATCGTCACGGACGCCACCTGGTCGCGGACGGTCATGTGAACGTGGTGATACTTCACAGCCCAGTCGCCGCGGACGCGGCTATCCGGGCGGACCGGTACGATCATCCCGTCGGCCAATGCCGACCCCGCCGCCAAACACACCAGCAACCCCATCAGCAGAACCTTCGTTTTAGCTGTCACGGCCAATCTCCTTCATAAGAACCCTTCCGTCTCACCAGGTCTTTGACGCGCGGGGAAACGAAAGGTTCCCGGGCTTTTGACGCTTCTGTCGGCTCGACGGGGTCGGTGTTGCCCCGGTATCCAGTGGGATGGTATTGTTGGCGGTTGAGATGGTCAGCGAGTGGGAACAAAGCTGCTGGCGAGGGTTGTCGGTGTGCCACCCGGCCGAGTGGGAGGTGGCCTACGCCGCCGGTGCGGACGAACGGCCCCGCATCGCCTTTGCCGACCGCCGGTACCGTCGCCTCGACGTTTTCTACCAGTTCCTCGACTATAAGCCCAACCTTGAGCTGATGTTGGACCGCTACCGTCGCGGCAAGGACGAGGACGTGGAAACCGCGCCCCTTTCGGACGCCCCGACCGGCTGGCGCGGACTCATCCGCCAGGAGCCGGAGGGGACCGTCGTACACGCAGGAACCTTCTTTGAGAGTGAAGGATGCTTCGTGGAGGCGGCGGTGGTCTGGCCGGAGAGCCGCGACAAGGCGCTGGAGCGGGAGATACTTGCGGGAATAGCGCCGTGCGAGCAGGACGGCGAACAACGCCTGTGGCAGGCGATGGGTCTGTCGGTGCGCATCGATACGAACTACGACCTGCGGCGGCATTCGGCGAGAGTGGGTCGGATAATCTGGGACTTTGCGGCCGACGCCAAGCGCGGTCCCTTTCTGACGGTGCGACGACTGGCACTGCCCGAGCACTGGCTGAAGGTGGACCTAACCGATTGGCTGCCCAGCCAGGTGCCGGGGACGTACCGCGAGACCATGCGAGCTGCCCGAACGGTCAACGGTCACCGCGGGGCGGAGGTAGCAAGCTTCCATCGAGGCGGTCCGGCGGCCCGGCTGAGACGGCGAAAGCAGCTCCGGCTGGACGTCGCCTGGATGTGCGACTTCGAGAGGCGCGTCTATCACCTCACCTATACGGAACAGTCCCGCAACGAGCGACCGGAGCTGCCCGGCCGATTGGATATCCGCTGCTGCAAGCCCGTACACGTGCCCGCGCCGCGCGGAGGGCGGCAATGAGTAAACCCAAGCCCCCGCGACATCTACCCGCCGAGCAGGTGCTGGCGGCTGTGCCCTACCGAAACGAGGCCATGGACCTCCAGCGCCGGACGGACGGAACGGCCGTGGCGTCGATCCCACTGAAGAAACCGCGCTGGCTGGTTCCGCCTCTTAGCTGGATAATCCCGTTCAGCTCGCACCGCCGCGTGGAGCTTGATACGGCCGGCATGGCTGTGCTGGACCTCTGCAACGGTGAACACGACGTGGAAAGCATCATTGAAAAGTTCGCCGCGGACCATAAGCTTTCGTTCCGCGAGGCGCAGCTTTCGGTCACGCGGTTCCTCCAGCAACTGACCCAGCGCGGCGTTATCGCCGTTGTAGGGCTTTCCGAAGACGGAACGAAAAACCAACAGGCATGAAACTCGAGGTTCACGAACAGGTACGGCTGCCCCTGCGACGGTGCATCGAGCTGGTGGTCAGCGGGATTCAGTTTCGCCTTTTCCGGGCGGCTATCACTGTCGGCATCATAGCCCTGGCGGTGGCGTTTCTCATGACGATGCTAACCGAGGGCTTCACCGCGCGGCGAGTGGCGGACGTCGTCCGGCAGCGAACCGCCCCGCGGGAGAAGCTGCTGACATGGGTATCCCGCCTCTCCACGCCGATGAGCGAGGGAGATCTCAGTTCGCTGCTTCTTAGCGCCGCGGACGACACCGACCGCGCAGAAGAGCTGCAACACTGGGGACAACTCGATGAGGGCGAACTGGAACTGCTCATCAATCTCGCGCGTCAACGGGAGATGTACCTCGACTTTTTCCAAGACCAGCCCGAAGGCACCCGACGCGCCATGGTCGGCCGGGCCAGGGGAGCGGAAATCTTCGATTATCTCTCCGAGCCGGAACGGCTGGAGGGCTTCTGGGAGAAGCTCTCGCTGGCGACCAGGCAGTTCCCCGCCGACCGCGAGCAGTTCAGCGATTTCCTCCGGCGGTACGAAGAAACAGACCGGCTGCGCCGGCGCATCCTTCAGGGACACCGTCAGGCACTGGAGCGGCTGGACGAGAAGTTCCAGGACCGCCGGGCGTTGGAGATTCTCGCCCACGGACGCGACGACCTGCCCAAGCTGCTCCAGCCGCTGGGATTCCGGTTGAGCGAGGAGGATTTCCGGACCGTCCACGAGCAGGCCCGGCTGAGTCTGGACGTCGAGGATATTGCCCGCCTGCTTACGATCCGCCAGGTAAAGGCACTGCTCGCGCAGCGGAGCGGCATCGGCAAAATCGCCGACGTGACCCAGGAGACGCTCCTTGAGGAGGTCCGCTCGCCCGACGGGGCCGAGTGGTTGGTGTCGGTGGTCGCGGATCTTAGAGACAAGCGCCGCGAGCTTGCCAAGGAGTTGCCCGAGCTGCGCAGCAAGGTCCAGGATCTGACCGACACCGTCGATGAGCTTCGCAATCGGCTGGAAAACCTCACGGCAGACGCCGACGAGCGCCGGGTTGTGGAAAGAAGACTGGAAGAGACGCAAACGGACCTCGATGCCGCCGTCCGCCGACGCGACAGCGCCGAGAGCGACCTGCGATCCCTGACAGCGGCCCGTCCCATACTCGAAGGCATGGACCTGACCCCGGAGCGGATAGCCGCCGCTGCAAGCAGACGCCTCCAGCAGCGACGCCTCTCCGATGTGGAATCAGCGGTCGCCCAGGCCGCCCTCGGCGGTGGTGTGCTGGGCTTTTCCTCCCGCGCCGTCTGGCTGATAGTCGTCTCGCTGATGGTCTGCGTGGTGGGTATCGCCAACGCGATGCTGATGAGCGTTACGGAGCGCTTCAAGGAAATCGCCACCATGAAGTGCCTTGGCGCCACCGACGGGTTCATCATGATCAATTTCATACTCGAGTCGTGCTTCCAGGGACTTGCCGGCGGCGTAATCGGAGCAGTTCTGGGGACGGGGCTGGGCGTGGTGCGTTCCGCGCTGAAATACGGCGCGCTTTCATTCTCACAGCTACCTGCCCTGGACGTACTGGCCGCGGCGGGAGCGGCCATCGGCATCGGCGTGACACTTTCGGCAATGGCGGCTGTGTATCCGGCGCGGGTGGCCGCCCGACTGGCGCCGATGGAGGCGATGCGAATCGAGTGAGGCGACTATGACCGAAAGCACACAAACCTCCACACAGCATACGCCGGCTGCCGGGGCGGACCGCCCCGTTATCATCCGCACGCGCGGGCTCGAGAAGCATTACCAGATGGGCGAGGTCATCACCAAGGCGTTGCAGGGCATCGACATCGAGATTTATCGCGGCGAGTTCCTCTGTGTGCTGGGCCCGTCCGGCTCCGGTAAGAGCACGTTCTTCAACATGGTCGGTGGCCTGGATTCGCCCACCCACGGACGGGTTTTCATAGACGAGGTCGACGTCGCGCAGCTCAACGCCATCGAACTGGCGTTCCTGCGCTGCCGGAAGATCGGGTATATCTTCCAGACGTACAATCTTGTGCAGTACATGACTGCGCTGGAGAACGTCACCGTGCCGATGGCCTTCGCCGGTACCGACCCCGACCGCGCCCGCGAGCGCGGCATGGACCTGCTGGAACTGGTCGGGCTTAAAGAGCGATGGTTCCACAAGCCCATCGAGATGTCCGGCGGACAGCAACAGCGCGTCGCCATAGCCAGGTCCATGGCCAACAATCCCGCCATCCTGCTGTGCGACGAACCCACCGGTAACCTCGACCTGACAACCGGCGCGGAGATTCACGGCATACTCCAGCGGCTGAATACCGAACGCGGGGTGACCATCATTTGCGCAACCCACGACCACCGACTGATAAACATCGCCGATCGGATAATGTGGATCCGCGACGGGCAGATAGACCGCCTCGCGGACCGCAGCGAGGTGACCATCGAGACAGGCGCCATCGGAGGCGACGAAAATGGCTGATTACCGATGGATAACCACCCTCGTCGCGGTGACGCTGGCGGTTCTGGCGGGCTGCGAATCGCCCGAGGAGCCACCGACGCAGGAATCGGCCGAGACCAAACCAGCCGAGACTCAACCGGCGACCACTCAGCCCACTACAGTCGCGGGAACCGACGAATATACGTTCGACCGTGAGCAGTTCGACGCCGACATTCGTGAGCTGACCGCCGGCGATCATCGCCTGGCCGGCTTCGAGGAAGGCAGTCTGCGTGCAAGCCGTTACGTTCGCCGGCGACTGGAGGATATCGGCGTTGAGCAGGTCTTCACCCAGGATTTCCCCGTAATCCAGAACGTCCCCAGCGAGGTCCGTCTGCTCGCCGACGGCGAAGATTACGCCGCCCACGCGTGCAGGCCGAACCTGCTCCAGGCGACCGTCACGCCGGAAGAGGGTCTCTCCGGAAACACACTCTACGCCGGCACAGGCGAGCTGGAGGAGTACGGAGGCGAGATTCCGGACGACAGAATCGTCGTCATGGAATGGGACAGCGATCTGCGCTGGCTCCGGGCGTTCGCCTTCGGCGCCAAGGCGGTGGTTTTCATCGGGTCAGACACCCCGGCCGCCAACGCCTGGCAGCACATCCAGATGCCTGCGAATCTCCCGCGGTTTTACGTCTCAGAGAAGGTCGCCGATGAGCTGAACCTCCGCGACGAGAACCGCGAAATCACTCTCTACGCAGCCAGCCGATGGGAGCAGCTCGGCGGACGTAACGTCATCGCCTACCTGCCGGGCACGGATCCGAAATACAGCCCCAACCGTCCCGACCAGGCGATAGTGCTGGCAGCATCTCTGGACAGTTATTCCGAGGTTCCGATGCTCTCGCCGGGGGCGCGCGGTGCGGCCAACTGCGCCGCCCTGCTGCAGATCGCCGACTACCTGCGGGAAAACCGCCCCCGACGCGACGTGGTTCTGGCTTTCTTCGACGGTCAGTCGCAATCACACGCGGGCGCACGGGCGTTCTACGGCGCTATCGGTGGCGGCGAGAAACGCGCCGAGGCGGTCCGGAAGCGGCTGGACAACTTCGCCGAGGAACACACCTACTGCGAGCAGTTGCTGGAAATATTCGGTCGCGACGACCTGTTCGATCCCGAGACGAAGACACTGCCCTACTACGACGAAGCCCTGCGGGCAATGCAGAGCGAGGTGCTGAACAACGACAGCGACGTTCTGGAAAAGCTCCGGCCGTTGCGCCTGGAGCGGTCGCGGTTGAAGCGACAGGGCGAACCGGTACCCGAGGAGTTGACAGAGCGGATTGAATGGTTGGCCGGCGAAGACCTCGGCTGGAACAAGCTCCAGGGCTACCTGGCCAAGCATCAGAAGCATGAGATGACCGAGGAGCAGCTCGCCGAGCACGCGGCCGAGCAGGTGCGCGGATACGACGAGCGGCTCGCCGAGCAGGACCCCGCGAGCGAGCAAGCCCGGGACATACGACTACAGCGGGCGATTTACGCCGGTCTGATGGACAAGATGGACACGGCGAAGCTTCAGATGCGCGATCTTATGCGTCGTCGGCTGAAGGAGCTGGACCGGCTACAGGCCCGCGCCCGCAAGGGGCTTGAAATACGGGAACTGCTGGGCTTCGAGAACCGCGAGACGGTGCTTCATATCAGCATCAATCTCGGTGACGCATCGAGCCGGTGGACGTTTGTCCACGGCGACGACAGCGGTCCGATGATGGAGGATGAGCCGGGCAACTACCGCGGTTTGTTCTCCACTATGCAGGAAGTCGCCGAGGAGCTTGGCGACGAAGCCGGACGGTTCGACGCCCGGGGCATCTCTCCGCAATACAACAGCCGGCTGTTCGCGCCGGGTCTGTTCGCCGACAGTGGAGCGGCCGCTCGAATGTTCGCGGTCTTCAACGTCGCGGCTATGACCAGCATGGATCGTCTTCCGCGCGAAGGTCAGCCCTGCGACACGTTCGAAGCTTTGGATGCCGACGCGGTATTTCCGCAGGTCCGCGGGTTGGGCAGGTTCGTTCGCGTCCTGGCCGATGACCAGGGGCTTGACGTAACGCCGAACATCCGACCGAAGGCGAAATGGCACGAATCGCGATGGGCGCTGCCGAAACCGCGCGGAGGGCTGGTTCGCCGCGCCGGGGCCGGAAGCGCCATGCCGGACCGACCCGTCCGCGACGCCGTTGTGGCGATTATGACGCGCGCGACTTCCCGGGAGTGGGACGGCTACAGCGTCCTTGACGCCGCGCCCGGCTTTGTCCGCCCCATACTCACCCGCAGCAATATCGACGGTGTATTCTCGGTCGGGCCTTACGTTCCCGCGCCGGGAACCGGGCAGAACAAACCAAAACCTATGCTTTTCGGCGCCGCTTTCGAAACGCCCAGCTCCTTCGCCGACTACGAGGAGCAAGTCCCCGCCGGCGACGGACGAGGGCTGATCGCCTACGCCAGCAACCAGAAAACGTTCATCCCCAACAACGAGGACCTCACCAAGGCGGCCGTAGATTTGCTGCACACCCGCGCCACAACGGCTGTGGGGTTCGGCTTCCACCGCGGCGCCATAAGCACCACTGCCATGCGGGCGTCGTCCACAGCCGAGTTCAACGACGATCGGCACCTGCTCTGCGAGTGGGAAAACATCGTAACGCTGTTCGCGCCCTACGACGTGGCGGGATACAAGCTGTTCAACAAGGCGGGGATGGTACTGCTGAACAACGAGCCCACCAAAGAGGCCCATCGCGGGCTGGGGTTGTCGCTGGATAACCCGTGGAACCGACCCGTGACGCCGCTGTGGAGCGCCGGGGACCTGGCAAGACTGAACGCCTACCGTCTTTCCATGCTGCGGGATAACCGCATAAACGAGGAATCGCTGGAGCTGCTGCACAGCCGGGCTATAGACCTCGCCCAGGACGCCGAGCGCCACCGTGGTGAACAACCCGACTCCGACAGCGAGAGCGAAGAGTCGGACGAAGCATCAGAACCCTCCGCCTGGAGATATTTCTGCGGCCTGTCAGCGTCGGCGGCGTATTCGCAGGGCGCTTACCCTCCGTTGGTCGGCGTCATAAAGGACCTGGTAAACGCCGTAGTTCTGCTTTTGCTTCTGGCGATGCCGTTCGCTTACGCAATGGAGCGGCTGCTCATCGGCACGCCGCACATCTACCGGCAAATCGGCTGGTTCACGCTGTTTTTCCTGGTCACCTTCGCAGTCCTGTACCTTGTGAACCCGGCGTTTAGCATAGCGGCAACCCCGGTGGTCATATTCCTGGCGTTCGCGATTATCCTGCTCAGCTCGCTGGTGATTTTCATCATGGTCCGCAAGCTCCAGAACGAGCTGAAAAAGCTCCAGGGGCTTTCGGTCAGCGTTCACAGCGCGGACGTCTCGCGGCTGAGCACGATGCTGGCGGCCGTGCATATGGGCATCTCGACAATGCGGCGGCGCCCTCTGCGTACGCTGCTGACGGCGTCCACGGTCGTACTGCTTACCTTCACCATCCTGGCGTTTGCGTCTTTCGGGACCAGTTGGGGATTGCGCGAGACATACGAAGGACCGCTCACAGACCCACCGCCGCGGGTACTGGTGCGCAGTCAGCTCTGGAGCCCGTTGGGTGACGGCGTTTACGAGACACTTCGCGGGCACTTCGCCGACAACGCACAGGTGGTGCCGAGATACTGGCTCTCGCCCACCGCCGGAGAGGTTGATCGCGCCATGGCCGAGAAGCGCGACCTGCAGAAGCTTCTCGCTACAGGCGACGGCGCCAAGGCGACGCCCGTGGCTGCCGGCATTGGGCTGGATGCCCGGGACGTGCGTCTGCAGGGCGAGCTGGCGCGGATGCTGCAGGGACAACCCGAGCGGCTCGACAGCGACGGAATATTCCTCACGCAGGCCGTAGCGCGCGAGCTGAACCTCGACGAAGGTGATATCGGCAGTCGCGAGGTCCTCCTGGCCGGGAGAAAGTTCACCTTCGCGGGCTTCATACTCGACGCTATGTCCGGTTTCACCATGCTGGAAGACTCCAGCATGCTCCCGGTGGATTATCAGACTTCATCCGGCGGGGCGTTGGAGTCGCTGCAGGAAACCGGCAGCGAAAGCCGCGGCGAGATGCCGGACATCGAGTCGGCCCAGTTTGTAACGTACAACCTCGACCGCGTCGTGATAATCCCCCCGCACGCGGCCGAGCAGATGGGCGCGGAGGTCCGCTCGGTGACCATCTATCCCGAAGACGCTGCGGAAATCCGTAACATTTCCGAAGACGCCGCCAACATCGCCAAGCTTCCCACCTACGTCGGCGACAGCGGCGCGGTATATCGGCTGATTTTTACGTCTCTGGCGACGGCCAGCGGATGGCGCGACCTGCTGATACCGGTTGTGCTGGGCGGGCTGATAGTCTTCGCGACGATGCTGGGCAGCGTTTCCGACCGCGAGCGGGAGATATACACCTTCAGCTCGCTGGGGCTTGCCCCGCCGCACGTTGCGAGCTTGTTCTTCGCCGAGGCGTCGGTTTATGCCGTCGTCGGAGGAATGGGCGGGTACCTGCTCGGTCAGCTTGTAACACGCATAATGTCGATCCTCGCGGAAATGGGCTACGTCGCCGTCCCGTCCATGAACTACAGCTCGACCAACGCCATCGTGACCATCCTGATTGTGATGGGCACAGTGCTGGTCTCGACGATATACCCGGCGGTGAAGGCATCCCGAAGCGCAAACCCCGGCATCCAGAGGCAATGGAAAATACCTGCTCCGAAAGGCGACCTGTACGACCTGGTGTTCCCGTTCACGGTCTCGGCCTACGACATCACCGGCGTGGTGAGCTTCCTGAAGGAGCACTTCGAGAACCACGCCGACGAAGCGCTGGGTGGTTTCGCCACCACAAGCAGCCGTATCTTCCGCCAGCGGGAAAACGACATGCTCGGATTCGGTGCGACGGTGGCGCTGGCGCCGTTCGATCTGGGCGTAAACCAGGACTTTGCCCTGCTGAGTCGGCCGAGCGAAATCGAGGGCATAGACGAGGTCCGCATACTCATCTACCGCCGCAGCGGCGCCCACGGCGACTGGCGCCGCGCCAACCGCGTATTCATCAACGATCTTCGCAAGCAGTTGCTGATCTGGCGGTCGCTGCCGGAGAACGTGATAGAGAGATACAGGCAACAGACCCTCCGGACGTGGGACCAGCTGCCGCGCGAGCAAATCGACGCCGAAACATTCGGCCGTGACTCCGACAGCACGGAAGGAGCCGCCTCGTGACCGGAATGCGATACGACCGCGAGCTTCAGCAGTATCGCGACCTCATGGAGGTCCCCTCCAAATTCGAGGAGGGATTCAGTTGGACCGCGCTGATAGGGGCACTGTTCATCGCGATGATGATGGTCCCCGGCGCGATGTACATGCAGTTGCTCGCGGGTATCGGCGTGGGACCGGCCGCCCAGTGGGTGACCGTAATCCTGTTCATCGAGGTTGCCAGGCGCGCCCACAAGCAGTTGCGGCGGCCCGAGATTTTCGTGCTGTTTTACATGGCCGGCGCCGTCATGGTCGCCAGCCCCCACGGACTGAACCAGGGCCCGGTGCGGATACTGTTCCACCAGTTTTTCGCCCAGAGCCGCGCCGCCACCGGGATGGGCGTAGCGGAGCAGCTACCGGAATGGTTCGCCCCGACCGACCCCAGCGTGCTGGCGGAGCGGAACTTCTTCAATCCTGCGTGGTACCCCGCTTTGGGTCTGGTGGTGTTCCAGTTCCTCATGAGCCGGGTGAACCTGACCATCCTGAGCTATGGACTGTTCCGCGTCGCCAGCGACGTGGAGAAACTGCCCTTCCCGATGGCCCCGATTGGAGCGCAGGGCATTACCGCTCTCGCCGAGCAGCAGAGTGAGGAAAGCCGCGAGGGCGCCGAAGATGAACAGGCCAACTGGCGGTGGCGCATCTTCAGCATCGGAGGTGTGCTGGGGATGGGGTTCGGCGCGCTTTATACCGGTCTGCCGACGTTCTCCACGGCATTTCTGGACGAGCCGATTACCATCCTGCCTATTCCGTTCACCGACTGGACGCAGAAAACCGCGGGGTTCCTGCCGGCTGTTGCGACGGGACTGAGCTTCGACATGGGACAGCTCGTCCTGGGCATGGTCCTGCCGTTCTTTGCGATGCTCGGAAGTTTCATTGGGCTGATGATTACGTTCGTGCTCAACCCGATCCTGTATCGCTTCGGCATCCTGTGGAGCTGGACGACGGCCGACGAAACGGTTCAGACACTCTTCAAGAACAACGTCGATTTCTACTTCAGCTTCGCGCTTGGCGTTGCGATAGCGATTGCGCTGGCGGGCTTCTGGCAGGTTTATAGAGGTCTGGCGGCCCGGCGACGCGCCAAGCGGCGTCAACAGGCGGCCGCGGCAACCGACATCAGCTTGGAGGCAAAGGGCCCGCCCCCGGACCGCGGCGACCTTCGGCCGTCGCTGATTCTGGCGCTCTACGTAATCGCCTCGATGGCCTATATTCTCGTCAGCGGCTACCTGATCGACTGGCACGGCGGCGTCATGATCGTGCTGTTCTTCTTCGCATTCCTTTACACCCCCCTGCTGAGCTACGTGACGGCACGGATGGAAGGCATGAGCGGACAGGTGGTCGAGATTCCCATGGTCCGCGAGGCCGCCTTCATACTCTCCGGCTACACCGGCGGCGTAAAGGTATGGTTCCTGCCGATACCCATGGGCAACTATGGAAGGCGCACCGTGTTCTGGCGGCAGGCGGAGTTGACGGGGACTCGGTTCTGGTCGCTCTGGAAGGTCGAGCTGCTGCTGATGCCGATTGTGGTGATAGCAGCCATCCTGTTCGCGCAGTTCCTCTGGTCGCTCTCGCCGATACCCGGGCCACAATACCCCTACGCCCAGACCATCTGGCAGCTCAGTGCCGCCAACCAGTGCATCATCTACACGGCAACGCTGGGACGCTTCAGCGCGTTCGAAGAGGCGTTCCGGCCGACGTATGTTCTGGCGGGCGCCGGCTTCGGAGTGGCGCTGTTCGCCCTGATGAGCTTGCTGCATCTGCCCATCATGCTGGTCTATGGCGTGGTCCGCGGTTTGAACCAGACACTGCCGCACGTGGTGATACCGCAGTTCGCCGGGGCGTTGATAGGACGCTACTACTTCGAGCGGCGTATGGGGCTGCGGTGGAGACAGTATGCGCCCGTGATAATGGCCGGCTTCGCCTGCGGGATGGGACTGATAACCATACTCGGAGTAGGCGCAATCTTCCTGGCGAAATCGGTGATAAAAATACCGTTCTAGGACCACAGAGGCACAGAGGGCACAGAGAACAGAGAGAGCACAGTGAAGAAAGGAAAGCAGTTCTGAAAAGCAGCAGCTACGCGTGATTGGCAATAGGATGGAAGCATCGCCAATGAAACCGACAGGCGTCCCCGCGGCAGCGGTGTTGGCCGGTAGCAACACCCGCTCCGGCTACGCCCGAACACCTTTTGCGGCCAATTGTTGTTACCTCCGCGGCCTCAGTGCCTCAGTGGTAAATAACCAGACATGACAAAAGACGAAGTAATCATCTCGTGTCGGAATCTCAGCAAGATCTATCGCATGCGCGACCTGAAGGTGTACGCCCTGCGTGATATGGACCTGGACGTGTACCGCGGTGAGTACCTCTCGGTGATGGGCCCGTCGGGTTCCGGCAAGAGCACGCTGTTCAACATGATCGGCGCCCTGGACAAGCCGTCGGAAGGCACGGTCACCATCGGCGGCGTGGACCTTACGAAGCAGTCTTCGCTGCAACTGGCGTACATCCGCAACAGGCACATCGGCTACATCTTCCAGGCGTTCAACCTCATACCGTCGCTTACCGCGCTGCGGAACGTCTTGCTGCCGTTGATCTTCTCCGGGCAGGATACCTCATCGGCAAGCGACCGGGCCGCGGAAGTCCTGCGCGAAGTCGGGCTGGGCGACCGGCTCCACCACCGCCCCTCGGAGTTGTCCGGCGGTCAGCAGCAGCGAGTGGCCATCGCGAGGGCGCTGTCCATGGAGCCGACCATCATGCTCGCGGACGAACCGACCGCCAACCTCGACCTGCACACCGGCGAGGAGATTATCAATACGCTGCGGAAGCTCTGCGACAATCACGGCGTGACCGTGATAACCGCTACCCACGACCACAAGATGCTCGACAAGTCCGACCGCATCCTCTGGATCAAAGACGGCCAGAAGGACCGCCTCGAAGACCGCGCGGACCTCGATATCCGCGTGGGGAAAGTCGAGTGACCCGGCTGATTGGTTAATTGGTTAACTGGTTGACTGGTTAATCGGTTAAGCAGTTGAGCCGTTGAG
>JBKHJB010000214.1:0-3630 GCA_046538345.1 Phycisphaerae bacterium
GCAGCACCGCCCAGCCCCAAAGCCCGTTTCTTGAGAACATTGCCCTCTCTCCACCTGTATAACCCGTTCAGCGGCAACATACTCGCCCCAATGACGCCAAATTGCAACACTCGCTCGGCCGCTCTATAATCCGCCGCGGAAGGGAGACGCGATGAACGTACTGGTAACCGGCGGCGCGGGATACATCGGCTCGCACATACTGCGGGCGCTGAAACACACAGGCCACACGCCCGTCGCCTACGACAGTCTGGTCAAAGGCAATCGGCCGGCGGTCGGAGATGCCAAGCTCATCGAAGGCGACGTCACCAACGCCGAAACACTGACCGCGACGCTGAAAGATCACGAAATCGAGCTGGTCATACACATGGCCGCGTTTATCGAGGCGGGCGAGTCGTGCTCACGGCCCGACAAGTATTTCCACAACAACACCGTCGCGGGTCTGACGCTTCTGGACGCCTGCCGCGACGCCGGCGTGCGGAAGGTGGTGTTCTCATCGACGGCAGCGGTCTATGGCGAGCCGGAGAGCGTACCCATCCGCGAGACGGACCGGCTCGCGCCCATCAACCCCTACGGCGCCAGCAAGCTGTGCGTGGAATACATGCTGAACAGCTACGCGGCCGCTTTCGAGATGGGCTTCGTGTCGCTGCGGTATTTCAACGTCGCCGGCGCCGACCCCGCCGGCGATATCGGCGAGGACCACCGCCCCGAGACGCACCTGATACCGCTGGTTTTGCAGGTGGCGCTGGGCAAGCGCGACCGGTTCATGATTTTCGGCGACGACTACGACACGCCCGACGGGACCTGCATACGCGATTTTATCCACGTCTGCGACCTTGCCGACGCCCATTTGCTGGCGGCCGACGCCATCGAAGCCGGCTCGGCCAAGGCGTACAACCTCGGCAGCGGGCATGGCTTTTCCGTCAAAGAAGTGCTCCAGACCTGCCGCGAGGTGACCGGAGCGGAGATACCCGCGGAGGTGGCCGACCGTCGAGGCGGCGACCCGCCGCGACTGGTGGCGTCGTGCGACAAGGCCCGCGACGAACTGGGCTGGCGGCCGAGGTTCCCCGAACTGCGCACCATGGTCGAACACGCCTGGAACTGGCACAGCAGCCATCCGGAGGGGTATTAGCTCGCCTTCGCCTCGCGGGTGGTTGGTTAACTGGTTAATTAGTTAACTGGTTGACTGGTTAACTGGTGGATTGGTTGCCTGGTCCGACGAGGGAGGGTGCGGACCGGTGCGGCTGAGGGAGTCACCCAGTTCATAAGCCGTGCTTATCAGCACTATAGCTCGTTTCACGTCGCCCGTGATACGCTAAGATGGTAGTGTAAGGTATCACTATACCCGCAGCATTCAGACCCTGGAGTACCATGTACGAGGTCGTAAGCAACGAGGAATTGGCCCCGGATGTCCATCGGCTGGTGGTGCGCGCCCCGCGAGTGGCGGCCGCCCGGCAGCCGGGGCAGTTCGTGATAGTCCGGCCTGAGGAAGGCACCGAGCGGATTCCGCTGACAATCGCCCACGCCGACCGCGACGAAGGAACGATAACGCTGGTCGTCCAGGCCGTCGGTCACACAACGCAACTCATCGCCGGCACGCCGGCCGGGGGACACCTGCGCGACGTGGCCGGTCCGCTGGGAAAGCCCACCGACATCGAGAACTACGGCAAGGTCGTCTGCATCGGCGGCGGCGTGGGAACGGCCGTACTGTACCCCCTCGCCGATGCCCTGGCCGAGGCGGGCAACAGCGTCGTGACAATCATCGGCGGCAGGACGGACAAACATCTTATCCTGCGCGACGAGCTGGACGCCATCAGCGACGAGCTGCTCCTGACCACCGAGGACGGATCGGCCGGGACGAAGGGCTTCGTAACCGCCGAGCTTGAGAAGCTCATAGCCGACGACGCCACCCGACCCGACGCCGTCTATGCGGTCGGACCGGTGCCGATGATGTCCGCCGTCGCGGAGATGACCCGGCCGCACGGCATTAAAACCATCGTGAGCTTGAACCCCATCATGGTGGACGGCACGGGCATGTGCGGCGGCTGCCGTGTCAGCATCGGCGACGAGGTGAAGTTCGCCTGCGTGGACGGACCGGAGTTCGACGCCCATAAGGTGGACTTCAAGGAGCTGTCGGCCCGGCAGAGCACCTACGACGAACATTACTGCCGACTGGATGCGCAAATCCGCGACAGTGAGACAGACAGATGACCGAGAAGCTATCAGCCAAAGACCGAATGTCCATAGACCGGGTGAAGATGCCCGAGCAGGACCCGCGCGATCGCATCCGCAACTTCAACGAGGTCAACCTCGGCCTGGCCGAATGGGCCGCTGTGCAGGAAGCCCGCCGCTGCCTCCAGTGCAGGAACCGTCCGTGCGTGGCGGGCTGCCCGGTAGCTGTGCGCATACCTGAGATGCTCGAAGCGGTCGCCGACGGCGACTTCGCCACAGCCGCCGATATACTCCAGGCCGACAACGCCCTGCCAGCCACCACGGGAAGAGTCTGCCCGCAGGAGCAGCAGTGCGAGGGCGTCTGCATCCGCGGCAAGAAAGGCGATTCCGTAGCGATCGGCTGGATTGAGCGGTTCGTCGCCGACTGGGCCGCCCAGAACGCCGAGCCAACCGCCCCGCCGGCGGAAAAGACCGGGTTTAAGGTGGCCGTGGTGGGCTCCGGGCCGGGTGGTCTGACCGCCGCCGGCGAGCTGGCACGGCTGGGACACGACGTGACGGTATTCGAGGCGCTGCACGCGCCCGGCGGTGTGCTGCGCTACGGCATCCCTGAGTTCCGCCTGCCCAAGGATATCGTTGACCGCGAGGTGGAGAACCTCCGGGCGATGGGCGTGAAGATCGAGTGCAACGTCATCGTCGGAAAGACCGTCACCATCGACGAGATAAACGAGCGGTTCGACGCCTGCTTCATTGCCAACGGCGCGGGACTGCCGATTTTCCTGAACCTGCCGGGCGAGAACCTCAAGGGGGTGTACTCGGCGAACGAGTATCTCACCCGCGTGAACCTGATGCGGGCCTACGAAGACCGACCCGGCGGAACGCCGATAGCGCGCGGCGCCGTCAGCATGATCTTCGGCGGCGGCAATACCGCGATGGACGCCGTGCGGACGAGCAAGCGGCTCGGCTCTGAGCGGGCGATTATCGCCTACCGTCGCAGCCGCGAGGAGATGCCCGCCCGCGCGGAGGAGATCAAGCACGCCGAGGAAGAAGGCATCGAGTTCATGTTCCTGGTCTCGCCGCTGGAGTTCCTGGGCGACTCCGAGGGCTGGCTCCGCGCGGTGCGTCTGCAGCGCATGGAGCTTGGCGAGCCGGACGATTCAGGCCGGCGCCGCCCCGTGCCGGTCGAGGGCAGCGAATTCGAAGTGCCCTGCCAGCTTGGGATACTCGCTATCGGCACACGCGCCAACCCCCTGCTGACCGGGACGGTCTCCTCTCTGGAGCTGGGCCGCAAAGGCAACATCGTTACCGACGAGAATCACATGACGTCCATACCGGGCGTGTTCGCCGGCGGAGACATCGTCCGCGGCGGCGCGACCGTCATACTCGCTATGGGCGACGGTAAAGACGCCGCGCGGAATATCGACGAGTACCTCAAAGACAAATAGCAGGGATGCAGACACCAGC
>JBKHJB010000215.1:0-3596 GCA_046538345.1 Phycisphaerae bacterium
GGCGAGCGCCTGCTGCTCGACACGGACGCCGGCCTTGAGCATCTTGCGGATGGACTGCTGCCAGCGTTTGTGATGGCGGATGAAGGGATCGTTCTTCAGCGCGTCGTGGGCGCGTTTCTTATCGACCTCCTTCAGCGGGTGGGTGGGCAGGTCGTACTTCGTGATATCCTCCGGCGTGACGCCGAGGAACCGCGCCTGCGGCACGCAGAAGAACTCGTTCAGATGGGCCGCATTGCCCGAGCCGACCTTCAGCGTCCGGTAGATGTTGAAATATCCGTACGGGTCGCCGTCGGTAAAGACATAGACGGGTATTTTCTTCTCGTCGGCAAGGCGGCGGATGAACCGTCTGCACGCCCGGCTGGGCACGCCCCCCATCGAAACCAGAATGCACTTGTGGGTGTCGAAAAAGTCCTCCTCCACCAGCCGCTCGAACATGCCCTTGGTCTCGATGGCGAGGATGAATTTCGCCTTGGTGCGGAAGCCCAGCTCCTCCACGACCGTAGGCACGCTGTATGCGCCGCTGCCGAACCTGGTGCAGTCGATCTCCACCGGATCGCCGGTTCGCCGGTCGCGGTCCAACACCACCAGTTCGCCGGCGACCTCACCGCCGTGCTCGTCGGCGCGGAAATGTATCTGCTCGCGATTGACCGCAAGCATCGCCTCCACGTCGTCCATGACGGTATCGGATTCGTCCTGTCCGCCAAAGGCCGCCTCGCCCCAGTTATACGCCTGATAGTAGGTCTCACGCTTGGTCGAGTGGCGGTCGTGCTCGATGAGGTCTTTGCTCATTGAGAGCATCTTAAGCGTCTGGGCGAAGGTCTTGACCGTATTGACCGTCAGTGTGCGGACCTTGTTTCGCCCGCGAAGCTGGAAATACCCGCCCTTGGGCTTGTAGCTGACGTTGGAAAGCGCGCGGATGGGCAGCTTCATCTGCGGCTTCCTGCCGGAGTTTATCCGCCTGTAGGTGTCGTCGGCCTGTTGTCGGATTCTCTCGATGACTTCCTGCTTTTTCAGCGGCATGATTGCTCCTGCTGCGGCGGCGTGGGTTATCCGCCGGGCTACTGCGTCTCGAACAGGTCCTTCTGTTCAGGCCCGACGGCCGGTGACTGCTCGGCCTGGCGGGCGGTTTCTATCAGTTCCGCGAGGTCGCGGAAGTCGCGATACACGCTGGCGAAGCGGACGTAGGCGATCTTGTCCACCTCACGCAGGGCCGCGCTGACTACGTCGCCGATAAAGCTGGAGGCGACCTCCTTGTCGCATTGGCGGAAGATCTCCTCCTCGGTGTGCTCCACGATGCGGCGGATCTGCTCTTCCGAGACGCGCCGCTTGTAGCAGGCGCGTTTCAGCCCGGCGATAATTTTGTCACGCGAATAGGGCTGCCGCGAGCCGTCACGCTTGATGACGGTCACCCTGATGGGTCCTTCCTCCGGACGTTCGTAGGTGGTGAACCGTCGGCCGCAACTGCCGCACTGACGGCGCCGGCGGACCACCCTCCCGCCTTCGGAGCTGCGGGAGTCAACCACCCGACCGTCTCTGTCACCGCAGAAAGGACACTGCATAGCGCCGAACCCTCGGTTTCCGCCCATATATGGGCACACGAGCAGTCTACCGGGCGATATCTGGGGCGTCAAGCCGCCCTGCGTCCGGTTGTTAACCGGAGTTTGTCGGAAACCATTGACTCGCGGGGGCGCAAGGGTCGATATAGTTCTATCGGGCGTTTGCCGCAAAGGAAGGACCGAACCATGTTGCCTGCTATGACGAGCATGCCCGGCGGCATCGAAGCGATGTCCTGGCAAAGCGAATGCATCCTGCGTCTGGTGGTCGCCGCGGCGCTGGGGGCGTTTATCGGCGCGGAACGCGAGCATCACGGACGAGCCGCCGGCTTTCGCACACAGTTGCTGGTGGCGCTGGGTTCGGCGCTGGCGATGCTGGTGAGCTTGAACTTCGCGCGGGTTTTCGGCGACGGCAGCGGCGGAGAGGCAATCCAACTCGATCCCGCCCGACTGTCATACGGCGTGATGGCCGGTATCGGTTTTCTCGGCGCCGGTGCAATTATCCGTTACGGCGCGGGTGTCCGCGGACTGACCACGGCGGCCAGCTTGTGGTGTACGGCGGCGGTCGGGTTGGCGTGCGGCTTCGGCATGTATTTCGTCGCGACTGTGGCGGCGGCTCTGGTGATCTTCGCGCTGTTGTTCCTTTCCAAGCTGGACCGCTACATACCCTCGCGCTGGACAAAGACACTCACAGTTTCGCTGCCCCTGTCGCGACAGGACAACATCGGACGGGTGCGGGAAGTAATCAGACGCCGGGGGGCGAGAATCGCCAATATGGATTACTCCAGAAACATCGAGCGGCAAAGCGAGACACTGACCTTCTACATATCCGTCTCTCACAAGGTAGGTATCGACGATCTTATGGGTATCGTCGAGGATGTGCCCGAGGCCACCGAGGTAACCGTTCAGTAATTCCCGTTATCCACGTAGAGACGCCAGCACGTACTGTGCGGCGAACAGCAGCGTAAATACATACACCAGCGCGGGGCATTCTCTCGGCCGACCTCGCAGAAGCTTGGCGATGGCATAGGCGGCGAACCCGATGGCGATGCCCGCTGATATGCTGTGTGTCAGCGGCATGGTGATGATGGTCAGAAAGGCGGGCAGATACTCGGTCACGTCGTCCCAGTTCAGGTCGCGAACCGTCCGGAGCATCATCGCTCCCACCACTATCAGCGCCGCCGAAAGCGTGGGGAACAACTGGTTGCCTCCGAACGCGCCGGTGACCGTCTCGGCCAGCGGCTGGAAGAAAATGGCCGCCAGCATGCACATACCCGTAACCACCGCCGCCAGTCCGGTCCGCGCGCCGGAGGTCACGCCGGTTATGCTCTCGATGTAGCTGGTGACGGTACTGGTGCCCAGGCAGCCGCCGACAACGGTTCCCGCGGCGTCGGCCGCCAGTGCCCGCTCGGCTTTGGGCAGGGAGCCGTCGCGCATAAGCCCGGCCCGCTTGGCGACGCCCACGAGCGTCCCCACCGTATCGAACAGGTCCATGAACAGCAGGATGAACCCCATGGTGAGGATGTCGAGCCAGTATTTCGGCAGAGCGGACCATAGACCCTCCAGACCGAGGTAAAAACCGCCCGCGGTGGCGTAAAGCCCTTCCGGTCGGCCGATGGGGTTTTGCCATTCCGCCCGCCCCATCGCTGCCGCTATCCCGGTGGTTATCAGTATGCCGATAAGAATGGCCCCGCGGACGCGGAACGCCAGCAGCCCCAGCGTTATGACCAGTCCTATCAACGCCAACCACGCCTCCGGATGCCTGGCGAAACCGCCCAGCTCCGTCGGCGCCAGCGCTTCGGCGAAGTTCGCCCAGTCGAAGCCGACACGGGCGATCAGCAGTCCTATCCCCGCCGAGATGCCGCTTTTCAGCGCGTCGGGTATGGAGTTCAGCACGCGAGCGCGAAGCCCGAACGCGGATACCAGAAGAAAGAACACACCCGCCAGCACCGTAAGCGCCAACGCCATGTGCCAGCCCGCCGCGTCCGCCGAAGCAATGGTCCAGGCGCCCATAGCTCCGGCTATCGCGACGAAGAAGAAGTT
>JBKHJB010000030.1:0-16216 GCA_046538345.1 Phycisphaerae bacterium
ACTGGGCAATGCAACGTGCCGCCTGAACTCCGCCACCTTTTTATGTCGGACACAGGGTGGGATTCTCCTTCGGAGGCGCCTTCGGCGTCGAACCCACATGGGGCTGCTTCGCTTGCGCTTCGCATCCCCGTGTGTTCTCATCCCACCCACACAAACGCCCCCAGGCACCTTCGGCACCTGGGGGCATTTGTAACGGAGAGGGTGGGATTCGAACCCACGGTGCCCGAAGGCACACCGGTTTTCGAAACCGGCACATTCAGCCACTCTGTCACCTCTCCGGTGGCGATATTTTACGGATGTGCGGCTCGGCTGACAACCCGTGTCGGCTCGCCGAGCCAAACACCCGGTGGGAAGTGCTGAACTTGTGCAGCCCTTTCGCACGATTTAGACTGTATGGAAAGGCATTGCAGCCGGATATTTCCGCACCTATACCGCGCCGCAAGGGTTTAACAATCGGGAAGGTACACGACGAGCACCTTCCCGGCGGAGAGACTGATGACCAAGGCGAACATCTTCGAGGCCACCGTTGAGCACTTCCTCGCGCCGATAATGCCGTACATGCGCGACCCGGAGGTCTCCGAGATCATGGTCAACGCGCCCGACGAGATTTACGTCGAGCGTCAGGGGCGCGTCGAGAAGACCGACGCACGTTTCGACAGCGCCGAGGCCCTGATGGCGGCCGTCAAAAACGTCCTGCAATACACCGGCAAGCAGATATCCCAGCAGCAGCCACTGGTGGACTCACGACTGCCGGACGGCAGTAGAGTGCACGTCATACTCCAGCCGTTGTGCCGCAACAGCACGGTGATGTGCATCCGGAAGTTCGCCAAGACGCTGCTGGATGCAAACCGCCTGCTGGAGCTTGGCTCCTGGACGCCGGAGATGATGGACTATCTCAGCGTATGCGTCCGCGGGACGAAGAACATACTGGTCGCAGGCGGCACGAGCAGCGGCAAGACATCACTGCTGAATGTGCTCAGCGGTTTCGTGCCGGACCACGAGCGCGTGGTGGTGATAGAGGACTCGGCCGAGTTGGACTTCCGGAAACCGCACGTACTGTCGCTGGAAAGCCGCCCGGCGGATCGCTGGGGCAGAGGAGAGGTCACCATACGCGAGCTTTTCCGCTCGGCTCTCCGGCTGAGGCCCGACCGCGTGATTATCGGCGAGGTCCGCGGCGGCGAGGCGCTGGACGTGATCCAGGCGATGACCTCCGGACACGCCGGCAGTATGACCACACTGCACGCCACCGGCGGTCTGGACGCGATGAACCGCCTGGAGACGCTGGCGATGATGTCGTCGGTGGAACTGCCGCTGCACGCTCTGCGGGCGCAGGTTGCCTCGGCCATCGACGTGCTTGTGCAACTGACCCGGTTTACCGACGGCCGACGCATGGTCACCGGCGCCGCCGAAGTGCTTCCGCTGGGAGACGACGGGAAGTATCGGATCCAGGAGATATTCCGCTACGAGCCGTCGGCGCCCGGCGGCGAGGAGCAGCTTACCTGGACCGGTCGGAAGTCTCTGTTTGCCGACCAGGCGGTTATCCGACGGCTCAGCGAGCACTGGAATCACGCGGCCGACGTTTTCGGCGGCCAAAAGTAGTACAATACAGGTAGCCCGGATGCCTTTTGAACCATCACAAAACCGTTTGCACGCCGACCAGGCAGGGCAGACCAGCATTGAGTGGGCTCTTTTGCTCGGTGCGGTCGGCGTCCCCATGATCTACGTGATGGTCCTGCTGCTGGGCGCGCTGTGTGAGCATTACAGAATGGTTACCTTCATCGAAACCCTCCCGCTGCCGTGACGGGTGTGCGGCGGGACGAGCGTGGCTTTACAGGCCCGTCAAAAGGATAAGTTGCGGATGATACGAAGAGCGAACAGCACAATCCGACGTCTGAAGCGACTGCACCAGGACGAGCGCGGCGCGGACATGGTGGAGTATATCCTGCTCATAGCGGCCGTGGCGCTTCCGCTGCTGGCGGTGATAATCTGGTTCTGGAAGGATATCTCCGACTGGGCCGGCTCGCTCTGGGAGGACGCCAAGGGCAGCGCCGAAGAAGGCATGCCCCGATAGAGCCATAGCCCCGGCGCCGGAGATACGCGGACTATGCAGTGGATCGCCGAGATGTGGCCGTTCATCGTGCTGGGCGTGGTGGTGATCGTCTCGGCCGTGACGGACGTGCGTAGCGGGCGAGTTCCCAACTACGTGACTTATGCGGGCATTGCGGTCGGGCTTATCGGCCATACGCTTCTGGGCGGTCTGCGTGGCGGCGACGCCGGCATGGGTCTGTACGCGGCGCTGGCGGGCTTCGCAGTGGGATTTTTCCCGCTGCTGGCGGTCTGGCTGGCCGGTGGAATCGGCGGCGGCGATGCGAAGCTGATGGGCGCTGTCGGAGCATTGACCGGCTGGCGGTTCGCGCTGTCGGCATTGTTTTACGGTCTGCTGGCGGCGCTGGTGCTGGCTGCAATCGTGATGCTGCGAAAGCGGATCGTATGGCGCACGCTGCGGCGGCTGTTCAGATTCCTCGTGTTGATGATGACGCCGTCGAAACCGGCCGACCCCGCCGCCGGCGAGAGCGAGAAGGTCCCCTTCGCCTTGGCTTTGTGCATCGGCTCGGCCGCGGCGCTGCTCGAGGCACTGCTCCGGGGTCCGTCGGCCGTGAAATTGCTGGGTTTCTGAACGCGCCGGGCCGTTTTTGCCGCGCAGCGGCTTCTGTATGCGGAAACGCGAAGATGGTATGAGCCGGGAAGAATCACAACAAGACAAAGCCGTCTGCTGGAAGTGGACCGTCGGTCTGCTTGCTCTGCTCATCGGCGGGATATGCGCGGCGCTATTGGCCGGCGGCGGGGCTGTGGGCGCCGGCGACGATGAAGGGCGCTGGCTGCCGACGGCTGCGAGAAGCCCGGCGTTTGTTACCTTCGCGGGGGTAGCCGTGGGCTGTGCACTGTTGGCTGCCTGGCTGGGGGGCGGATTGGCCGCTCTCGGTCGTCGCACAGGTCGAGCCGGCGCCGACGAGGGCGGAGCGATGGTGGAGTTCGCACTGGTGCTGCCTTTTCTGTTGATGATCGTGCTGGTGATGGTGCAGTCGGCGTTGTTGATGGGCGGGCAGTTGTGCGTAAATTACGCCGCCTTCTGTGCGGCTCGCAGTGCGGCGGTTCAGATCCCCCGAGACATGGGCCTCAACGAGCCGCCGAACTGGCTTGGTGATCGCAAGACCGAACGCGTCCGACTGGCTGCGGTCTGGGCCGTTCTGCCGATAAGCTATGGTGGCTATGATCGCAGCTATTCGCAGGGCCAAATACTCCGGGACGGACTGGAGCGGTTTTTCGACCGGTACGGACAGCAGCCACCGGGCTGGATAGACGACCGGCTCGGCCGTAAGCTCGCATACGCGGACCAGCACACCGAGGTGGAACTTGCCGAGCCGGACCAGACGCAGACGTACACGCTTGAAACCGGTGAGCAGTACACGGGCTTCGCCGCCAATACCGACGTCACGGTCGAGCTGGGCCATGTGCTGCATCTCTCGGTGCCTTTTGCCTCGCGTGTGTTTGCGGCCGCCGACGACGGCGTGAAGCTGGACGGCGGCGGTTACGGCATGCGCATGACTACACACTGCACGCTCATCAACCAGGGTCGGCAGGACTATGTGGACGTGGAGACGTGGGATTAGCGTTTCCACACGGTATTGAGTTGTGACGAAGCGGACCAAGGCGACACGGAACCGAATCGATGGCGGATAACAACGCGGATAAGAAGAACGAAGAAGGTCAGGGTCACGACGTCGGGCTGCCCCCAGGCGCGAAGATCGGCAAGTACGAGGTGCGGGAGCGGCTCGGCATCGGTGGCCAGGCGATCGTGTATCGCTGCTACGATCCGCTCCTGGACCGCGAGGTTGCGATCAAGCAGATTTCTTCCCACCTGGCGGCGGATGAGGATTTTCTGAATCGATTCCGCCGGGAAGCGCAGATACTCGCTCGCGTCGGTTCGACGCAGCCGGCGGTAATTGACATACACGAACTGCTGGAGGACGAGAACGGTCTGTTCATCGTCATGGAGTACGTCCGGGGACACACGCTGGCCCAGACGCTCAACGACACGCCCGGACCGGTCGAGCCGAAGGCGGCGGTGCAGCTTATCTGGCGGCTGGCGGCCGCCCTGCACGACGTGCACGCCGCCGGCATAGTCCACCGGGACCTGAAACCCGGAAACATAATCATCACGCCGTCGCTGCGTCCGAAGATTACCGATTTCGGCCTGGCGGCCGCCGGCTCCGAGCAGACCTCGATGCTGATGGGCACCACCAAGTATATGGCGCCGGAGCTTTTCGAGGGTAAGCCCGCCGACGCCCGCGCGGATATCTACTCGCTCGGCTTCATCGCCTACGAAATGCTGCTGGGGCGGGAGAAGTTCAACGAGGTCTTCGCCGACGTGGTCCGCGACAAGCACGCGGCGGCTATGCGGTGGATGAAGTGGCACGGCAACGAGAAGGTCCAGGCGCCGCCGCTGCACGAGTTGAACCCTTCGGTCCCCAGGGCGCTGTCGGACATTGTCGCCGGGATGATAGCGAAGGACCCCGACGAGCGATTCCAGAGCATGGAGGAGCTTGGCAGGGCTATAAAGCAGAACTTCTCGCCACGGGCGAGGGCGGGTGTGGCGGCTGCGGCGACGGGCGCCGCCGAGACGAAACAAGGCGGGCAGTCGGAGAAACCCCCGCGCCAGGGGACTGCGCCGGACGAAGGCGACGAGCTGGAACTTCACCTCGAGGCGCCGCCAACGGCGCCGATACCGCGCAAGCGTCTGTCCACGGGCGCGAAGGTCGGCTTGGCGGCGGGTGTTGGGCTGCTTATTGTGGTTGCCGGCGTGCTCGTGGGGATGCAGATGGGTAAGCAACGCGGCGCCGCCGAGGACGCCTACCGTCGCGCGGAGACGCTCTACGAGCAGGGCAAGGTCGATTACGACCGCGATAAGCTTTCCCAAACCGTCGAACTGTTCGAGCAGCTTCGCCAAGAGCACGGCGGCACGGAGGCGTCGGCGAAGGCGTCGGTGATGTCTTGCTTGGCTCGAGCGCACGTGGCGGTTATGGACGGCGAGTGGCAGGACGCGGCGAAGGAGGCGGCCGACGCCGAGCAGTTGCTCCGCGAAGTGCAGCGTCGAGAAAGCGCGTCGTCGGAATGGATAAGCGAGACCGACGAGGCGATTGCCGGATTCGAGTCGTACCGGCTCAACGCCCGGGCGTTCGCGGAGGCGATGCGTCAGGCCCGCAGCGAGATGGAAGCCGGTCGGTTCGACCAGGCCGAGCAGACTCTTCGCGACGAGCTGGAGGGCGTGGCTCTGACGGAGCGTCAGCAACAGCGGCGCGGCGAGTTTCTCCGCGCGCTGAGGCGCGAGCGCATCGAGACGCGGTTTGACGAAGCCGTCACCAAAGGTGACCGGCTTACCGAGCAGGGCGACTTCGGTTCAGCGGCGGAGGCGTACGGCGAAGCAATCGCAGCGCTTCAACAGCCCGAGGCCGAGGACGTCTTCGACGCCGACGAGCTTGATTCGATGCGCTCGGAAGTCTCGGGCAAGCGAGATGAGCTGGACATCGAGCGACGCTATAACGAAGCGATCTCCGCGGCGGAATCGACGGACGACAAGCAGCGGAAACTCCGGCATCTGCGAGAGGCGGCCCGCGTGAGGCCTTCCGATGAGCTTAACGAGAGTATCGAGGAGCTTCAGGCGGATATCCACCTTGAGCAAGCGCGACGGCTGCGCGAGCAGGGAAACCTGCAGCGGGCGATAGAGGAACTGGAGAAGTCGCTGTCTTACAGGGACCGCGAATCGGTCCGAAATCAAATCGAGCAGCTTCGCCGCGACATGGACAGGCAGGAGTTAATCTCCGCCGGTGACAGCGCTTTCCAGGACGGCAACCTCGCCGAGGCGCTGGAGCAATACAACCAAGCGGCCGAGCTGGGCACCACCTCGGAGCTGTCGGACAAGATCGGACACACCAGGTATCGCATGAAGCTTGCTGAAGCCGACCGGCTGCGCGACGCACGGCGGTACGACGAGGCGGGTGAAGCTTACGAACAAGCCCGACAGATTCGACCTTCGTCGGCTGCGGAAATAGACAGACGCCTGGAATCGATGGCTCAACAAAGGCGCTACGAGGAGCTGCTTGCACAAGGCGACGAGCATCTTGAGCAGCAGAGATGGAACGAAGCCATCAGCTCATACGAGCGAGCCGAGCAGGTTATGAGCACCGAGGAGGTCGAGCAGCGCAAGGAGCGGACAAACTATTTGAAGAACAAAACCCGCGGTGACGACGCCATGCAACGCGGCAACTACCGCGAAGCGCTGGGCTATTACAGGATTGCCCAGAACGTCCGCGATACGCAGGAGATCCGCGACCTCATCGCAGAAGCTCGCACAAGGTTGGAGTCCGATTCGCAGTAGCGTCGGTCTCGAACCGCGAACCGGACCGTGGACTCCCGCGTCCGCGGTGTTGCATGCCGGCAGAGCGGCACGGATTCACGAGACACACCTTGTTTGATATTTCGCCGAAAACACCGCCTCGGGAAATTCAACCGCGCTTCCGCGGTCAGGTGCTGGTGCTGACGCTCATCGCGCTGGTGGCGCTGGTGGGGCTTGTGATGTTCGTCTATAACGTCGGACACCAGGTCAATCGCCGCTCCGATTTGCAGAACACGGCCGATGCGACCGCCACGGCGGGTGCGTCCTGGATGTCGCGCAGCATGAATGTCGTGTCGATGAACAACATCGCCCAGGCGCGTCTGCTGTCACTGGTCCCCGTGCTCGACGCCGTCCCGCTGACCGCCGAGATTACCCTCCAGGAGATGATCCTGGACGCCGAGACCAATGACTCGCTTCCGATGGGTCTGAGGCGCCAGCTTGACCGCGGCGTGCCGGACGACCAATACGAGCAGGCCTATGCTCCGCCGTCGCGGCTGGACGGGACGGTAGCCGACGCGGTGCTGTTCATGCCCGCCGACGAACCGGAGATAGAACCCGCCTGGCCGCTGTCAAACGCCGTCCGGGCGCGCATACAGGCGGTCGGCACGGTAGTGGACAACGCCTCGCCGGGTTTCTCCGCCGACGGCAGATGGCGACGCTCCGACGCTGTCAACGAGTACGGCGGCAGCTCTCTGGATACGTTCGAGCAAGGCGCGACCGCCACCTGGACGGCTGCGCTGCCCGGGCCGGGACGTTACGATGTGTATGCGTGGTGGAGCAGCACCCGCGACGGGCTTCACCGCGACCGCGAGGCGCGATACCGCTTCGGCAACCGCTCCGTCACCCGCGACCAGAACCGCAACTGCGGCACCTGGATAATGCTGGGGACCACGGGGTTCTCGAGGAACGACGACGGCGAGGTCGTCGCCCGGGTGACCGTGGAACGGACAAGCAAGGGAGAGAACCCCGATTCGGAGCGAGTGAACTTTCTGCGCACGGGACTGGAGAAGCTCTATCAGCAGATGACGCCGGAGGGCGACGAGGAGTTCGTAAGCCAGTTCGACGCGCTGGAGCAGCTCGACGAGGCGCTGGACAGCGAAGAGGAAAAGCAGTCGGACGGCGGTTACGACATCAGCCAAACCACACGCTGGGATCCCGGCTCGGGGCTTTCCGGTAGGGGTGAGCTTTGGGAGGCGATGATAACGCTGGACGAAGCCAGCCAGGCGACTATGGCGGCTGCGGGTGTGCTGGCTCAGGCGGACGCCGTTCGCTTCGGCGAGGCCAATGGCGCCGACGCCGCGGCGGCCGTCCCCGTCGAACCGAAGGTGCCGGCAAAGCGGGGCGAGTTCGAAGATTTCTTCCCGCTGTTGGTGGGGCGGTTCTCGGTCACCAGCGACGGGGCGAGACTGGAAATGCCCATCGACGGTCTCGTCGATCAAATCAATCGTATCAGCGAGGATATCGAGCAACTCGAGGAAGATATTGAGCAGCTCCAGGATGAGCTGCTTGAAGCGACCGACCCGCAGGAACAAAAGGATCTCAAACAGCGGATAGAGCGGTTGATCGACGAACTGCTCAGTAAGGAGCGACGGAAAGAGGACCTCCTCGGCTCTTTGCATAACCGTGGCCGGGGCGGGGCGATTCCGGACTGGGAGTACCCACACCGGCTCGGTCCGTTCGCGCGGCTGTTCCGCTGGCGGCACCACATTCGCGAGCGGGTCGATGACGGCGGCGAGCAGTCCGAGCCGGGCTGGGAGGGCGACCCGGAGGTGGGCGCACCCAGGCGCGGAGGGGGCGGTTCGTGGCGGACCATCGGCTATCGAACCTACGGCCCGTACTGGTGGGCGATGAGGCGGATGCACAGCAGCTTCGGTCTGGTCGGTCGGCGGGAAGGTCCTGCCGACGTCAGCCGCTTTGTCGCCAACCACCGGCTGATCTCGAACATCAAGCTGGGGTATCTGTTCGGACTCCAGGAGCCGCAGACCATCAAATACGCCCGCCGTTGGATTACGGACTACGCCGAAGCGCGCGAGTACGCCGCCGATTCCGACCGCCGCCGGAGGATAATTCGGACCCGGTACTACTGGCCGGTGGTAATGTCGTCGGTGAGCTTCGACAGCGACAACTGGCTCAAGGACCCCAACACCTACTGGAGCCCGCAAGACGAGATAAGCCCGCCCGACGATCCCAAAAGCGCCCTGTGGGTCCGCGAATTCCGGGGCTGGCGGGACGTGCAGAGCTTCCGCCCCCAGGCCGAGCGCGTGACCGACTACGTCTGGCGGTGGGCCCGGTCTTACGAAGACGTAATTTACGAGCCAAGACTGAATATCCACCCCCGCTACGATTCCGACACGGGCGACGAGATTCCCTGGAGTATCTACATCTGCAGTTGGTACGTCTTCGGAGGTATCGAGGTGTACGAAGAGACCGTGGACGTGTCCAACCCCTTTAACTGGAGTAACGGGCTGACGCTGCCGGCGCCGATGCTGCTGGATACCTCCGACGGGGACTACGAGCCGTCCATCCCCTCGGCCCGCACTACGCCCGATCCGCAGAGCAGCTTCCGGAGAGACTACTTCACCCTGCTTGGTATCGCCCGCAGTCGGGATACGGCCCCGGTCTGGCCGCAACGATTCTACAGCGCCGACCCCACCGATACGATGTTGACCGTCGCCCAGGCGCAGATGTTCAACAATAAAAGCTTCGGCCTCTGGACGCAGGACTGGCAGCAGCAGCTTATGCCGGTTACCGGGTGGTCCGACTGGACCGATCGCCTGCGGCTGTCGGCTTCCGATGCCGATAAGCTCGGTGATATGCTCAGCGAACAGGAGCTGCGGGAGATAGAAAAATATCTCTCGGCCCTGCAAGGCGAGATGCAGGAGATATTCACGAACCATTAGAACCTCGCCGGTGTCCGCAAAAAAAGCGTAAACATGGCGAAGAAACGACCGACATCCCGACAGGCCGCGACCGGCGTCGCACTGGCCGAGACCGTGATGGTCATACCTCTGCTTGCACTGGTGCTGGGTCTGACGTTTTTCTTCGGCTGGGTGATGACCAACCAGCAGCGCGTCCGCCAGGCGTCGCGTTACGCGGCCTGGCGGCGGGTGGTCCGCGACAGCGGCATCAGCACCCGTACGCTGAACAGGACTTTCTTTGGCGACACCGCCGAGTCGGTGGGCGTCTCCGGCGGTCGAGTCGGAGAGCCGACGTTGTTGGACTACGCCGATGCGATGGGTCGATTCAGCGCGCCGGCGGGCGAGTTTGCCGAAGCCACAGCCGTGGAGCGATTCCCGCGGGGCTACTCCGCACGTGTCTCCGCGGAGTTCACCTCGGATGTCGGGTTGTGGCGGCGCTTCGCCGGCGACATTGCAGCGCGTCACAGCCGTCAGGGTGTGGAATGGCGGCGACGGCAGGCGTCGGTGGAGCGCGCAATACGAGAGCTGCACCTGGACGGCTTCGAGGACACCCTCGACGGCATACCCAGCCCCGGAAGCAACCTCGCCGAGGAGTTGCGGAATCTGTATCGCCATCCCTGGTAAGTCGCCCCCGACAAAATCAAAGCCGCAGGATATCGCGCCCGGAGCTTGCCGATAATTGACTTATGGCCGCTGAACGCCGCTCAAAACGAATCCCGCGCGGTTTGCTGTTCGTCGCGTCGCTGGCGGTGGGGGTGTTCGTTGCTTTACAGGCGCATGAGTTGTGGATAGCGCCGCGGGCCGGCGAGACCCCCGGTTCGCCGACGACGGAGCAAACACAGCCGGCTTCACCGCGACTGGATGTTGGTGAACTGCTTGCCGAGCCGCTTTCGACGACGGGCTTGAGACGCCTCAAGTCCGAGCCGGGCGGCATCGCCGCTCCCCCGAACGCCGCGGGGCGCGAGGCGCTGCAACGCGGCGGCGGAGACGGTGTTGAGGAATTTGCCAGGTACTACGTGCCCGCTGAGACGTTTCAGCCGGTAGTGGAGCACTACCGTCGGGCGGCGGCCGAGGTCGGCTTCAGCCCGATCGGCGAGCGCTCGGAGCAGGACGAAAGGGTGCTTGTTTTCCACCGCAGCGGCGCCCGGGCGGTGCTTCGCTTGCGGCGGGACGAACGAAAAGAGATGATAGCAGTAACATTGAGCGTGACTTTACCTTCAAACGAGCATGGTGCGTTGGGAGAGGAACACTAAATGGCCGAGCCGCGGGAAACTCCCCAGGTAAGGAACAAATGGCTGCTGGTGATAGCGGCCGTCATCGCCCTTCTGGTGGTGGTGCTGTACAACGTCCACGTCGCGGGCCTGCAGCGAAGCGCGCGGGGTCAGCAGTTGACTCTGCTGCGGACCAAGGCCGACCTCAAGCCCGGCGACCGTATCGAGCGGGCCGACCTCGAGGCGGTCAGTATCCGCGCCGAGAATGCCGAGCCGTTCGGCAATGTGCTGACCGAGCAGGATATACAGTTCGCCGTCCGCGGCAGCGTCAATCGCGAGCTGCCAGCGGGGAGGTGGTTGATGTGGGAGCACCTGCTGGCTTCCGGCGCGCCCAGACCGTCGGAGAAAATAGAGACCGGCAAGGTCAGTTGCGTCGTTGAGATAGACTCCAGTCCCGGCGACCTGCTGGCCGTCGGCGACAGGGTGAACATACTGGGCGTTTTCTCCGTGGACGGCGAGTCGCCTCAGACCTACAGGGTCGTAGAAAGCGTACCCGTGCTCGCGATAGAAGGCAGGACGGCTCCGGGAACGCGGCGGACCAACTACAGCAAGGTGCAGGTAATCGTGGACCGGGAGGTATCGCCCCGGCTGCGGAACGTCCTGAGCCACAGTCGCGGTGGAGTCTGGCTGGAGGTGCTCAACCCCGAGGCCCCCGTCGGAGAAAGCGCCGGAGAGATAAACCCCGAGCTGTCGTCGCTGGCGAGACAGTCGGCGAGCGGACAACGCAGACGAACCATAGGCAACGACGGATTATGAGTGTTTTTACCGGCTGAGTGATATGGAGATATGGGTTTACAACCAGTACACCGACCAGCGCGACCGCGTTCAGGTTGACGACGACGAGATAAGCATCGGTCGGGAAGATTCCAACGACGTCGTCCTGCGCAGTCAGTTCGTCTCGCGCAGGCACGCCCGCATTTTCCGGGACGGTAAGTCCTATTTTATCGAGTCCCTCGGGCTGAACGGAACGACCGTCGCCAACGAGCTGGTTCCCGCGCATCAGCGGCGCAAGCTGGACTTCGGCGACGAAATACGCCTCGGTGAGTTCGTGCTGTACATGATGGAGCCGGCTGCCAGGCGACTGGCGCCCCGGGAACGGGCCGCCTCGCCTCGCAAGCGGGTAATCGAGCTTGAACAGCGCCTTCACGCCGAGCTGCTCGGGCTGCTGAACCTGCGCGTCACCGGACAGAGAAGCGGAGCCGACGAGCAGCACGTCAAGCTCATCAAAAAGCATCTCGCCGACATCATCGACTCCCACCGTGACGAGATAGACTCGGAGATGGCCGACTACCTCGTGGAGGAATATCTCTGGCGGGCCGTGGTGACCGAGCTTACCCGTCGAGCAACGGGCAAGCTGATGTACAGCTACGGCTTTGAGGATACCGACGTAGTGGTTCCCCGCCATCAGGACGCGGTCAACAGAATGGTCGGCGACGTTATCAGCTCACTGCCGCTGCGTCTGCGCCCGCACAGCGTCAAAGACGACGTGGCGCTCGTGGAAGACGCCTGGGACGAGCGGGTTGCCTCCATGCGCAACCGCATCAGCCCGGAGATGCGCGACTATATCGTCCGGCGGATGGTCTCCAAGGAGATCGAGGACGTCGTGCTGGGGTACGGTCCGCTCCAGGACCTCCTGGAGATGCCCAACGTCAACGAAATAATGGTCGTCGGCAAGGACCGCATCTACATTGAGAAGGACGGGGTGGTCCAGGATACCGGAAGGAGCTTTTTCTCCGACGAGATCGTCCAGAGCGTCATCGAGCGGATAATCACCCCGGTGGGGCGTCGTATAGACCGCTCTACCCCGCTGGTGGACGCCCGGCTGCCCGACGGTTCGCGCGTCAACGCGGTCATAGACCCGCTGAGCTTGTCCGGCCCGGTGCTGACCATCCGCAAATTCGCCCGCGTACCGTTCACCATCGACGACCTCATCGAGCGCGACACGATGAGCGAGCAGTCCGCCAACTTCCTCCGCGCCTGCGTGCTGGGGAGAAAGAACCTGATTATGTCCGGCGGCACGAGCAGCGGAAAGACCACCACGCTGAACGTGCTGGCCAACTTCATCCCGCCGGAGGAGCGCATCGTAACCATCGAGGAGTCGGCCGAGCTGCAACTGCCTCAGGAGCATCTGGTCCGCCTGGAGACCCGCCCTGCGAACGTGGAAGGTCGGGGCGCCTACAGCATACGCGACCTGGTCCGCAACGCGCTGCGTATGCGTCCGGACCGCATAATAGTCGGCGAGGTACGCGGGCCTGAAGCCCTGGATATGCTCCAGGCGATGAACACCGGGCACGACGGTTCGCTCACCACCATCCACGCCAACAATCCCGGCGATACGCTCATGCGACTCGAGACCATGGTGCTGATGGCCGTGGAGATGCCCGTCCGCGCCATACGCGAGCAGATAGTGGCGGCCCTGGATCTGATAATCCAGATTACCCGCTTTTCAGGCGGTCAGAGGCGCATAACGCACATCTCGGAGATTACCGGCATCGACCCGGAGAGCGGCAGGGCGATGACCGAGGATATTTTCGCCCTGCGCGCGCCGCACGAGAAGGCCCGCGGGGAAGGCAAGCTGCGGCACACCGGCTATATCCCCACCTTCGCCGACGACCTGGTGGACAAGGGTCTGCTGGGCGTGGAGGTATTCACGTGATTGCTCCAGCGATAGCGCCGACCGTCTCCCAGGGCGTTTTCAGTGCGGTGCTGTTCGCGCTGACGATGCTCGCCGCGGCCGTCGGACTGCGCCCGCTGGGGCAGGTTCTTCTGTGGCGTGAGCGGCAGTTCGACCATGTTCTCCGCCGCCAGTTGCTGCTGGACATCAACCCGCGCAGCGCGACTGTGGCTTCGGTTGTTTTCGTGTTGCTCTGCGGAGCTTTCGGATACCTGGTGGTCGAGAGTGTCGTCGGAGTGTTGCTGTTCGCCGCGGGCGCGGCGGTGGCGCCGTCACTGGTGCTGCGGCTGCTGCGCGCCCGACGCGTCAAGAAGCTGGAAAGTCAGCTTGTCGAAGGCATACACACGCTCGCTTCGGGGGTGCGCGCCGGGCTGAACCTGGTGCAGTCGCTGGAGCTTGTCTCGCGGGACGGACCGGTGCCCCTGCGGCAGGAGTTCGCCCACCTTCTGCAGGAGTACGAGTACGGCATGCCGCTGGAGGAGGCGATGGAAAACGCCGCGGCGCGCATCGGTTCGAGCGACTTCCGGCTGCTTTTCAGCGCGCTGCAGACCCACCGCGAACGCGGCGGCGACCTTGCCGACACGCTCGACCGCATCGCGGGCAGCATTCGTGAAATCCAGCGACTGGAAAGCCGCGTCGAGGCGCTCACCGCCGAGGGACGGGTAACCGCGCGCGTGCTGGCGGCGTTCCCCGCGGTGGTGCTGGGAATACTCTACTTCATCGACGCCGCACCGGTGGCGATGTTGTTTACCGATACGCTGGGCAAGGTGATACTCACGGTCATCGTCGTGCTTAACGTTTTGAGCTTCCTGTGGATTCGCCGGATAGTGGCGATTGATATCTGACCATGGCGTTTTTTGCATACATCCCGGCCGCGGTCCCGTTCGGCACAAGTCCGATGGACCTCGTGCTTTCGGTGGGCATATTCGTGGCTGTCATGCTGCTGATAGTGGGCGTTTTCAGCCAGCCCGGACGCGTCCGGAGAAGCGCGGAGCGCGAGGCCGCCATCGCCACCGGGCACACCGACAGAAAAACGGTATTCGAAAGCTCGGCCCTTCGTCCGGTGATGTGGCTGCTGCTGGCGATCAGTCATCGCCTGGCAATGCCGCGCGTGAAGCGCTGGGTCCGCCGCAAGCTGCTGGCCGAGGGAAACCCCAGCTACTATACGCCCGAAGAATACCTCTCCGTTGCGCTGCTGACCGGCGTAGCGCTGCTGGTGGCCATTGAGCTGCTTAACCTGCTGGTCACCGGGCAGTTGACGATTTTCTGGGGCGTGGTGGGCTTTGCCGGCGGCGTGTTTCTTTCGCTTTACCAGCTCCACGACCGCTCAGCCAGGAGGGTCCGCGAGATTTCCAAGCGACTGCCTTACACGCTCGATTTGATATCGCTGGCCATGTCCGCCGGCGCGACGTTCACCGAAGCCGTCCAGACCGTCGTGCGCGAGAATCCGGAAGACCCGCTCAACACCGAGCTGCGATCCCTGCTTGCCGAGATAGATTTGGGCACTACGCGCCGCCGGGCGCTTCGGAACCTCACCGACCGCATTCCGTTGTCGGCGCTGCACAGTATCGTCGCGAGCATCATCCAGGCCGAGGAGCTGGGAACGCCGCTGAGCGACGTTCTCCACGACCAATCGGCGCTTCTGCGTCAGAGGCGCTGGGTCCGCGCCGAGAACGCCGCGGCCGCCGCGGGCGTCAAGATACTCGTCCCGTGCCTGCTGTTGGTGATGGCGGTCATGTTGGCCGTTTTCGGTCCGTTCATAGTCCGATTCATAAGGGGAGATCTGTTCTGATGGCCAAGGGCAGACCACACCTGATTTTCGTTTCCGGTCCGCAGACAGGCCGGCGCGTCCGCCTGCGATCGCGCCCCATGGAGGCGGGACGCCTGCCGTCTTCGGACATCCAGCTTAGCGAGGACTACGCCTCGCGCAGTCATATGCGCTTCCGCAGGCGCGGCGAAGAATGGACCGTGGAGAACCTCTCGGCCAACGGTACCCGCATCAACGGCCGGAACTACCGGGAAGGGCGGCAGATAATCCTCGGCACCGGGGATGTGCTGGGCGTGGGGTCCGAGACAAGCATATTGTACGTTGGTCCCGGTGATGACCCCGATGATGTGCTTGCGCAGTGGCGCGAGGACCACGAAATGGACGCCGCCGCCCAGGCCGCCGAACAGCAGGCGGAACCTGTCGAGCCGACCGCTTCGGAAGCTCCGGCTGATGATACGGGCGAGTTGCCGCTTACCGGGCGCCTGCCGACCGACGGCGGTCCTGTCACAGCGGCGGCCGAGCCGGAGCCGACCGCGGACCAGCAGGAAGCCGAAGCCGGCGCGAAGCGCGAGAAGCGCAGGAAGTACCTCATATTCGGCGTGTTCTACGCGGTGGGCTTTATCGTTCTGCTGGTCGTGTTGGGTACGCTGCGGGGCCGCGGCGACGGCGACACCCCCGGCGGCGCCCCGGCGGCGCTCAGCGAGCAGCAGATAGTCAACGCCGTGGAGTCGCCCCTGCGCAGGCAGGCCAACCCCGCACGCGCAGCGGAGATGCTCCAAAAGGCAGAGCTTCACTACCGCGACCGGCGGTTGCTTGAGGGCAATCTCTACAAGGCCGTCAAGTGCTTCAAGCTTCATTTGGCCTACAGTGGGCGCTCCGACTTCGAGGAGCTGCAACACTCGCGGATGTATCGCGACGCCATGCTCGAACTTACCGGCAAGGTTCACGAGCAGTACGAGCAGGCATACCGCCTCGAGCGCAACGGCGACTGGGACGCCGCCGAGGAAGCGTTCCGCAAGCTCCAGCGCATCTACCCCGCCGCCGGCGACCCCGAACCCCGCACCACGGACCCTTCGATGAATCCACAGGGTCCTGTGTGGCGAAACATCATGAGCCACCTCAGCTACATCA
>JBKHJB010000031.1:0-16156 GCA_046538345.1 Phycisphaerae bacterium
AAGCAGCTTGCCCTGAGCGAGCGTAGCGAGTCGAAGGGCAAGCAACAGGCAACATCCCGCGGATACACAGCCCCGGCTACCGGCTACTGACCACTGGCTACTGCTGTTGCGGCTGGAGGTTTCGGAATGTTTCCAGCGCCTCGGGGAAGGGGCTTAAGGCGCGCTGTAGAATACCCAGCGAGTGCGCGATGGTCAGCCCGTAGTTGGCTATCGGCACGCCGGCTTTCCGGCAGCGTACCATGCGCGACAGCACCTCGCGACGGTTCCACATGCACGCCCCGCAGTGGACGATAAGCTGATATCCGGACGGGTCGTCGGGGAAGTCGTGCCCCTGGGTGACGTCGAAGTGCAGCTCGCCGCCGACGCGCTGCTGTAGCCAGCGGGGGATCTTCACTCGTCCGATATCCTCGCCGATGGGGTGGTGCGTGCAGGCCTCTGCTATCAGCACGCGGTCGCCGGGGCGGAGCCGGTCTATCGCCGTCACGCCGCGGACGAACTCGTTGAGGTCGCCCTTCGCGCGGGCGAAGAGCACGCTGAAACCGGTCAAAGGGATGTCCGGCGGCGTTTCGGCGGCCACCTCGGCGAACGCCTGGGAGTCCGTCACCACCAACGCCGGTGGACGGTTCAGCCGAGCCAAAGCGTCGCGGAGTTCGGATTCCTTGGCGACCATGCAATATGCGTTGTGGTCGAGCGTGTCGCGGATGGACTGCACCTGCGGCAGTATGAGTCGGCCTCTGGGGGCCTCCAGGTCGATGGGTACCACCATCATCACCAGCTCGCCAGATGGGATGAGGTCTCCGAGAATCGCGGGAGCGTTGATGAAGTCCTCCGGCGCCTGGCGGATGAGCGCCTCGCGGAAGTCCAGTACGCCCTCGCCCGACGGCGCCACCGTGCGTACAACGGGCACATCCCGGCCGGCAAGGTCCTCCAGCACGTCGGCCGGCGGTTCGTAGAGGTCGGACTTGTTGAAGACGACGATGGCAGGTATCTCGCGGTGGTCCAGTTCCTCGAGCATGGTCTGTTCGAACTGCGCCCAGCCACCCTCACCTGCAACGATTACGCCGATGTCCGTGCGGTCGAATATCTGACGGGTGCGTTGTATGCGCATCTCGCCGAGGTCGCCGACGTCGTCTATCCCGGCCGTGTCGATGAACAGCACCGGGCCTATGGGCAGAAGCTCCATGGGCTTCTCGACCGGGTCGGTCGTTGTACCGGCTACGTCGGAGACGATGGCCACCGCTTGGCGCGTAATGGCGTTGAGCAGCGAACTCTTGCCGACGTTCCGCCGCCCGAAGATGCCTATGTGCAGCCGAAAGCCCTTGGGTGTCTTTTCCATTCTCTTGTCCATCCTCCCATAGGGGAGACGGTTACTCAGTTGAGTCGTTAAGCAATTGAACGGTTCATCTGTCGGGCAAGCGGCTGACCTGCTTTTGGCAAACCAATCAACCAATCAACCAGTTAACCAACTAACCGGCTTTTAGAAATACAGATCGCGATCGTCGCTGGTTCGGATGCGCTGGAGCCGCTCGGCCAGTTCGTTTTTCACCGATCCTTCGGGTAGTTTCTGCAGTTCCTGGGCTATTCGCTTCTCGCCGACGGCACGGGTCTGTGGCGAGGCGTAGTCGGTGAGGTATTCCTGCAGCGTCGTCAGGGCGTTGGGCGTGCAGAAATCCTGGATGAATCCGGGAATCGCGAACTCCATGAAGTGCTCGCCGGTCCGGCCGAGCCGGTAGCACGCCGTGCAGAAGCTCGGGATGTACCTGTCGGAGAGCAGTTCGCCCATCACCTCGTCCAGCGTGCGTGCGTCGCCGAGCGAGAACTGCTCGCGCTGTTGCATCACCTGCGCGTCGCCGGCTTCTGTGTATCCGCCGAGGTCGATTCGGCTGCCGGCGTCTATCTGCGATACGCCGAAGCCCATGACCTCGCGGCGGAGCTGCGCCGGCTCGCGAGCGGTGAGTATCAACCCGGTGTACGGAACCGACAGCCGCAGTATCGCCACCAGGCGCTTGAACTGCTGGTCGCTGACGCGCCACTTTTCGTCCAGCACGGTCCCGGCCGCGGGCCTGAGCCGCGGGAAGCTTATGGTGTGGGGGCCTACGCCGTATCGCTCGCGCAGGTGGTTGGCGTGGGCGATGAGCCCGATGACGTCGAACCGCCAGTCGTACAGTCCGAACAGCGCGCCTATGCCCACGTCGTCGCAGCCGGCCTCGAACGCGCGGTTCAGACCGTCCAGCCGGTAAAGGTAATTGCCCTTGCGTGTATCGGGCGGGTGCATCCGGGCGTACGTCTCGTGATGGTAAGTTTCCTGGAATATCTGATAGGTGCCGATGCCGGCGTCCTTGACGCGCTCGTAACCCTCGTGGTCCAGCGGCGCGGCGTTGATATTCACGCGGCGTATCTCGCCGTGCCCGGAGCGCACCTGGTACACCTGCCGCACGCTACGGGCGATGAAGTCGGCGTCGTAGCCGGGGTGTTCCCCGAAGACCAGTATCAGCCGCTTGTGCCCGGCGTCCTCCAGGGCGGTTACCTGTCCGCGGATGTCGTCCTCGCTGAGCGTGCGGCGTTGGACCTCTGTGCTGGAGCGCCGAAACGCACAGTATGCGCAGTCGTTGACGCACTCGTTGCCGATGTACAGCGGCGCAAACAGCACGATGCGGTTGCCGTACACGCTTCGCTTCAGCTCTCGGGCGGCGTGGAATATCTCGCCGACAAGCTCCTCGTCCTCCGCCGCCAGCAGCACGGCCGTCTCGGCGATATTAAGCGGCTGCTTATCCATCGCCTTGGCGATTACGTCCCGCACGGCCGATGGGTCCTGCGGCGTGTCGGCTATGAGTTTATGCAGGCGATCGTCGTCGATGAAATCGACGGCGCCTTCGCTGAGTGTCATGGATGTCGTTGCACACATACTTACCTCCTTCCGGAGGGGGCAGCTCAAACTTTTGCGTGGCGGTGCAGGTAGCTGGGCGAGGCGCCCTGTCCGGTTCCGACACGGCGGCCGATTGACGCGATCCTCCCGCGAATACAGTTACTGCAATCATCCGCCGACTCGGCGATACACGCCTTGTCCGGATATATTTCGTACATGGGGCGGTAGCGCGGCGGCGTGACGTTCGGCATCACCACGTTCGCACCGCATTGTAGCGCCGATTCCCGTCCGTCCGCGGTGTTGAGCGTCGCCAGGGCGGTGGTAGCCGGTATGTTCGACGCCGGACGAACTATCCGCGTCAGGGCGACCATCTTCCGGCTCATCAGTTCTGTGTTCGGCGCCTGGTCCGCGGCAGCGGGCGCCGCGGCGGCCAGCGGTGTTTCCGGATGCGGTATGAACGGGCCCAGCCCGATCATGTCCAGCTCCAGATCCTCGAACATCTCGATATCCCTGGCGAGGTCGTCGCAGGTCTGTCCGGGAATTCCGACCATGCAGCCGCTGCCGACTTCGTAGTCCAACCGTCGCAGCTCGGCCAGCACGGCGAGTCGCTCGTGCAGTCGGCGCCCGTCGTCGGCGTGCAGGCGGGCGTAAAGCTGTTCGTTGGACGTCTCGAACCGCAGCAGGTACCTGTCCGCGCCGGCTCGGCGCCAGCGGGCTAGGTCTTCGCTGCAGCGCTCGCCCAAGCTGAGTGTAACGGCCAGGTCGGTTTGCTCGGTGATGTCCTCTACCAGTTCGGCCACGCGGTCGCCGGTCAGTTGCGGGTCTTCGCCGGCCTGGATAACGACCGTGCCATACCCCAGCCGTTCGGCCTCGCCGGCGGATGCGAGTATCTCTTCGTTGCTCATGCGATACCGCGGCAACCCCTCGCGCCGCGCGCTTATTCCGCAATACGCGCACGTTCGCGTGCAATAGTTGGATATCTCGATAAGCCCACGAAGATGCACTTCATCGCCGACATTTTCACGGCGTACAGCGTCGGCTTCGCGCCAGAGCTGTTCCAGCCGGTGCGGGTCGGTTTCGAGCAGGCGGTTTTTTATCCGTTCACGATTCATCTTCGCCGATTGTTTGCTCTTGTTGGTCGTTCTGCTGCGCGGTGTCGGCGTGGCGCAGCGTCACGGTGAAAGTCGAGCCGACATCCGACTCGCTGCTGACGTTCACCTCTCCGCCATACAGCGACACCAGCTTCTGGACGATCGACAAGCCAAGCCCGCTGCCGAGGATGTTGCGGGTCTTCTCGTTCTTTATGCGGGTGAACTCCTGGAACAGCCGCTCGGTCTCCTCCTCGGCCATTCCTATACCAGTGTCCGCGACGCTGATAGTCACGGCGTCATCGTCGCGGGAAACGGTAACGTCCACCCGTCCCTCGGGCTTGTTGTATTTCACGGCATTGGAGATGAGATTGTTGAGCACTATCTCCACTTCGCCGCGGTCGCACTTGAGAGGCGCCGGGCCTTCGGCGTGCAGCTCGAGAGTCAGGTTCTTTTCGTCGTCGGCCGCCCGGGCGCCGTCCAATGCCTCTCGGGCAATCTCCACGACGTCCTGCTCGGCGATGTCTCGCTGCTTCTGGCCCGACTCGATCCGCGTCAGATCCAGCAGGTCCAGGATGAGCTTTCTCATGCCTTCCAGGCGGGTAAGCGACCTGTCCAGCATGTGCTTGTACGCCTCGGCGTCGTCGCCCGCCGAGCCGTCGCGGATGATCCGCAGGTAGCCCTCGACGGCCGACAGCGGCGACTTCAACTCGTGCGCCAGCACGGAGATGAACTGGAAGCGGACCTGGCGTTTTTCCTCGGCCAGCTTCTCCGCCTGGCGACGGATGAGCAGATGCCGGGCCGCCTTCCTTACCACGCCGCGCAGCTCGTCGGGCGTGAAGGGCTTGGCGAGAAAGTCGTACGCGCCGCGCTTGGTGGCGGTTACCGCGGTATCGAGCGAGGCGTAGGCGGTGATGACGATGGTCAGCATCCTGCCTTCGTCGTCGGGGAGCTTCTTGAGCACGTCGAGGCCGCTCATGCCGGGCAGCTTGTGGTCCAGCAGCAGTATGTCCGGCGGGTTCTCGCCGATAATCTCCATCGCCTGCTCGCCGGTCTCTGCCTGGGTTACCTCGAAGCCGTACTCGCCCTCGACCTCGTTGAGGCGCACGGTATAGTCCCGCAGCGCCCGCTGCACGCCCAGACGCATGCCCGCCTCGTCGTCCACGACCAGTACGTTCAGATTCTCCATCTTCGCCTCACTTTCCGAGCAAACGCTCGATTTCCGCGCGAAGCTGCTCGAACCGCACCGGTTTGGTCAGCATGACATCCGCCTTCACCCAGGATCGTTCCTCTTCGGTCGCAGCGTCGAACTCCAGACCCGTCTCCGAAGCCATCGCCGTGACAACGATCACCGGCAACTCCGCCCGGTGCTTCTTGAGCCGGTAGCACAGAACGAACCCGTCGTCCATGTGCTCCATCATGATGTCCACAACCGCGAGGTCCGGCTGCGATGTCTGGGCGGCTTGAATCGCCTCGTCGGCGGACCGGGCCGCCACGACGTCGTACCCGGCGGCCTGTAACTGGACCTGCTGTTGGGTGAGGAAGTCCGGGTCGTCGTCAACGACAAGAATCGTCGGCTTGTCTTTCTGTTCGCTCATTTGCTTTCCTTGAGCAGTTCGTCAACCTTCTCGCCCAGCGCCTTTGGCTCGAAGGGCTTCTCCAGAACCTCCACCACCGGCAGCCAGGTCTCGTCCGGCTCGAACTTGAACGGCACACCGGTTGCCTCCCGCACTCCGGTCAGCAGCAGAATAGGGAGGTCGGGGTGTTTGTCGTGTATCTGCCGGGCAAGCTCGAAGCCGGCCGTCTGGGTCTCCATCATCACGTCCAGCACGATGGCGTCGGGAACGGATTCCTCCATGCGCTTGAGCGCCTCGGCCGCACTGTAGGCGGCCGTCACCTCGTGTCCGTGGCTTCGCAGGACCACCGAGTTGATCTCGATGAGGTCAACGTCGTCGTCAACCAGAAGTACGTTAGCCATGTTCCAGTCCTCTTTCCCTTACGCGGCGAGTGTCATTCCTGCTTGCCCCGGCGGGGCAGTGTTATTGTAAACGTCGTCCCGGTTGCGCCTTGCTGCGGGTCGGTGTTGGACTCCACGCTGATGTTGCCCTGATGCATCTTCACAACGCCGTACGTCACGGCCAGGCCGAGACCGGTGCCCCGGCCCATCTGCTTGGTAGTGAAGAACGGGTCGAATATTCTGCGCAAATTGTCCTGCGGTATGCCGGTTCCGGTGTCAATGACGATGAACCGCACGGTCTCCGTATCGCCGGTGGCGCGGACGGTAAGCGTTCCGCTGTTGCCCATGGCGTCGACGGCGTTGGTCATCAGGTTGGTCAGAACCTGGATCATCTGGTCCTTGTCCAGCTCGGCTCGGGGGTCCTCAAGCTCGTTCTCTACGACAAGCTCGACTCCCTCCGGCAGCTTCACCGACTTCATCGCTTCTGTGACAAGCTCAGCCGCGTCGGTCATCTCCAGGACGACCTTGTTCTGTCTGGCGAAGTGCAGCAGACCGGAGACGATCTTTTTGCACCGGTCCGCCTGGTCCGTGATCATCGCCAGATCCTCTTTCAGATTCGGGTCGCCCGCGTGCTCGTCCAGCAGCAGATGGGAGTACATTAATACTACGCCCAGCGGATTGTTGACTTCGTGGGCAATACCCGCGGCGAGCTGTCCCATGCTGGCGAGTTTCTCGGACTGCATGAGTTGCTCCTGCGCTTCGGCGAGTTCGTCGACGGCTTCTCGGAGCTGGTCTATGGTATGCGGCAGGCACATCTCATTCTCTGCGAGTCCCTTATAAATTGCGACCGCGTGCTCGCGGCAGGTGTCGTACCCGCAGGCGCCACAGTTAAGCTCGTCCTCGTCCGTGTGCTTGCCCATCCGGGCCATTATCCCGCGGATTTCGTCTTCGGAAGGCACGGCGATCCGTTGGTCCTGCGGCGTGTAACGACGCCGCAGGTTGACGCTCTCGGCTTTCCGCAGCCATTTCTCGTACTCGCGACGCGAAGTTTCAGCGAGCCGTTCGCGGACGTATCGACTGACACGGCTGCGGCGACTGAACAGCGGCGCTTTGGTGGTCATCCCCGCGCCCATGATGCACCCGTTGCAACAGAGCACTTCCAGCAGTCGCGCGTCGAGGTGGCCGTTGCCGAACTCGCGGATTGCCTCGACGAAGTTCGTCCGACCGTCGGTGGCTACGACCTGACCGTCGATAAGGTCCTCGGCGATCTCGGCGGCCTGGAGCAAGCCGCGGCTTATCGGGAAAAGCGCGCCCGGTCCGGCGTGCGGCGGGTCGAAGTCGCCCTCGGTGGCGTCGTCGGGGTCCACCCCGGCGTCCTCAAACATCTTTCTAAGCTCCACGAATGTTACCGCCGCGTTTACCTCGTCGGGTACGTTTCTGCTGGCGGCCTCGCCTTTCTTGGCAATGCAAGGGCCGATGAACACCACCTTCAGGTCTTCGCCGTGAAGCTCCCGCATCACCCGCGCGGTAGCCACCATAGGTGATACGATGGGAGCCAGCTTCTCCACCAGTTCCGGGTAGTAACGCTCCACGTAGGCGACTATCGCCGGACAACTGGTGGCGACGTAGCGCCCCTCTGGCTCGTCGCTTAGCAACTGACGGTACTGCCTTGCGACCAGGTCGGCCCCGAAGCCCACCTCGCAGACGTAATCGAATCCCAACGCCCGAACGGCCGAGACGAGCTTGCCCCAGTCGCAGTCGGCAAACTCCGCCGGGAAACTCGGCGCCAGGCACGCCGCCACCTTGTCGTCGCCTTCCAGCAGGCCGCGAACGTCGCCCGTTGTGTCCAGTACCTCCTTGGCGCGCTGGCTGCATACCCGCACACAGTTGCCGCAGCCGATGCAGCGCTCGGGTATAACCTGCGCCTGTCCGTCGGAGATACGGATGGCCTTGGCGGGACACTCGCGCACGCAGGTGTAGCACACGCGGCAGTGCTCGCTGATGGTACTGACAAGCGTGATGTTCTCCGCACCTTCCACGGTTTAGGTCTCCTAGCGCAGCACCTCGCGCGGCGCGTAGCTGGTGTGCAAAAGCTCGTGACTCTTCGGACCCAGCGGGCTTCCAAGGAACTCCTCGTAGAGCCGCTTAACGGCGGGGTTGTCGTGCGAGGTCCGTAGCTGCTCCCGGCGGTCGATTTTGTAAAGTGCCTTCATGCGGGCTTTGACGGCGTCGCGGTCCGCGCCGTAGGGCTGCCCGCCGCCTGCGATGCACCCGCCGGGGCAGGTCATCACCTCGATAAAGTGCAGGTCGTCCCTGCCGGCTTTGACCTCGTCCAGCACTTTCCGCGCCGCGCCGAGACCGCTGGCGACGGCCACGCCAAGCGTTACGCCGTCGATGGTCAGCGTGGTCTGCTTGAGGCGCTTGTCACCGCGAAGCGGGCGCAGGTCGAGGTTGTCCATGTCCCGTCCGGTGACGAGCCGATGGGCGGTGCGGACGGCCGCCTCCATCACGCCGCCGCTGGCGCCGAAGATTTTTCCCGCGCCGCTTCGCTGTCCGAACGGCGTGTCGGCGCTGTCCGGCTCGAGGGTGTCCAACTCCAGCCCGTGCATGCGTATCATCCTCGCCAGCTCGCGGGTGGTGAGCACCGCGTCGATATCCCACACGCCCTCGCGCGCCAACTCGGGCCGCCGCGCCTCGAACTTCTTTGCGGTGCACGGCATGACCGCCACGGAGAAAATCTTCCGCGGGTCGATGCCCTCGCGCTCGGCGAAGAATGTCTTTATCACCGCGCCGAGCATCTGCTGCGGACTCTTGCAGGTGCTGAGGTTCCCGACGAACTCCGGATAGAACTGCTCGACGAACTTTATCCAACCAGGCGAGCAGCTCGTCATCATCGGCAGTCGTCCGCCGTTCTGAATCCTGTGAACCAGCTCGCCGGCCTCCTCCATGATGGTCAGGTCAGCAGAGAAGCTGGTCTCGAACACACGGTCGAAGCCCAGTCGCCGCATGGCCGTGGTCATGGTTCCGCAGATGTCCTTGCCGGGCTTCAGTCCGAACTCCTCCGCCAGCGTTACCGAAACGGCCGGTGCGTGCTGGACCACCACAATCCGCTCGGGGTCGGTCAGGGCATCGGCGACTTCCTTCATGTAGCTCTGCTCGCGCAGCGCGCCGGTAGGGCAGGCGGTAACGCACTGGCCGCAGTTGACACAGCTCGAGACGTTCAGCCCCTCGTCGAACGCGGTGCCCACAGTCGCCCTGCTGCCGCGACCGATGAAGTCTATCGCCGAGACTCCCTGCACCTCCTCGCATATCCTCACGCATCGGCCGCAGAGAATGCACTTGGCCGGGTCGCGGACGATCGCCGGGCTGGAGGTGTCCAGCTTGCGCTGGGGGCTCTCGCCGCCGTAGCGGCGGTCGCGCACGCCGAGCACCTCGGCGAGTTTCTGCAGCTCGCACGTTCCGCCGCGCACGCAGTAGAGGCAGTCGTCGGGGTGCCCCGCGAGCAGAAGCTCCACAACGGTCTTGCGGGCGCGGAGCACTCGCGGCGAGTGTGTGAGCACCCTCATACCCTCGCGAACCTGGTGCGCACAGCTCGGCACGAGCTTGCCTGCGTCGGGAAGCTCCACCACGCACATGCGGCACGCGCCGCTGGGCGGCAGCCCGGGAACGTGGCAGAGCGTCGGAACATCCACACCCGCACGGCGCAGGGCGTCCAGAAGCATCTCGCCTTCGCGGGCCTCGACCGTCCTGTTGTTAACGTCTATCCGAACCACGGTTCACCTCGTTTATTCCACCACCACCGCGTCGAAGCGGCACGCATCGGTGCACGAGCCACAGCCGATGCACTTGTCAGGTACTATGTAATGCGGGCTTTTGGGCGCGCCCATGATGGCGCCCGTGGGGCACTTCTTGGCGCAGAGGGTGCAGCCGACGCATTTCTCCTCGTCAATGGTGTATCGCATGAGCTGCGCACACGCCTTGGCCGGGCAACGACGCTCGAAAACATGCGCCTCGTACTCTTCGCGGAACCACCGTAGCGTGCTGAGCACGGGGTTCGGCGCGGTCTGACCGAGACCGCACAAGCTGGTCTCGCGGATGACCTCGGCCAGTCGGTCCAGATACACCACACCCTTGAAGCGCTCCAGCGCGTCGAAGTCCTTCTCGCTGCCCCGGCCGCGGGTAATTCCCTCAAGGATCTCCAGCATCCTCTTTGTTCCTTCGCGGCAGGGGATGCACTTGCCGCAGCTTTCGCGCTGTATGAAGTCCATGAAGAACTTCGCCAGGTCCACCATACAGGTGGTCTCGTCCATCACCACCAGCCCGCCGGAGCCCATCATCGCGCCGACGGATTTCAGCGACTCGTAATCGATGGAAATATCCAGGTGCTGTGTAGGTATGCACCCGCCGGAAGGACCGCCTATCTGGACGGCCTTGAAGTCCTTACCGTCCGGCACGCCGCCGCCGATGTCGAAGATGATCTCGCGCAGCGGCGTTCCCATCGCCACCTCGATAAGCCCGGTCCGCTCCACGCGTCCGGAAAGGGCGAAGACCTTGGTGCCCTTGCTGTTCTCGGTGCCGACCGCGGCGAATCTTTCCGGGCCGCCGTCGAGAATGCCCGGCAGGTTCGCGAGAGTCTCCACGTTGTTGATGATGGTGGGCTTTCCGAACAGCCCCTTGACCGCGGGGAAAGGCGGCCGGGGACGGGGCATGCCACGGCGTCCCTCGATGCTGTGTATAAGTGCTGTTTCCTCGCCGCAGACGAACGCGCCCGCGCCCTGCTTGATCCGTATGCTCAGCGAGAAGCCGCTGTCCAGAACGTTCCGCCCGAGCAGCCCGTTCCGCTCGGCCTGGGCGATAGCTTCGCGGAGGCGCCGGATCGCCAACGGGTACTCGGCGCGGATGTAAACGTACGCCCTGGTCGCGCCGATGGCGTAGGCGGCGATGGCCATTCCCTCGATGAGCCGGTGGGGGTCGCCCTCGATGACCGCACGGTCCATGAACGCACCGGGGTCGCCCTCGTCGGCATTGCAGACTAGGTACTTCTGGTCGGCGGTGGCTTCCAGGGCGAACATCCACTTCTTCCCGGTGGGAAAGCCGCTACCGCCCCGGCCGCGAAGACCGCTGTCAAGCACCTGACGGCAAAGCTCGCGCGGCGGAACTTCCCGCAGGACACGCGCGAGAGCGCGATAGCCGCCCCAGGCGAGGTATTCCTCGATTTGCGTGGGGTTGATCCGCCCGCAGTTAGCCAGCACCCAGCGCGTCTGGCGTGCAAAGAACGGATGCTCGTCCACAAAGGGGATGCCGTCGTATGGTGTAAGGTCCTCGCAGCGGTGCTGGCCGAGAACGTGCTCCGAAGGCGCGTCTCCGGCGAGCATCACGCTGAGCAGCGGTTTGACCTTCTCCGGCGTTACCGCCTGAAACGCCACGCGGCATCGGCCGGGCAGTTGCACCTCCATTATCGGCTCGGCCGCACAAAGCCCGATGCAGCCGACCTCCACGACGTCGGCGTCGGCGCCGTTGGTTTCCAGGTAGTCTCTCACGGCGTCAAGGGTTTTGCCGGCGCCGGCGCCCAGTCCGCAGGTGCCCGTGCCAAGGAACACGACAGGCCTGTCCAGCCATTCGCGCCGCAGGGCGGAGGCCAGTTGCGCGAACTCGCCGACGTCCATGCCGTGGGGACACAGCAGGTCCGCGTCCTTATTGAGCTTCGTGTTTTGCGACCTCGTCGCGGTAGGCATTTATTACGTCCTTCACCGAATCGGGTGTAAGCTTTGCGTGAAACTCGCCGTTTACGGAGATAACCGGCGCCAACCCGCAGGCGCCGATGCATGCGACCACCTCCAAACTGAACTGCCCGTCGCCGGTCGTCTCGCCCGGCTCTATCTTCAGCTCCCGCTTGACCGCCTCCAGCACGCTCGAGGCGCCCTTTACGTGGCAGGCGGTCCCGCGGCAGAGCTGTACGTGGTAGCGACCCAGCGGCTGGAACCTGAACTGATTGTAAAAGGTCGCCACGCCGTAAATCTTGCTGGCGGGCAGGTTCAGATGGCTCCCGACGCGGGTAACCGCCTCACGCGAGAGGAAGCCGCAGGCGTCCTGGACTTCCTGAAGTATGGGGATCAGGTCGTCACGCGAACCGCCCTGGTGACGGGCAAGGATTTCTCCAATGGCGTCATTCGGCATGGTTGCTGAGTCCTTTTGCTTCCCTGCTTCGCTGTCTGGCAAAAAAGGCGGCCTTCTCCAGCGAGCTGGTCAGGTCAACGCTGTCCACATAAACCCCTTCCGGTATCCGCAATCGGACCGGTGCGAAGTTCATGATGCCTCGCACGCCGGCCGCTACCAGCGACTCGGCGACCTGCTGGGCGGCCGATTCGGGCACGGCGATAATGGCTGTATGAATCTCCCGCTGCGATATCAGCTCGTGCAATTCCGTAACGTGCCGGCACGGGCAGCCGTGAATCAGCCGCCCGGTGACCGACGGGTCGTTGTCGAAGGCGACGGTTATGTCGAGCTTGGGTCTCCTGCCGGCGAAGTAAGCCAGCAGCGCCCGGCCGATGTTTCCGACGCCCACCAATGCGACCTCCTGTGGCTCGTGGGGGTCGAGCAGGTCCTCGACCGCCCGCAGCAGTTTGGCGGTGTCGTAGCCCTTGTTTGTGCCCAGCGCACTGACGAGCATGAGGTCGCGCCGCGCCTGGGACGCCGTCACGCCCGCCGCGGAGGCGAGATCGTCGGAGCGTACGGAAGCCCGGCCGTCCCTGAGCAGCTCCGTCAACACGCGACGATACACGCTCAGTCGAGCTATGGCTTTTTCTGACAAACTGTTAGGCATTACGGTTACCGGTGCTGTGAGAAGTTACGCAGTGTGAACAGCTTCACAGTATAGCGTAAGAATCGACTCGGTCAAGGGGTAATCTTGAATTCCAGCTCAAGCGACGGGCAGTGGACCTACTGGTCCGGACTGTCCTTGCTGCGGTAAAAGCTGTACCGGCGTGTAGGGGTGATGTAGCTGAAGGTACGCTCGCTGCGGAGTTCGGGATATTCCACGTAAAAAGCACGGCGGCGAAGCCCGCGATTTTCGACCTGTTTGTACACCAGCGCTCTGCGTCGGTCCGCGCCGCCGCTTAACGCCTCCATCAGGACGGTCACGTGCGTCATGCCCTTCCCGTAGGTGGGGCTTTCGGATGTGACGCGGATCTCTCTGAGTCGCCCGCTGTCGATGGGTATCACCAGGAGTCGGGCCAGGGCATATACCAGCCCTTCGAAGCGGAGCTGTACGCCCGCGTCCGACTCGTCTGAATCGAAGAGCACGACCACGTCATTGCCGCCGGCGGCTTCGGGCACGACGGTAATTCGGCTGACGCCCTTGAAAGCGACGACCGGCTGAAAAGGCGTGACGTCGACCATGCGGACCTCCCGGCCGGGCTTGACCGCGACCACCGCCTCGACCACGGGGCCGTTAGCGCCTTCCAGCAGGGCGGTTTCTATGCGGTCCACTTTGTCCCATTGCCGCACGAAACCGTCGAGAACGGTAATGGCTTTCGCAGCGGCCGACAGGGCGCTGCCCACACCGGCCGAGAGTTTGTCTTCCGCCGCGACGGGGGCGGCTGAGCGTACCGACTCCAGAAGCATCTCGGCGATTTCGTCTTTCGTGGCATAGGGATCCTCGCTTTCCCGGAGCCGTGCCATCAGCTCATCACGCAGTTCGCCGTCAAGCTCCCGCCCGGCCAAGGCGAAACCCATCCGCAGGGCGAACTGCCCCAGAGCGCTTCGCAACTGTTGTGCGTCGCCGGGACCGAGGTCGCTTAGCAGTTGACCGCCGGTCTGTTCGTCGGCGTACAGCACGAGCATTTCCAGCATCGGACCGGCTGAAAGCCCGGTCGCTTCTTCTTCCGCGTCCTGCGGCGTCCCGGCGCCGGCGCGGCGGGCAATGCTCTCTATCTGCGCCAGGACGTGGGCCATCCCTTCGGACCAGTCTCGGTAATCCTCGCCCTGTCCTTTCCGCAGCTCGCGGAGCTGCTCGACCGCATCGTTCATGTCCGTCAGCACCGTGGAGAGCACCTCCGCGTGCTCGGGGCTGACCGAAATGTCGATGGTCTCCTGATCTTCGTCGAACCGCTCGGCCGTCCGTACGATGCTTATGGTAGAGCGGAGCAAGCTCTCCTCGTAGCGGATGATCCACCTGCCGGGCAGCCGGGTGCCGGATATATTCGGCCGATACGGCAGAGCTGTCTCGCCGGGGTCCGCGTGCAGTGTCCAAAGCCGGGCCATCTCGTCGGCACCGACGGGATGGTGTTGTATGCACCCCGTCGCGATGATGGCGAGCAGTACGGCCGCGATTAGCAGGTTCCGGCGGATCATGGCTGCCCTCCGGCGGACTTCTCGGCCGCTTCCAGCTCGGCGGCCTTGCTCTTCAGGCGTTCGACGATACGAGACGGCGGGAATGCCAGTCCGTCAAACAGTACTCCGCGGACCTCGCCCCAGTCGGTCACCACATGTACTTCGCCGGGCAGTGTCGAGACCTTCTCGGCGAGCATCTCGTACTGTTGCGGGTCGTCGCGCGCGGGCATGGGCAGAATGCATATGCTTTCCAGACCGGTATCGTAATACGCCTGCGCGTCGGAGACCTTGTCGCCGATTCCGACGCGGATTTCGTCGAACCGGCTCGTGAGTTCGCGCAGCATCTCGGTCTTATAGGCGCCGCTGCCCTTGAGAAACTCAGAAACGCTCGAAAGCAGCACCGGCCCGGGCGGGTAGCCGTGTTCGGCGAGCCAGGATTTACTCTTGTTGGTAAATACGTCCGGGCGGTGTGTCAGATAGACGATGGTATGGTCCGACGCCAGTCGCTGCATGACTTCCACGGAGTCGGGCATCGGTTGGGGGTCGCCTATCAGAACGGAGTGGAAGCCGTCGGCGACAAGTGTCTTGTCCAGGTCTACCACGGCCATGGGGGTGTCGGGCTCGCGGCAGGCGACGAGCAGTTCCTGTGGCTGGGGCGGAGAGTCGGAAAAGCCCACAGGCGCTGTTTCCGCGACGAAAAGATAGTCACCCGGCTCAGGCGGCGTGAAAGTCACCGTCGCCAGTCCTTCGTCATTGGTCTGGGCGGCGCGATAGAGTTTGCCGTCACGAGCGAAGCGTACGACGTAGCCGGGCATGTCGAGCAGAAAATCGCCGCCCTGTAGTCGGGCCTGCAGCCGGACCTGTTCGCCCGGCAGCGCCAGCGCGTCGCGGGCCGTGAAGAGGTAGGAGTCCCGCGTGCCGAGGACGTAGGTTTCCGTGCCGCAGCCGACAATGGCGGTTGACAGCACAAGCAGTCCGAGGGTGCGTATCATGTCTGTATCCACCGGTGAACGTGTCCATGGAAAGGTATGCCGCCGGACGGCTTGTATCAAGCCCCTTGCAAACAAACTGCGGCTGGTGTCCATTTTACCCGGGCCTGGGATGGTCGGGCCACAGAAAGGGAGACCGAACTATGCGCAAGGGTGACGGGTTCGTGGTGATTGTACTGTTGGCGGCATGTGCCGGCGGCTGCGCCGGTCCGTCGGTCGATGTGACGCATATTCTCCCGGCCGCTGTTGAGTTGCCGGCGGGCGGAGAGGTCCGACCGGACCGCTTTGAAGTAACCGGCGGCGGAGAGCAGTGGATAAGCGAGTTTCTCCGTACGGAGGTGCAGCGGCGGATGGCGGGCTTGAGCGGTTCCGCAGGCGCCGAGGAACCGCTGGCCGTCGGTGGCGAGGTTACCGTCGAGGTCACCGACGAGTCCGGCGTGCGCCAGGCCCGCGGGTACGACGAGCACGGCCGGGCGCGGACGGTCGAGTTACCCTACCTTGTCAGGACGGTGGAGGCGGGGGTCGTGTTCTCTATTGCGCCGGCCGGTGGCGGCAAAGCCGTGGAACTGGAAACGCATCCCAGCTATGTGTCCAATGAGGATCCTCGCCTGCGCGGGCAGTACGGGCTTTATCGCGGCGACGATCCGGACCGGGTTCCGCCGACCGAAGAGATTGTGCGGGAGCTGCTGGCTCAGTGCGTCGAGGAGGTTCGAGGCATGGTCGAGCCGGTGCTGGTGCCGGTGGCGCTGCAATTCCGCTATGCGGGCGGCGAGTCATCACAGGCCGGTCTGGCTGCCGTCGAGAAGGGCGATTTCGAGGGGGCGGTCGAGCATTTCAGCAAAGCTGCCGAACAACGCCCGGATGACGTGGCTGTGCTTTTCAACCTGGCGGCTGCGTGCGAGGCGACCGGTCTGCTTGCCGAAGC